>JBGGNE010000065.1:0-3801 GCA_041287705.1 Methylacidiphilales bacterium | reverse complement strand
GAGCGGGTAGAGGGAATCGAACCCTCGTGTGCAGCTTGGAAGGCTGCCGTTCTACCATTGAACTATACCCGCGGTGAACGTTAGAATGTGAACACTAGCGATGCCACGGCATGGAAATCAATAAAAAAAACGGGACAAAATCAGTTTCGTGCCGCGTAGTTGTGGAATAGGGTAAATAGCGTCGAATCCCGCTCATCCGGGGCCATCTGAAGCAGAATCACTTAACTTTATGATTAAAAGCCACTTACTCCCTCACGCGCTTGGCCTCATTGATGGTAAATGGATCGAAGCGGACCAGAATTCTTCGGGCGACGATTCAAACCGATGGATGGAGGTGCTGAATCCCGCGAACGGCCATATCGTAGCGCGCGTGCCCAGAATGGGTGCTGCCGAAACGGAACGAGCCATCGCCGCAGCGTCGAACGTTCTTGAAGCGGCGTTCTCTATAAGCAGCGATCCGGAGCAAGACTTCACTGAAGAAGGCCGCCTGCTTTTTCTTAAAGCTCTGATTTCATGCTTAAAGACTGAACGCCAGGAACTCGCGCGGATCATTACCCTGGAAAACGGCAAGACGCTACGCGACTCTTTGGCTGAAGTCGACTACGCCACCACATTTTTTGAGGATGCCACGCGGCACTTCGCTCGCCTGAGTGAGATTGTTCCGGAAGAGCACGCGGGCGAAGCGCTGAAGGGCACACGATGGGTGGTCAATTACGTTCCGACCGGTGTCGCGGTGCTCCTTACCCCATGGAATTTCCCTCTGGCAATGCTGGCAAAAAAGGTGAGCGGAGCCATTGCGGCAGGCTGCCCTTTTGTCGCCAAACCGGCATCCGAAACACCGCTCGCGGCAATTGCACTCTGGACGCTTATGGAACGCTCGTCCTGTTTCGCCGGCGCGCGGATGCCGCGCGGCTTTGCCAATCTGGTCATGGGCGGTTCGAAGGAGATCGGTGAGACGATGTGCGATGACCCTCGGGTCCGTGTCGTGAGCTTTACCGGCTCTACGCCCGTCGGGAAGATGCTGATGGAACGTTGTGCAAAAACGATCAAGCGCACCTCCATGGAACTTGGCGGCAACGCTCCCTTCCTCGTCTTTCAGGGGGCCGACTTAGCTGGTGCGGTTTCAGCGCTCGTGACGAACAAGCTGCGTGCCAGTGGACAGACCTGCGTCTGCACCAATCGCATTCTGGTACACGACGCCATCGCCGAAGAATTTACTGCTGCACTCTGCGATAAGCTGAAAGCTCTTAAGCCCGGCGATGGCATGGATTCTCAGTCCGACTTCGGTCCGTTGATTCATGAAAAGGCATGGGATAAAGTGGCGAAGCTGGTGGGCGATGCCTTGGGTAAAGGCGCAAAAATCATGCTTGGAGGCACACCAGCCAAACCGTCCGCCGGCACCGGCTGGATCTACCCTGCCACGGTGCTGACTGGAGTGAATCCGGACATGGGAATGTGGCGTGAGGAAATATTCGGCCCTGTGTTTGCCATAGGCAGTTTTCGCGACGAAGCGGAAGCTGTACAACTTGCGAATGGAACAATGCATGGCCTTGCCGCCTATGTATTTGCTGCGCCAGGCGAATCGGCGGTTCGGCTGGCGAGGAAGCTGAAATGCGGCCACATAGGGCTCAATACGGGCAGCGGCCCTATTGCTGCAGCGCCATTTGGTGGAATGAAGGAGTCCGGGATTGGTCGAGAAGGCGCAGTCCACGGCGTTCTGGAGTTCTGCGAGACCCAGGTAGTCGCGGAGAAACTGAGCTGAGCTAATGGCAGGCAATGTAACCGGGAGAGTGCGTTCACCTATCTCCATTTCGCTCAACCACCGTCTACATTTCCTCCGCCCAGAATCAGTCGATCCACCAGTTGCTTCAGCTTCGGATGCTTCTCCAGATCTGAATCCGCTGCGATAACCTCCGCGGCATGCTGGCGGGCTTGCTGAAGCAACGGGAGATCGGTTACCGGATTGCCAAAGCGCGGCTTGGGGAGACCGCTCTGTTCCGTGCCAAAGATATTGCCCGGTCCACGCAAACGCAGATCTTCCTCGGCGATTTTAAAGCCGTCACAGGTATCCTCCATTACCTTCAGACGACGCCAGCCGTCCTCACTGCCAGGCTCGGAAACGAGCACGCAGTAGGACTTCTGAGCTCCACGACCGATGCGCCCGCGCAATTGGTGCAACTGCGCAAGACCGAAGCGTTCGGCATTCACCACAACCATCATGGTGGCATTGGGCACATCGACGCCGACCTCGATAACGGATGTGCTGACGAGCACCTGCACCTCCAGTGCGCGGAATTTCTTCATCACGGCGTCTTTCTCCTCGCCTGGCATGCGGCCATGCAGAAGCCCCACATTTACGCCGGGCATGTGCTTTCTTACGCTCTCCAGCTCGGCCTGCGCCGCGCGCGCTTCCACCTTCTCGGATTCCTCCACGAGAGGGCAAACCACGTACATCTGGCGACCAGCCTTGATCTGGGCACGGGCAAACTCCCACATCCGGTCGAGATCGTTGGGACGACGCACCGCTGTGGTGATAGGAGTACGGCCGGGAGGCAGCTCATCCAGAATGCTCACGTCCAGATCACCGTAAAGAGTGAGACGGAGCGTGCGCGGAATAGGCGTCGCAGTCATGACCAGCACGTCGGGATTATCGCCTTTGCGGGTAAGTGCAGCCCGCTGCAGCACCCCGAATTTATGCTGCTCATCAATGACAACCAGACCCAGGTTATCCGCGATAAATGACTCGTAGACCAGGGCGTGAGTACCCACGACAATGCTTCCCGCAACCGAGGCCACACTTGGTCCCGCTGGAGTTTCCATACTGGGCAAAGCACCCAGCGCCAGCTCTCCTTCGCCAATATTGTGGCTGTGCAGAAACTTGCGGTTACCAGTATGTAGGCCAACTGCTATACCCAGCGGCGCAAGCCATTTGGAGAGATTCAGATAATGTTGCTCCGCAAGGATTTCGGTGGGCGCCATCAGTACGGCCTGGAATCCATGGCCTGCCGCAAGCAGCATGGCATAAGTCGCCACCAACGTTTTACCGCTGCCCACATCGCCCTGAAGCAGGCGATTCATCGCCACGCCTGCGGCCATGTCGCGCTCCATCTCGGCCATTACCCGCTGCTGGGCACCCGTGGGTGAGAAAGGCAGGGTCTCGAGCCAGCGCCGGGCCAGTCCGTAGGCAGGATGGTCCGGCTGCAGCGGAAGTGGGCGCGTCTTTTTCACCCGCATACGCTTGTTGCGGCGTCGTGCCAGCACCAGCTGCTGCGCAAAAAATTCGTCGTACGCCAGCCGCTGACGAGCCGAGTCGCGCTCGTTCCAGCTTTCAGGAAAGTGCACCGCGGGAACAGCTTTCGCGAGCTTAGGCAGCACTGGCGGCGCTTCGTAATCCTCTTCCATCTCCGGGCCGTACAGAGTAACAGCGCGGTGCATGATCTGGCGAAGATTTCGCTGCGTCAGACCTTCGGTGAGCGGATAAATCGGGACGATTCGACCCGTGTGGAGACGACGCGGGTTTCCGCCCGGAGAGACAGTACCCTGCGCGGTTGCTTCACCTTCTGCAGCTGGCAATTCTGGCTCCGCGATTTCGAAATCCGGGTGCGTCATGCTCCAACCCGTCTTGCCTTTGATAATCTTGCCATAGACAAAGATCTCCTTCCCCGGCGTCAACACCTTGTTCAATCCAAACATGTTATACCAGCGGCACGTCAGGATTTCATCCTTGGATGGCATTTCGTCCGGCCCAGATGGCGACAGCAGTAATTCAAACACCATCCTGCCGCCGCGCCAGCGCTTGGC
>JBGGNE010000064.1:0-18092 GCA_041287705.1 Methylacidiphilales bacterium | reverse complement strand
CTCGCCCTCAGCTTGTGCGTCTCGCGCGGTCCATAGACGTTGAAGAAGCGCAGCCCGATGATGGCCTGCTTGGGATTCGACCGCTGCCAGATGCGCGCCAGGTTCTCCAGCTGCACCTTGGTAAACGCGTAGACGTTGGCGGGCTTCTGCTGCTGGTCGATGTGATTGATGCCGGCTGCGATGCCGTACGTGGCCGCGGACGATGCATACACGATGCGCGTCTTCTTGGAGTTGAAGGTGCCC
Source organism: Methylacidiphilales bacterium (assembly GCA_041287705.1). Lineage (GTDB taxonomy): Bacteria > Verrucomicrobiota > Verrucomicrobiia > Methylacidiphilales > UBA1321 > LW23. Next base: position 17,849 of record JBGGNE010000064.1, on the reverse strand, counting down.
AGCAGGTTGCGCCAGCCTTCAATGTTATCGTGGCACTGGCGGAACTGGTCATGGTCCGTCGTGTCGGTCACCGATGCCAGGTGAAAAACCACGTCCACCTTCACTTCATCAAACCACGGCGTTAAATCCACGCGAGACAGGTCCCCGGTAATCAGGTCGCCCTTGAAGCCTTCCAGATTCTTAAAGTCGCCGGAGCGAAAGTCATCAATAATGGTGATGTCGGCCTCCGGTTCCCTGGCGGCCAGCGTATGGGCAAGATTAGAGCCGATAAAGCCGGCGCCGCCCGTAATGACGTAATGTTTGGACATAAAAATGCGTAAAGGAATGCAGCGCGCCCAGCAAAGCCCGGCGAGCGGAAAGTGGAGAGCCTAGCGCATCAGCCCCGCCAAGTCGAGCGCGGACGTGCGGGCACGGAGCGGAGTACGCCAAAGCGCTATTTCGATTCCTGCACAAACCTAATGCGGAAGCTTGAAAAAGGGTGAAGCGATCGTGCCCTTCCAGACCTTCTGCTTTTGCCCTTCGCTTGATCTGGGGACGGAAAGGATAGCCATACAGCCCCGTACGGCATTCTTCGCATCTCCACCGTGGAGGTATTTGGGATAGACCGGAATGCGGTGTTCTACCCAACTATTGCGCTTCAAATCAAAGGTGAAATCAAGTGTTCCGTGTGCAGGTATATCGAAAGCACGAGGAATATTCATCGTATGAAATACGTCAGGTTTTCTGACATAAACATAGAGCCCATTCCCCTGGTAGAAGTGAAAACTCCAGTTCCCCCAGCCCCAGGAATATGTGGTATCCCACAACTTCAGCACGCGATCCGTCTTGTTGATGGCCTGGATCGTGATGCTTTTCCCGTGATCCGCCGCTTTCACCCTGATTTCCAGCTTTTCAGGCCTTTCCTCCGCATGAACCGAGACGTTGGCCAGCATAATAGCAAGAGCTGAAATCAGCCCAAAGATAACACCACGGCAACTTAGATGCATGCAATATGGTACACGTGATACCCTGCGGCGTCACTGCGATTTCACACCGCCGCAGCTTGCATCTGCACTCAACACAGGTACGGTTCCAGCGACATGAGCACGAGCGATCCGCAACTCCCCATCCCTGGCCCCGACGCGGCCGGCACCCCAGGACCAGTCCTGGCGTCGCAGCGTCTTTCCACGGAGCTGCGCTGTCTGCTCCCGGCGGATCCCGATAAAGTCGTCACCATCAACGACATCCTGCTGGAGCTGGAAGATCGCGGCGTGGCCATGATGCTCATCCTCTTCAGTCTGCCCTTCGTACAGCCTATTCCCCTGCCCGGTCTCTCCACACCGTTCGGCTTTGTCATCGGGCTGCTGGGCGTCAGCATGGCGCTGGGCCTTCACAAGCCATGGCTGCCCAAGTGGATCATGAAGCGCGAAGTGCCGCGCAACATCCTGACCATGCTGGTGGAAAAAGGCGGCTGGCTGGCCGGCAAAGTCGAGCGCCGCCTGAAGCCGCGGCTGCTGGCGCTGACAGCCCACGGAACCGCCACGCGATTTCACGGCATCAATCTCGCTATCATGGCCTTCCTGCTTTCGCTGCCCATACCGCCTATGTACATAGGCAGCAATACAGCGCCCGCCGTCTCCATCCTGCTACTCTCCGTAGCTTTTCTGGAGCGCGACGGCTATTTCGTCATCGCTTCTTACATCGCACAGATCGGCACCCACGCGTACTTCGCGTTTATCGCCTACACCCTCTACCTGGCCGGCGCCATGGGCATCGGCTATTTCTTCAGCGCGGCTTCGGGAAGCGGTAGTTAACGCCACTTCGATTGAACTGCCACGCCTAAAGCCGCCTAAAGCAGCTCGTCCTTCACGTACTTGCGGTAATTCCGGTATTTCTGAACCGCACGAAGCGCCTTGGTGGCGGGCGCTGTTGGCACGCCGGGCGAGGTACGCTTTGACGCGACCTGGGGCGTTGCGCGGTGGCGCCGTTGCGTTGTCCTGGGAACTGTTGCAGTCTTCATAGTCAGTAATAAGTGCTTCAAGTTAACGTCGTGGCGGTGATTTAAAGTCATAGGTTCATGGGAACTTGGAGATAATCACCCTACCACACCAACATGCTTTGCGCGAGAAAGTAATTAGTAAAAGTAAAGCTCCAGATTCAGGTTTGCCCCCTTCCCCGTCCGTCCATCCCTCGCCAGCGGTTTCAGGATCAGCCCTGAAAGCCCGTGAGAAACGGCATCACATCCGCCTGCTCCGCTTTGGAGATCTTGTCCATGGCGGTATCGGCTATTTCCACCAGCTGGCGCAGCGCCGCAATCTGTTGATTGAATTCGCGCGCCTCGGCCCCCTGCAGCAACTTTGTGGTTTCGCCGCACTCGCGCAGAACCTTCACCACCGGCTCAATTTCCCGGCGTTTCCGCTCTCGCGCGATAACGCAGAACATGCGCCACACGTCCTTTTCCGCCTCAAAGTATTCCTTGCGCTCGCCCTTGCGTATCACTCCGCGGATGAGCCCCCAGCCCACCAGCTCGCGCAGATTTGCATGCGCATTGCCGCGGCTGATCTTCAGCTCTTCCATGATCTCGTCCGTCGTCAGCGGCTGCGGGCTGACCAGCAGCAGCGCGTGAACCTGAGCCATGGTGCGGCTGATGCCCCACATGCTGCCCATGGCACCCCACTCCGTAACGAACTTATCGCGCGCATGGCGCAACGCCTCCTGATTGCTGTCGTCTTCAGGATCGGGAAGGATGGCGAGCGCCTCTTTCATGCTTTTCAGTATTTCCCGAAAATTCGAAAATGTCAAACGCCAAGCGGTCTTTTCTCTCGAGAAAAATTTACATCAACAAAACTCGCAGACCAAAATCCCAGCGCCGACAAGGTCGCCGGCAAGCGGAGCCAGAGTCACGCTGGGCGCTTGTCAAGCCGGACGAGGGTCATTGAAGAAGGAGAGGTGGATGATCTTCCAGGCACCGCCAACCTTGACCAGCGTAAAGAAATCCCAGCCCCGCTCATCGCCTTCCGCCTTCTTCAAATGCCAGCGGACCTGCACATGGGCCACGCCCCCATGCAGTTGCACGGCGATACTTTCCGGCATCTCTGTCATCGGTGTTGTCGCGCGCTCATGCGCCCGGCGCTGAGAGTCCAGGAACCTTTCGCGATCCAGCACCACGGGTGCAATCTCATCCACAAAAGCAATGGTCGCGTCCTCCTGAAAACAGGCGCCGTAGCCCTCCATATCCTTAGCCGACCACGTTTTAAAGTAGCCCTGGATAAGAGTGCGAATCGCCGCTTCCTCCGGTACAGCATAATCCGGCGGCAGGGCAAAGCCGAACTTGCCGGTCCAGTAACCGGCCGCCAGGGCAAGCATGATCCAGATAACCGCCACAACATAACGCACCTGCATCGCTTTCGGTGCGGAAACCGGTGCGCCTGCCGTCTGCGCTTTTGCTTCTTTACCGCTGCTGATGTTACTGCCGCTGTTGTTGTTTTGTTGACCGCCCTTATGCTGCTTCTTCAAGATCCCCCTCCCTGCTGTTGCTTCAGTTGCTGCACCCAGCGCAGCACCTCTGCCACTGGTTGTATAAGGTCCGTAGGTATATAGGCTTCCACAGGAACCTGATCATACAAAGCTCTCGCCAAAGGTACATCCCGCATGATGGGGATTCCTTCCTCTTCCGCTACTTTTATCATCTGCTGCGCCACCCATCCCTCGCCTTTGCTCAGTACCACGGGCAGCTTGGTTTCATCCTTATTATAGTAAAGCGCTACCGCATAGTGCGTAGGATTCGTTACAAGCACAGACGCCTTGCGTGTATTCTGCACCGTCGCGTTCTGCGACATCTCCTTGTGCAGCTGCTTGCGTTTACCCTTAATTTCAGGATTTCCCTCCGATTCCTTGTATTCCCGCTTCACTTCATCTTTTGTCATTCGAAGCTCTTTTATATGCTGGTTCTTCTGAAAGAAGTAGTCAAATGCCGCCACCACAATATAAGCAAACGCCGTATTAATGGCAAATACTTTCATAATAGGGTTGATCACCTCAAGCACACCTGTGGCACCGTAATATCGCACTTTTAAAAGCGGATCCACGGAATCCAGGATCACCCAATAAACCAGAATTCCCAGAAAGAAGATCTTTGCATTCGATTTACCAAACTCAATAAGGTTCTTGATCGAGAACACCTTTTTAACGGCATTCATCGGATTAAGCTTATTGATGTCAGGCTTGATAGATTCAAAAGAAAATAAAAGGCCAAACTGTGCAAAATTGGCTCCCAGCCCCACTACAATAACGATAGCAAATACAGGCATGCACATGATGAAGACTTCCTGCAATACCGTCATCAGCATAATATCCAGTGACTGAGCAAACACAAAGCCGGGGGCATAAAGTTTTGGAGCTAACAGAACAAGCTCTGCGCATCTTTGCAAATACCAGTCCCAGGCAATACCAATGAACGCAAAAAGACTCAGCAACAGCGCTGTGGAGCTCACATCCACGCTCTTTGCCACCTGCCCTTTCTCGCGGGCGTCCCGCAGCTTTTTAGCTGTTGGCTCCTCTGTCTTTTCGCCGGATTCGGACATCGTGGGCTAACCCTAGCCCGTATCTTCCATCGGTCCACGCCAAAACGCTGATACCCCTCTTCGACTTTGCTTGCTATCGTCTATCGTTTTCCCGCAATCTTCGCCAAAGACGAAATGATGAGCCCGGTCCCCACCGCCCCCAGCCTGCTGCGCCTGCCACCCTGCGATCCCACCCGCGCGCGAGCCTGGAATACCGTCGGCGGCACCCATCGCCGCGTCGCGTTCAACCTGGATCAGCAACCCTTTACGCTGCATCTGCGTCACCTGGACCAGGATTCCTCGGCGCTCTGGTCACCGCGCCTGTCACTCAAAATCAAAGCAGGCCCGCACATCTTCGCGCTTGGATTCTCCGGACTACCCCCGGCAGGCTTCCTGCAGTCCAAACTTCAAAACGTGGATCTGGAAGCACTCCCGCCGGACGTCGCCTCCATGGTGCTGGAGAGCATTTGCGAGCCCTGGTGGCGCCTGCTGGAGAGCTCCCTGCGCGTCAGTTGCCACATTCAGGAAGTAGCGTGGAATGCCGGCCCGGTTGAGGCCCCCAATCTTTTCGCCTTTACGCTGGAGCGCCATTCAGTGCTCTCCACTCTCGCCCCTTCCGCGGCGGATGCTTCGTCCAGAACGGCTTCTGCCGGCGGCCCTCAGCGCCAGCCGCCGCTTGATGCCATGGAGGGGATTCTGGGCTGCGATCATTCCGGTCTCGATAAAATAGCCGCACCGCTGTCGAAATCTCTCCCCTGCCCGGCACCTAATGCCGCGCGCCGCTTCGGCATACTGCCCGCGGTCATCCGCGTGTCTGTTGGAGAAGCGCGACTGTCCACTGCCGAGTTCGCGTCGCTCGGCTACGATGACCTCATTCTTATTGACGATTTCTTCCTGTCAAAGGGTGGACTTTGTCGTGTAAAGATAAGCAACGGCCCCACCTTTGCCGCCACTCTCAAAGGCAGCGCCATCACGATCACCAGCCTGCAGAACGAGCCCATCGTCACCCCCAAGCCCATGGCCACATCCCCCGCTGCCGCCACCGCCTCCACACCACCTTCCCCGGGCGCAGGCGCTCTGGACCAAATCCCCGTCCAGCTCATCTTCGAAGTCGGCGAACTGCACGTGCCTTACAATCAGTTGCTTACCTTACAGCCCGGCTATGTCTTCGAGCTCCCCGCTCTGGCCGAACGCCCCGTCTCTATCCGCGCTAACGGCATGGTTGTGGGCCGCGGCGAACTGCTGCAACTCGGCGACCGCGTTGGCGTCCGCATTACTGAATTTATCGATACCTCCGCATCCGAATAAGGGCGCATCGCCGTCCTTTTCCCTTACCCACCTCCGCCCCGCGCACTGACGATGACACCAGCCAACATGCCGGATCCGACATCACTGGTATTCATCCTGGTGTCTCTCTCCCTGGCCCCGTTTCTCGCGATGATGGTGACGTCCTTCGTCAAAATCGTCACAGTCTGTACACTCATACGCAACGCTATGGGTATACAACAGATTCCGCCCAACATGGTGGTAAACGGCCTCGCCATTATCCTTTCCATCTACATCATGAATCCCGTATTGGAAGATACGCTGGATATCATTCAGAAGGAAAACATTACGAAGGCGGATGTCGGCACAATGCGCTCCGTGGCGGAAAAAGCCAAAGTGCCTCTGGAGACGTTTCTTCTTAAACATACTACAGCGCGGGACAGGCAGTTCTTCATCAAAACGGCACAGAAGCTGTGGGGTCCGGAGCGCGCCGCCAAGCTGAAGGAATCGGACATGATCGTGCTGGTTCCTGCGTTTACCGTCGCTGAGCTTACTTCAGCGTTTCAGATCGGGTTCCTGATATATCTGCCGTTTATTGCCATTGATCTTATCGTATCCAATATTCTACTGGCCATGGGTATGATGATGGTATCGCCCATGACCATTTCGCTACCCTTCAAGCTACTGCTCTTCGTCCTTGTGGATGGGTGGACAAGGCTGCTTCAGGGCCTGATTCTGAGCTACGCCTAAGCCGTTACCACGGAACGCCACACTATGACACGAGCCCTGATTCTGGATCTTACCGCCCAAACCATGATCCTGGTGCTCGTGCTGTCGCTGCCTCCCATCATTACGGCCACTTTTACAGGTCTGCTTGTCAGCGTACTTCAGGCACTTACGCAGATTCAGGAGCAGACCCTCAGCTTTGCTGTTAAGCTTATTGTCGTTACGATTACGATTCTGCTTACCTCGTACTGGATGGGTGGCGAGCTGATCAACTTTACTCTGCGCATCTTCAATACATTCCCGTATCTGGAGCTATAGCGCTATGGATCTACAGGCATACAACGATCTGATGCCCATTCGGGATTATCTCTTTACCGTATCCATATGCATGGTGCGGATGGGCGCTATCCTGTCGATCGTTCCTATATTAAGCCAGAGCCTGGTGCAGGGTACGGCACGCAATGCGGTTATCCTGGCGTTCACTTTTCTGCTGGTGCCCATGGTGTTGCCCACCATTCCGCCAGGCGGCCTTTCTTCGATAGAGCTCCTTAAAGTTGTGGTGAAAGAAGCTGCTCTTGGCATGATGATGGGCTTTATTGCCGGAATGCCTTTCTGGCTGGCGCAAAGTATCGGCTTCATGGTGGATAATCAGCGCGGCTCCTCCATGGCATCCATCTTCGATCCCATGGCGGGCGAAGAAACATCGCCGCTCGGCAGCCTGATGACGAAAGTTTCCGCCGTGCTCTTCTTTACTACGGGCGCCTTCACCACCTTTCTTGGTATTATTTACGATACTTATAAAGTCTGGCCGGTGTTCAGCTTTTTCCCTCAGTTTAATTCAGCATTTCCTGGGTTTTTCCTTTCACTGATGGATCGGCTGAGCTCGCTTACTCTTGTAGTTGCGGCACCAATGATCTTTGTCATGTTTCTTACCGATCTTGGTCTTGGAATGATGAACCGTTTTGCGCCACAGCTGAATGTGTTCTTTCTCTCCATGCCGATTAAAAGTGCGCTGGGTATCTTTATTATGATCCTCTATTTAAGCTCGCTGCTTATCTTTATGGAGGAAGACTTTCTGCATGCCAATAAACTGCTCTTGTTCATGCGTTCAATGGTTAGCCCTTGAGCTTGCCAGACGGCCACGAACGGGCGATGATTCACCCTACATTCATGACACGACTTCTTATCGCGCTCTCCATCGCGCTGCTTACGGCGGGCACGCTGCTCGCAGAAATCTCCCCTGCAGCGTATTCGAACATGCAGAATACCGCGGCCGAAAGGCTTACCATTCAGGTCTCCAAGGTCATCCTGACTCCTCAGCCTAACAACCGCACAACGGTTCTGGCCGAAGCAACAGTGAAGAGCGTGAAAAGCTCTGCTTCCGGCCTTAAGCCTGGTGCGGCAATCACCATTCGCTATGATGTGGCGCCACTGCCCAAAGGTTTCGTTGGCCCTGCCCCCATACCGCCCTTGAAGGAAGGCAACGAATGCCCTGCGTATTTGACGAAGGAGAAGGACGGCTTTGTCCCCGCTGCTCGCGCCTACAGCTTCACCAAAGTCGGCGAGCCCCTGCAGCAGCCCGAACCGCCGCCTGTCACAAACGCACCCGCAACCAATTCTCCCCCTCCCGAACCCAAGAAACCCAAGAAGCCGAAGGAGACCAAGACGCTGGGTGATTCTCCCGCCACTCCCCGCGAAGAGAAGCCTCGCACTCGCATTCAGGTGATTACCGAATAGCTTCATGAATAAGAAAGTAACGTCTAAAGCTACCGCGGTTAATACCAAGGCTACTGCTACTACGGGGGATACCGTGATAAAGGGGACACCTGCCGAAAACAGGCGAACCCTCGAGCGCTTCATTCTGTGCCTGACATGCTTCCTGTCCGGCGCGTCTGTGCTTATTATGGAGATGTCCGGCAACCGCGTGCTTGCTCCTACATTTGGCAACTCATTATATACGTGGACGGGCCTCATCGGCATCATCCTTGTTTCTATTGCATTAGGCGATTATCTGGGCGGCTGGCTTATTGATCGCTGGACCTCCAAAATGCTGGTCCCGCTTCTCCTGGTAGTCGGCGCCGCACTTCTTATCTTCACTTGCGCCATCCTGCCTTCTTTCGCACAGATGGCCAGTACATGGGAGGTAACAACAGGTCCCATGAAAGCGTCCCTGCTCCTGTTTTTCCTGCCGGCATTAGTCCTAAGCTCCGTTACGCCTGTCTGTGTGCGCTTATTCAGCCAAACCACTGGGGATCAGGATATTGGGCTTTCTTCCGGCACTATCGGTATGTTCGGCACGCTGGGAAGCTTCGCCGGCACCATGCTTGCTGGGTTTGTTCTTATCCCTATGCTGGATGTTCGCGTTATCTTTATGGGAATAGGCGGCCTGCTCATTCTCGTTGCCATTGTCTTTGCGTTATTTTTCAGAGTTAAGGATCCTGCGCTTATTATTGCGCCGGGGCTCATTCTTCTGCTTATCGGCGTTGCTATTGTTTCGGTCCCTGAAGCTGTATTACCAGGAACCATGTTCACCAAAAGCACCTACTACCATAAGATCCGGGTCTTTGATCAGGAATCCATGGAAGGAGATAAGCTCCGCATGCTCCAGCTGGATACAACCAATGAAGGCGGCATCAATCTTACCAAGAAGGATGTCGTCTTTGAGTATCAGCATTACTGGCAAATGGCTCAGGTCTTTTGCCCTGATCTGGAGAAAGCACTCTTCTTTGGTGGCGGCGCTTTTGGTATGCCGCGCAAAATTGCCACAACCTTCCCCAAAGCCCGTATTGATGTTGTTGAGATTGATCCTGAGCTTATACGCGTTGGCGATGAATGGTTTGGGCTTAAGGACTTCCCCACCATAGCCAAGCATGGTATGGACGCCCGGGTTTATCTGCGCAAATCACCAGATAAATATGACTTTATCTTTGGTGATGCCTACAACGGTATTCAGCACATTCCGCCTCATTTGTTAACGAAGGAGTTTTTTGCGGAAGTTAAGTCGCACATGACGGAGAAGGGCGTCTTTATGATGAACCTTATCTCGACGCCCCAAGGCCCCAAAAGCGAACTCTTTCGCAGTGTGGTTACCACGCTCAGCACAACCTTCCCCGCCGTAATGACTTTCGCGATTGCTCCTGAAACGCCAACTCGCGTTCAGAATCTTATTCTGGTGGCAGGCAACTCTAAAGAAGAGCTGGAAGCAGCATTGGCCGCCCACAATACCGAACCGTTTAAGTCGCTGATAGACAACAGGATTCCGACCGAGAAAATGCCCGATATTTCAGATTCTCGCCTGGTGCTGACCGACTGGCGCAATAACACGGATCTCCTGGTCGCCCGCCAAATCAGCAAGTAAAGAGAATCCCTTGTAAACTTTTCGACGGACCAATATTGATGTAGGACACAAACGTGCAGAAGTAGAACGAGGAATTGACATTATGCCCAAATGGTTAACGGATGAATGGACAGGTACGCAGCTCACCCCCGATCAGGGAATTGAAGAGCTGGTACTCGGAAACAGCAGTTTTGTTGCAACGCGCGGCATTACCGACTTTGCATCGTATGAATCGGAGCAGCATCCATTCGTTACCATGCTTAGCTGTTGCGACAGTCGCGTGCATGGAATGGTGTTTAACTTCGATCCCATGAACCGGATCTTTGAGATCCGTAATATCGGCAACCAGCTTCGCCCGTCGTGCGGCTCCATTGATTATGGCATCAATAGCCTGCACACCCCCATCTTCCTTATACTTGGTCACACTAACTGCGGCGCAGTGCGCGCGGCCATGGGCGATTTCCGCAATGAATCGCTGGAGATGATCGATGAACTGTGCGACCTGCACTTGCCTCTGATGGGTGACCGGGGCACGGGTAAGTTTGAGGATCGCTGGCTGCTGAACATTGAGCGCAACGTCGATTATCAGGTCGCTCTGGCCACGCGTCGCTACCGCAGCAAGGTGGAAGATGGCAAACTGGCAATCGTCGGCGCCGTGTACGATTTTATCAACGCATACGGGTTTGGCCATGGAAGCATGGTTCTGATCAATCTGGATGGTATGACGAGCCGCGAGCAAATGCTGGCCTCCGATGCCCTTCCCCGCCTGGAAGAAGTTCTGGCCAAGGCCAATATCAGCCGCAAGCTCTCCGCCTTAAAGGAATGAGTGAAAAAGAGTTGCCGCCCGCGTCCGAGTCCCGATTATCAGCAGACGGCAATGAACGTGTGGCGATAATTACCGGCGGTCGCGGCGATCTGGCACAGGCCATAGCCGCGGCGCTGCAGAGGGAAGGCTGGCAGGTGCTGGCCCCCGACCGCAACGAAATGGATGTGCGCGACGCCACGAGTGTGCGCGCCTGGTTTGCTCAGAGGCCACGAATTGATGCCATGATCGGCAATGCCGGCATCGTCCGGGACGGTCTGTTCGTCCGAAGCGCAGAGGAAGACATCGACGAAGTACTCTCCGTCAACCTGCGAGGCGCGTATCTTTGCGCACAGGCAGCCCTGCCATCAATGCGCCTGGCAGGCGGTGGTCATCTGCTGTGGATCGGCAGTTGGGCCGCGCGAAACGGCACAGCCGGCCAAAGCACCTACGCGGCATCCAAAGCGGGACTTATCGGTCTGTCCCAAAGCCTTGCCCGCGAACTTGCGCCGGAGAATATCCGAAGCAACGTGGTCCTGCCTGGCTTTCTGCAGACCAAAATGAACCGCCACATGCCGGAGGCCGCCCTCAGGCATGTCCTCGCCCAGCACACGCTCGGACGTCTCAACACCGTACAGGAAGCCGCGCGCTTCATTGCATGCCTGTGTTCCATGCAGCACGTTTCCGGGCAAGTCTTTCAACTCGACTCCCGGATTGGGAGATCCCTATAGCCAGGCACACTCAGCGTCTCTCTTGCACTGCCCTTACTGAAGTTCGTACTCTCCGTTTCCGATCTTCTTATACATCTTAAAGCCTGCGTTCCTGGCGTCGGATGCGGAGACGGGGGCGGTGACTTTGGGTACGTTTACCTGCGAAAAGATTTTGCGCACAGGCTTCTTGCACAGAGGGCATTTCTCCAGCTGGGGCGCACTCATGGGCCGGTTGAGGGTGAAGGGCCCGCGGCAGATGCGACAGGTCCCTTCGGTGAGTTCGTATTCGTAAGTCGGCATGGTTTTCGCTTCCTGAAACAACATAGCACTTTTTGCCGTGTCGTGAAAGAGGATCCGGCACCAAATCGGTAAAACGAACCAATCGTGGAAGCCGAATCCTCTTCGTGTAATGTCTGGCGCGGGCTGAATCTGCTACAGCAGCGGCAGGCTCTTGCCTTCGGCGGCGCTCTTGTGGGCGGTATCGATGATCGCGATGACCGTACGCGCTTCCTCGGCGGTGATTTCCAGCGGCTCGCCGTGGGTCAGGTGGTTGGCGATGTTGACGTAAAAATCGCCCCAGGTGCTCGGCACTTTGTCAAACCGCACGCGGGAGAGAACCGGCTTTCCGTTCACGTACTCGTACACACTGATGACGCCCTGCTTCTCCTTCGGGCAATCGCCCCAGCCCCAGTGCAGTTCAATGAAGCCCTTGGGCCCAAAGATGCGGAACTTCGGCGGCATTTCCGGACATAGCTGGCCGCACTCAAACTTGGCCATGCGATTTCCATCATAGCGCACAATGGCCAGTCCCAGGTCCTCGTTCGTGACGTGATGCCAGACGCGCCGGCTGAAAAAGCCCGTCACTTCCTCGATCTTCGCGGGGCCGAACATCGTCAGCATGCGCTGGATCCAGAACCAGTTATGAGCGCCCCAGTCATGCATCACGCCGCCGGAGATCGTCTTGTCGTCGCGCCACCATTCGCCGCCTGGGCGACCGAAACCGTGCATGGCGCCTTCAATGTAATAGGGCGCGCCAATCTTGCCCGAACGCAGAATGCCCTCCAGCACCAGCCAGTCGTTATCCCAGCGGCGGCTGTGGTAGACGCTGAGCATTTTGCCGTTAGCCTTTGCGGCGGCGATCATCTCGTCGCACTCGGCAGCGGTGATAGCCATAGGCTTCTCGGTCACCACATGCTTGCCCGCGTTCAATGCTTCAATCACGTTGGCAGCGTGGGCACTGTGCGGGGTAATAATCGTGACGCCGTCAATATTCGGATCTTTCACCATATCCGCAAGGGACGGATAGGTGGTGATTTCCGGGAAATCCGTCTTGGCAATCGCTACCCGTTTGGGATCCAGATCGGTTGCGCCCGCGGCTACAATGCCGGCGGTTACAGCGTGATCCAGGTGATGCTTGCCCATGTTGAATGCGCCACCGTAACCGACTACGCCCCAGCGCAGCGGCTTCGCGGATGCATCGCTCCAGTCCTTCGCTGCCCAGCGGATTCCGCGCCCCAGCAACTGGGCATAGCCCGCGTTGTTCAGGCTCTCCGGCCAATGACCATGCGCTGTGTAGAAAACGCGGCCTTCGCCATGCGTCTTGGTGTAGGCCATTGGGTAGAGTTTGCCCTGATACCGGGCGGAGAGGAACACGTCGCAGTCCGCGTCCACATCGCTCTGGTACAGCTCGTCGTTGCCCTCCAGCGCAGGCAGGCCCTTCAGCAGCTGATGCGCCGCGTTGGTCACCACATCTTTGTAAAACAGCACCGGGGGATGCGAGTAGAAGTGGCTGCCGAGCAGCTTGCGCCACGGAGTATGCACTGAGCGGTCGCTCCAGTTCAGAAACGAATCGTTGCCGCAGTGGACACCGACAAGACCGCCGCCTGCACTCACAAACTTTTCGATGTTGCCAAACTGAGCGTCCGTAAGGGCACCGCCCTGGGTGTAAAATACCAGCACGTCGAGGTTGTCCAGCGACTGCGTCAGGCGCTCGAGGTCTTCGGTGGTCTCAACATCGTAGCCGTAGCCGGCAAACTGTTTGGAAAGGATCTGCTTACCCACAGCGAAATCGTGCCAGCCGCCACCGGTAACAAGAAGAATGCGAAGCTTTTTCATGAGATAGTAATGAAATCTGCCGAAAGGCATGGCTATAACGCACAGCAGCCCAAGTGCAAGTGTAATTGCACCAGACAGCACAGTAGGAGCAGAGCTTTCCTGAGTACAACCATTACACAATCAGCTTCTTACGCGGAATCGTACAGAGCGGCGGGAGTTTCAGCTAAAAATCCAGACGCATAACAAAGGCGACTTCCGATTCCGAAATCACCCTGAAACCGCAGCGCTGGTAGAGCCGTATGACCGGATTGCCGCGCATTACGCTCAGAGATAAAGCGCCAGGGCGGGTGCAGATTGTCCGGCCGGCTTTGGGATTCTGTACCTCGGCGATAAGCGCATTCAGGAGAGCTGTGCCGATGCCGCGACCGCGCCTTTGCGGCGCGACAGCCAGCCCCATCTCAGGAATCTCGCTCGATATAAACCCGTAACCCGGCGCATCCTGCCGAAACAGACGGCACCATGCCGCGCCCAGCACTTCATCTCCGGCTTCTGCAAGAATACCGACATCGCCAGGCCGTCCCCAGTCGGCGGCGTAACGGGAAAGCTTGGGATCATCCAGTATCTCTCGCGAAACGGCCAACTCCCCTTCGGGGACGTAAAGAGACTGGTAAAGCATCTCCCGGATCACCGCCTGATCCAGAGCGGTGGCCAGACGCAGTGCGTATTGCACAAGTCCATTCTCGTGCGCAGTCATAGGTCATCCCTTGCCAAAGGCGGCCGCGTACCCTCGATCAACGCTGCAGTCCATGTCTTCCACCGTCATGATGGGGCGCCCTGTGCTGTCGCTGAAGTAAACGTCGCAGGCGATATGGGTGCGGTCGTAGGCGCGGATCATGATTTCCGTGGCATAGGCGGCCTGCTCCTGCGGCGGGCGGTAGACGCGCACGGCCCCGTAGCGGCTGGGAAGGCAGGGTGCCTGCAGATTCTCGATGCTCCAGAGCATGAGAAGCTGAACGCTGCCCTCCAGCAAAAGCGGGTCCGCATGCCAGTGCTGCGAAGCTGGGGAAGTCATCCATGCGGAGGGATCGGGTGAAGGACGCACGCTGCCGCTGATTCCTCGCGGACCAAGGCCGTGGATCGATTCGATCGCCTGGAAGTCGGGGCCGTGGAACAGCAGGGTTTCCATCGCTTCCTGCACACTGCGCGGGTAAGGCCGCGCGGCCAGATTCGGCAGCAGCGGCACGGGCGCCTGGGGCGGCGGTGCCTGAGAGAGCAGCATCGTAGCGCGGTAATAGGCCTGCTCCTGCTCGCTTTGCAGTTCGACCGGAACTTCGTAAAGCCCGTTGCTTTTGCGCTGAGCCGCCCCGGCCGCCAGGCGAAGACGCAGCCCGGTATGGTGCGAGTCGCTCTCCCCATGACCGTTGCCAGAATGGGAGGCAGGGCTGTCCGTCGCGGCTTCATCCAGCGCAATCGGGCGAAGAGCGCGGAAATTGCGGCAGCCATGCAGAAGCATCTCGGGCGAGTGGCGCAAGGCCGCCTCTGCCATCCAGTTGAGGCCGATGGACAGCGGCAGTACGGGGCGATCGCGCAGAATGTGAGAGCGCAGGAAAGGATGCGTGGCCAGCGATACATCGCGTTCCATCACCAGCGCAAGCCCCAGAGCCACACCGATATGCAGTCGAGGACCCAGATTCATTCCCACCGATCCGCTTCCGCCGCTCCCGCCACCGCCGGATGAAGACGTAGATGCTGGCGAGCGTACCATCCCCCCCACGGGAGCGGTAGGCCGAGGGCGGCGCACAGGCGTAACCTCATGTTCAGCCCCGCCGCCGGGGCCATTGGTGCGTGGCGCAGGCGAAGGCAGAACATTCAGGAAAGGACTAATAGAAAAAGGCTTCGTAATGGCGTTGGGCCGGACAATGGGAACCGGCGCGGAGGACGGAGCTGCCGCCTGCCCGGGAGGGCTGTCGGAAGAGGAGGAGTCCGTGCCTTCCGGTGTCTGCACATGTCCACCGGCTGCGGGCGGCGGAGGTGGGACATGGAATGTCTCCTGTCCATGGTCCGAGCCATACTCAGTGTTTTCCGTCGGCGATTCGGGATGAGCCGCATGTACCCGCGGTCCGACATCCTCTTCAGTGCCAGAGTAGACGCCGTACATGTGCGGCGAATCTTCGCCCCCGGCCTGCGCGGCAGAATCGGAGGCGGATCCGGAATCTGAATTTGAACTGGGGGTTGAGTCGATTTCCGATCCGGCGTTGGATGATTCAGATTGTTCAGCGTGCGCAGGCGCAGATTCAGCACTCCTGATTTCGTGCCCTTGTTCATGCCCATCCCCGTGCATTTCCGGCTCGGCCTCGTGCTCCTGCGAGGGCAAAGCATCGATGTTCGGAGCAGCATTCATGGCGCGCAGCACTTCCACCACCTGTCCTAAGCGAGCTCCATTGATTTCCGATGCTGGGGGAGGACGCTGAGCACCGGGGTGGCGCAGCAGGAGATTCTGCCAGACCTGCTCCAGACGCGGAGCATCAACGCCAAGATCCTCGTCCAGAGTCAGTTCAACATCCAGGAATTCGCGCGGGTAGTCACACTCGATCGCCAGCAGATCCAGAAAGTCATCAACCAGGGTGTCGTCGCCCTGGGTGGATTCTTCTGCTCCTGCGGATTGCTCGCCAACGTGTAGGTGCTGTTCGGTGTCTGTCAGGGGATCCGCATGCAAAGATACTTCAGCTAAAGCATGAGACCCGGTCGATGGCACAGCTTCATCTTCAGAGACATGCTCTGTCCCTGCTGCTTCCTGCGCGCCGCCAGTTTGCGTCAACGCAGGGGCGAAGGAGGGAATCCCCAAACTGCGCCGATCGTCGTCACGGTCCTCCTCATCGTCCGATTCCACCGAATCGTCCTCATCATCATCATCGGAGGCGTTATCGCTATCTTCTCCTGCGGATTCATCGTCATCTTCATCGTAGGCGAAGGAGTCTGATTCTTCCGCGGAATCATCATTATCATCATCTTCTTCTGACATGCCGTCCTCATCCTCCGCACCATCGCCTGAAAGCGACGAATGAGCGGACTGACGAGACGTGGCATCCGCGGCCGCAGGCGAACCCGAGGCATTCTCTCCGCTGGCAACCCGCAGCGTGTCATCCGTGTCCGCATCTTCGGCTTCCTGCTCTGCAGTCAGAGGCTGCTCGCTTCGCGCCTGCTCCATGGCGGCAGCGGTACGCTGCGCTTCAATTTGCTGAACGCGGGCGCGGTACAGATCCTGAACAGCGCGCTGGGCGGCCTCCTGGTTGGCCAGAAACTGCCTGAACATCTCGGCTGTGTGAGCATGCAACTGACGCAACGTTTCATGCGTCGCGGCATACTCGCGCTCCAGAAGAATGTCCGCGGCATCCCGCGGAGGCATTGATACGGGATGATGCGCCGGTAAAGGGGCGGGAACAGTGGTTGCATGCCCCATCTCAGGAGAGACATGAAATGCACCTGAAGCTTCCGGCGTTCCCGGTACATGCAACATCGCAGCCACCGACACTGCCGGCAGAGGCGCCGTGGGCATCTGATGCGGATAGTAACTCGGGATGTGCCCGGGCGACTGCATTGGCGGTGGCGGAGCATTCCGCATAGCTCCACCATTCGCTTCGCCCGCAGAACCCGCTCCGGACCGCCGGGAGCCTTCCTGGCGAGACCGACCGCCGGCGCGCCCCGGAGGTGTGGGCACCGCACCGGGCGGCAGTTGCAGCAGCGGCACAAGCAGACGCCCGGGCACGGTGGGACGCACCTGCGTTACCTCGTGAAAGAGAGTGGGATGTGCCGGAGACGGCCAATATTCCAGCCGTACATGGCTGCCCAGCGCGGCCAGTTGAGCCAGCGCGCGCGCCAGCGGAATCATTCCGCCCGGGAACGTCTTCAACTCTGCCGGTGCGGGATCTTCTGCCTCCAGCGAAATGGCGGCGTGCGGATGTTCGCCAAGCTCCTCGCGCACCTCGCGTGTCAGGGTGGTGCCGGGGCCGATCTCCAGGAAGATACGGGTGCCATCCTGGTAAAGCTGGCGAATCGCCTCGCGAAGCGTACCGGCTTCCACGGCCTGCCCCAGCAGATGCTGCCGAAGCTGCGTGCTATCCTCCGGCAGCGGCATCACGCCCGAGCGGCTGGGCGCATAGACAGCAACGCGGGGCGGCGCGATATCCAGACCCTCCACATTGCGTTGCCACAGCGCGCGCATGGGCGCTTCCTGAGCGGCATTCGGCAGCGAAGCTAGCGGAACTTCATCCGAAACAATGGCCCGCTGCAGGCAGATACGCTGCGCACGAAGCACTTCCGGGCGGGGGCCGAAGACAATCCATGCGGTCTGCTGCTGGCGCAGGCCAAGGTTGAGGCGCTCTTCACGAAGCACGCGCCGGATCGTCTCGAGA
>JBGGNE010000063.1:0-17815 GCA_041287705.1 Methylacidiphilales bacterium | reverse complement strand
CGGCAGCGGGCCGATCGTCATCGGTCAAGCCTGCGAGTTCGACTATTCCGGCGTCCAGGCCTGCAAAGCCCTGAAGGAAGAGGGCTTCCGCGTGATCCTCATTAACAGCAACCCGGCCACGATCATGACCGATCCGGAGTTTGCCGACCGCACCTATATCGAACCGATCACGCCCGAGATTGTTGCCAAGATCATTGAGCGCGAGCGCCCCGATGCGCTGCTGCCTACTCTGGGCGGCCAGACGGCGCTCAATACCTCGCTGGCTCTGTACGAGAGCGGCGTGCTGGATAAGTTCGGCGTGCAGATGATCGGCGCCAATGCGGACGCGATCAAAAAGGGCGAAGACCGCCAGCTGTTCAAAGACGCCATGCTGAAAATCGGCCTGGACGTCCCCGTCTCCGGCACCGCCCATACGCTGGAGGAAGCGCGCCAGGTTCAGGCTCATATCGGCAAATTCCCGCTCATCATTCGCCCCGCGTTCACCATGGGCGGCGCGGGCGGCGGCATCGGGTACAACCGCGAAGAGTTCGAGGAAATCGTCGAGCGCGGTCTGGATCTCTCCCCTGTCTCCGAAGTCCTTATCGAGGAATCCCTTCTGGGCTGGAAGGAATTCGAGATGGAAGTCATGCGCGACAAGGCGGACAACTGCGTCATCATCTGTTCGATCGAAAACTTCGATCCCATGGGCGTGCACACGGGCGACAGCATCACGGTAGCCCCCGCCCAGACGCTGACCGACAAGGAATATCAGCTGATGCGCGACGCGTCGTTCGCGGTTATTCGCGAAATCGGCGTGGAAACGGGCGGCTCCAACATTCAGTTCGGCATGGATCCCGCCACGGGCCGCATGGTCATCATCGAGATGAACCCCCGCGTCTCGCGCTCCTCGGCGCTGGCGTCCAAGGCCACCGGCTTCCCTATCGCCAAGATCGCCGCGAAGCTGGCCGTGGGCTACACGCTGGATGAAATCCGCAACGACATCACGCGCGAAACGCCGGCCTGCTTCGAGCCCGTCATCGACTATGTCGTAACGAAGGTCCCGCGCTTTACGTTCGAGAAGTTTCCCGGCGCCGATACCACGCTGACGACGCAGATGAAGAGCGTCGGCGAAGCCATGGCCATCGGCCGCACGTTCAAGGAGAGCCTGCAGAAAGCGTTGCGCTCCCTGGAAGTGGGCGCGTGGGGTATCTCCGGCGGCAAGTTCGGCGGCGATGACGCCCCCTCGCTGGATGAAATTCATCAGAAGCTGGCCATGCCGAACGGCGAGCGCATCTTTTTCATTCGCCACGCGTTCCGCGCCGGCATGACGGTGGCGCAGGTCAATGAGCTCAGCGGTATCGATCCGTGGTTCCTCACGCAGATCAAGGAGCTTGTGGATGAGAAGCGCCAGCTGGCCGCCAGCGGCATGACCGCGGAAAGCCTGGCCCGCGCCAAGAGCATGGGCTTCAGCGATCGCCAGCTCGGCGCCATCTGGTCCAAGACCGAGGCGGAAGTGCGCAAGACGCGCCTGGAGCAGCATCTCTTCCCCAGCTATCGCCTTGTAGATACATGCTCGGCGGAGTTCGAAGCCTTTACGCCTTACTATTACAGCACCTACGATCGTGGCGACGACGAAATCCGCCCCACGGACAAGAAGAAGATCATGATTCTGGGCGGCGGTCCCAACCGTATCGGCCAGGGAATCGAGTTCGACTACTGTTGCGTGCATGCCGCCTTTGCGCTGAAGGAGATCGGTTTCGAAACGCTGATGGTCAATTCCAACCCGGAAACCGTCTCCACCGATTACGATACCAGCGATAAACTTTTCTTCGAGCCGCTGACGCTGGAAGACGTGCTGAATATCTGCGAGCGCGAGAAGGTCTGGGGCGTCATTGTGCAGTTTGGCGGGCAGACTCCGCTGAATCTTGCCGCCGGTCTCAAGGCCAATAACGTCAATATCATCGGCACCTCGGTGGAATCCATCGACCGCGCGGAAGATCGCAAACTCTTCCAGCAGATGCTGAATCAGCTTGGCCTGCGCCAGCCGCCCAACGCCACCGCCACCAACGAAGATGAAGCCGTGGCGGGCGCAGCCCAGGTCGGCTACCCTGTGCTCGTGCGCCCCAGCTTTGTGCTGGGTGGTCGCGCCATGCAGATTGTGTATAACGACGAGGAGCTGCGCTACTACATGCGTAACGCCGTGGCCGCAAGCCCCGAGCGCCCCGTGCTGGTGGATCGCTTTCTGGATGACGCCATCGAGGTCGATGTGGACTGTATCTCCGACGGCGAAACCGCGGTGATCGGCGCCATCATGCAGCACATCGAGCAGGCCGGCGTGCACTCCGGCGACAGCGCGTGCGTCATCCCCGCGCCTACCCTTACCGAGTACATCAAGACGGAGATCCGCACCGCCACGCTGGCCATGGCCAGGGAGCTGCAGGTCAAGGGTCTGATGAACGTGCAGTTTGCCGTGAAGGACGAGCAGCTTTACGTGCTGGAAGTTAACCCGCGCGCCAGCCGCACCGTTCCCTTCGTCAGCAAAGCCATCGGCGTGCCGCTGGCCAAGCTGGCCGCGAAGGTGATGGCCGGCAAGACGTTGCCCGAGCTCGGCTTTACGGAGGAAGTCATCCCCACGCACTACAGCGTGAAGGAAGCCGTGTTCCCGTTCGCCAAGTTCCGCGGCGTGGATATTCTGCTTGGGCCGGAAATGAAGTCGACCGGCGAAGTGATGGGCATTGATGACGACCTGGGTCTGGCCTACGCCAAGAGCCAGATGGCCGCCTCCCCTGCCCTCCCCCTCAAAGGCACTGTCTTCATCAGCGTGCGCGACAGCGACAAGACGGCCGCCGCCGAAGTGGCCCGCGAGCTGGTGGAGCTGGGCTTCGAAGTCTGCAGCAGCTCCGGCACCGCAGCGGCCATCCGCCGCGCGGGGGTCGCCTGCCGCAAGCTCTTCAAGATCAGCGAAGGCCGCCCGAATGTGCTGGATCTGCTGAAGAACAACGAGCTGGCGCTGGTGATCAACACGCCCAGCGGCAAAGTGGCCCGCACGGACGAAGTCCGCATCCGCACCACCGCTGTTTACCAGAAGGTGCCGGTACTGACGACCATGGCCGCCGCCAACGCCAGCGTCCAGGCCATCCGCTCCATGCAGCAGCGCACGCTACAGGTAAAGAGCCTTCAGGAGTATCACGCGAAGCCCTAAATTCACTCCAAAAGACTTTATGACCTTACCGTTTCCATGTTAAATTAATATCATGGCGCTCGGAGCTCTACTCGCAACAAGTACAAAAGACTTAAAAGAGGTTTTAAGCAATGGGAAGACGTACACGGTACCACAGTATCAGCGTGATTATTCCTGGCGAGTGGAGCATTGGGAGGATCTGTGGGAAGATTTGCAGGCTATTGAATCCAGTGGTGAAGATCACTACATGGGTTCAATAGTGCTGGAGGTACGCGAACGCAAACAGTTTAGAATTATAGATGGGCAACAGCGCATTGCCACACTATCTATTCTGATTATTGCATGCGTAAATTACCTCAGGTCGCTGGTTTCAGATGAGAAGAATGCGGAAAGAGCAGCAGAACTAGAGCGCACTTATTTAGGAACAAAAGATCCGGCCAGCCTCAGAATAACTCCTAAACTGAAGTTAAATCTGAATGATGACAGCTTCTTCCAGCTGAATATTGCTCAACATATACAACCCAGCAATATACGCGGCTTGCGAAGCTCCGAAAAGCTCCTGTGGGATTGCTTTAATTTCTTTAAGAGTAAAATTCAAAAAAAGTTTGCAGGTCCTGGTGCGGGAGTTGAGGTAAGTCGGTTTGTTAATGAACTACTCACAGAACGCCTCGGTTTTATAACGGTTGAAGTTCAGGACCAGCTTAGCGCATATACGGTGTTTGAAACCCTGAATGCACGTGGAATAGAGTTAACTGAAACAGATCTTCTTAAAAATTATCTTCTTTCGCTTGCCGACAGACTGAGTGCATCGCAAATGGATCCCATACTAAAGTTATGGGCACGAATCACAGATCGCATAGGAGCATCGGCTTTTCCAGAATTTTTGCGCCATCATGTTAACTCAAAACGTGAGTACATACGGCAGAAGCAATTATTTAAGATCATTAAAAGCGATGTTACGGACATGCCGCAGGTTTTCAAACTTCTTGAGGCCTTAGATAAAGACGCGGCATGGTTCAGTGCTTTAAGCAGCCATTCGGATGATTTTTGGCTTGATTATCCAGGAGCCAAAGAACATGTGCGTGCTCTGAACTTGTTCAACGTATCTCAATACACACCATTAATTCTGGCAGCTAAGGACTCGTTCACCAAACCTCAGGATCTTGTCGAAGTATTACGCTATTGCGCTGTTATTTCCGTCCGTTTTAATGGTGTAAGCAGGCGAAGCACGCACATACTGGAGGAGGTTTACAACAGCGTGGCGCTGCAAATACGAAACGGAAAGATCAACAATCTTCAATTGCTTCGTCACAGTCTTAAACCTATATACATACCTGACGATGAATTTGAGGCAGACTTCTCGACTATGCGTCTAAAATTTGGAGGAAACTCCGGGAAGAGAATCCGTTATTTTCTCGCTAAACTTGAAAAACAATTCGGTGGCGCTGATATACATGACGATGGAATGCAGGCTACCATCGAGCATATTTTGCCAGAAAATCCGGATTCAACAGCCTGGCAAAGCTTCTCCCCAGAGGCACACGAACGAAGTGTTGTCCGTTTAGGCAACTACACCTTGCTGGAGCGAGATTTAAATGGGCAGCAGGCAGGTAATGCCGGGTTTAGTGTTAAACAAGGAGTTTACGACAAATCCAAATATACCCTTACAAAAAAGCTTGGTGCATATGCCGACTGGACGGAGGATAGCATCAATACCAGGCAGAAGGAGCTCGCCAGAATTGCCAAAACAGTCTGGTCACTCAGTGTCTGATTACAATTCAGGTTCAACCTTCAAAGCTATGAATACAACTACACTACTCAGCCCCCGTCTGTGGATGTTTATCGCGTGCGTCGGCATTTGCTTCGGTCTTACCGCTGCCGCTGCGCGGGCCGAGGATGAGGCTGCGTGTCCGCTGAAGTTCCCTGAGGAATTCAAGGCCAAAATGAATAGTACGATGACGTCTGCCGGCGCCGGTCAGGCACAGCCTCCGCAGGTCATGACCTCCACCCTGTATGTACGCAAAGACGCCCTACGGATGGAGGGGACGGATCAGTCGGCCCTTATGCTGGGTAAGGAGCAGAAGAACTACTTGCTCAATCATGACCTGAAGCACTATGCGGAGGGCCCGTTCAGCCGCGAAGGTCTCGATATTTTCAGCGGCAAGATGCCGCCCGGAGTCGTGTGGAATAAAGAAGTCACCGAGGAAGTGAACGGCACGAAGTGCGACCGATACAATGTGACCGTCCCGGCCATGGGACCCATGAATACCACGATTCAGGTCTGGCTGGATGTTGAAAAGCACTGGCCGGTGCAAGTGGTAACCAACATGACCAGCGCCGATCCCGGCATGAATTTCAGCATGAATGTGCGCGCCACCATCGCCATTACCGAGGGCGCGCAGAAGCCGGAATACTTCGAATTGCCCAAGGACTACAATCTTGTCGACATGCCGGCGTTTGTTCACGGCGGGACTCCGCTTCAGGAGAAAGATCCTCAGTAGCAGCCCGGAACACGGCGCGTAAACAGTCGCCGCAGAGGGGTGGACCGCAAACACCCCTTTTCAGATAGACATTAAGGATTGGCGCTTGCATTTTGTACCGGGTTGAGGAATAGTTAAGCCAATCGTTCGCTTCACCCCTTTTATCTTCCGCATATGAGCGCTTCTACGGCGTCCGCAGCTGAGTCAGCCAATTCCCTGTCCGACAGTACTTTATCCCAGTCGCAGCCCGAGCGTTCCGCCCCTGCGTTGCCGGGGTATGATATCGTGGCGGAGAACGCGCGGCTGGGCAATCTCACGGCGGAGCAGCGCGTGGCCTGGGCGCTGGAGCAGTTTGCGCCCCACATTGTGCTCAGCAGCAGCTTCGGCGCGCAGTCGGCGGTGAGCCTGCATATGGTGACGGTACAGTGGCCCGATATCCCGGTGCTTCTTGTCGATACGGGCTATCTCTTTCCCGAGACCTACCGCTTTGTGGATGACATGACCGCAAAGCTGAAGCTGAATCTGAAGGTCTACTCCCCCCTGCACAGCGCCGCCTGGCTGGAAGCCCGCCACGGCAAACTGTGGGAAGGCGGCATTGAGGGAATCGAGAAATACAACGCCCTTAACAAGGTGGAGCCCATGAAGCGCGGCCTGCAGGAGCTGGGCGCCGCCGCCTGGATCGCGGGTCTGCGCCGCGGTCAGTCCTCGGGCCGCAAGAAGCTGGGCGTGCTGGGTGCTCAGGAAGGCCGCGCCAAGATCCATCCGATTGTGGACTGGACTGACAAGATGATTTACGACTACCTGCGCAAGCACGGCCTCCCCTACCACCCGCTGTGGGAGGAAGGCTACGTCTCCATCGGCGACGTCCACACCACGCGCCGCCTGACCGATGGCATGACGGAAGAGGAAACCCGCTTCTTCGGCCTGAAACGCGAGTGCGGTATCCACGACCACACCGGCTCGAACTTCAGCATCTGACGTACAGGCCGCAACGTCAGGAGGCGGAGGAAGAGGGAGCAGGAGAAGATGCAGGATCTGGAGGAGGAGAAGGAGTAATTTCACTCGTAATCTTCTTGCGCCTTCTGTGGTGATTCTGCAGGACAACGCGCGTCGTCCTGCGCCAGAACGCGTAGAAGAGGAGCGCCGTTTTCGAGTAGACCTCCCAGTTGCCTTCCTCCGAAAGTTCTTCGACAGTCCAGCTATACGCCGCGCCTCCTTTTTTCAGGATGACCAGCCGGCAGCAGTCCGAAATGCCAAAGCCAAAGCAATTTTCCACACCCTCGGCGCTCTCGTCATCATCTCCAAAATGCTCGTGCCAGCCGGTGTAGCTCACGGTTTCTCCATCATACGAAACAGGGAAGCCACTCCCATCAGTCGCAGGCACGCAGATGTAATCTCCCGACCGTTCATAGCGGATGTTGGGGAATTGCTTCAATTTGTCTTCAAGACGATCTGTAATAGAGGCGGACATAAAAGGCTGCGCAGGTAATTGATGGAAAGTATAGTGTTTTTGATTTATTACAATCTTCTTCCAACACTCCCCTTTTCGTGCTTTTCGACTGCTTTTCGTGCCTTCCGTGATAATTCGCCCCGCCCTTCTCAAACCTTGTCAAAGTCAGGGTTATACCCCCTACGCCACGTCTATTTACACGTAAGGCACGAAAAGCACGAAAAAGGGGACGGCGGAGCACTCTTGCGTATGTGGCTATGGGTCTATTCTTTTCTCAATGCGACACCCGAAGCGGCTGGCTGACGCGTAGAGCGGGGACACCCGGGTGCGTGGCTTCGGTTTCGGGGATGATGTCGAGCTTCTCCACGTAAATGACTTCGCAGGAGCCCTGGCCGACATCTTCGCGCGTGGTGGAGCTGGTCCAGCGCCAGCCGTTTTCCATGGTGACCTCCACCAGCTTTCCGGAGAACCGGATCATTTGCCCGCGCGATATGGACTTCAGCTTCCCATCCAGCTCGGCCGTGGAGGGAATAAGATGCATGTTGGCACTGCTGATCTCCACTTCGCGCTGGGGAATGGGCAGATCATCATTGCATTGCCAGTAGTACCAGCGACCGCTCTGGTGCACGCTGAAGTGGCGGATGATATCCGGCTTCGCCATGGCGCCCCAGCCCAGGGCCAGATCCACTGGACATAGCCGGGCTGCGATGTCCGCTGAGTATCGGGCGGTGCTGAGCACGCGCGCTTCCACGGCAAAGTCCTGCAGAACGCGAAACGTAAATTCATCTTTCCGCCACGTACCGTCAGCGTGCTGAGTGACAGGCGCCCCGGCAACCGCTAAGCTATTGCCTTCGTGCAACTTCATCAAAAAGAAGCACGTGCCGAAAAAAAGCGTCAGGATGAAGAAGGCATTCCGCATCAGTGCACAGCGTAGCACTCCCCTTTGTTATACGCCAGCACCAACAATCGCCACATGACGCATTTTGGAGTACCTGGAGTTAGAGCTATGCCGTTCCGCAAAAGCCACGTCAATTTACACGAAAGGCACGAAAAGCAGTCAAAAAGCACGAAAAAGGGGAAAGATTCGAAGAGGCTGTTGTAAGTCGAAAACGCACAAAGAATATGGAATTTCCCTTCTGAAACTTGGTGTCTTGGTGTCTTGGTGGTTGAACAACTCTTCTCCCCTTTTTCCGCTTTTCTACTTTTCTCCTTTTTCTAATAAAATAAACACATGTAGCTGAGGGCATGAAGGTTGCTCGCATCTTATAGTAAGGTTGATTTACTCCGGACAACAGGATGCGAGCTACCTTATCAGGCCCACCTACGCATGTTAGCTTTTACTAGAAAATGGAGAAAAGTAGAAAAGCGGAAAAAGGGGAGGTAATGTCTCCTCCCCTTTCTTTCCCCCATCTGTAACTTGGTGTCTTTGTGTCTTGCCCTTTCCATTTTCGTGCTTTTTGACTGCTTTTCGTGATTTACGTGCTTATTAGCTTCGCTCCTGCAAAGGCGCGCAGGGGTTACAATTACTGCAACTATTGCCGTAACTGTAAAGCTATTCGCCTATGCCATGCGCATTTACACGTAAGGCTCGAAAAAGCAGTCAAAAAAGCACGAAAAGGGGAACCAGCCTCAGCACCTAAAAGAGGCGGAAGGGAATGGGCTCTTTTAGCTCTGCTTTGAATCGTACCCCTGTTGTTGGCACCCGTATCGAATTGCATCTCGACGTCATGGCTGGGATGACTATCTTAGGCGGGAAGCATGACACTCGCACAAAAATTCAAGGATCTCCGCGCGGAGCGGCAGATGTCGCTGGCCGATGTGGGGAAGGCCGCCGGCATTGAACGGACGACGATCTGGAAGATTGAAAACGGCCAGTTGCCACGTGGCGCCACGCTTCAAAAAGCATGCCTGCGCGGTCTGGGCCTGGTGAAGGAATCCCGCGAATGGGAGGAGCTGCAGGCCCTGTGGACGGCAGAGCGCACCGGCCAGGCCGTCACCGCCCAGTCGCTGGCGGGACAACTGGCGATGAATCACATGGCCGGCAACCGCGAGTTCGAAGACTTTTACCGCACCGTTTCCGAACTCCCCAAAGAAGCCTGGGCCGAACTGGACAAAGCCATCCGCCGCCCCGCCGTCCTGAAAGCACTGGCGGCACTGAACGCCCTGTACGACGCCGTAGAATCCAGCACCAGCGACGCTGCCGCCGCCCAGGCCGCCGCAGCAGCAGCAGCCGGAAAGTCAAAAGCGCCAAAGAAGAAACCGGCAGCGTGAGATACAGACGGTGAGCAGGGAGAACATGCCTGCAGGTACTGTGTTTCGCAGCGTTGGCAGGTCCTGAGGAGTTCTCCATATTAGCCGGCATTCTCGCGCCTGATAAAAGGCAGGGCGGCTCATGGGATGCGGGATAAATAAAAATTAAAATTCGTTACAACGAAAAGATATATGCTATTATTAAACAGGGAACATTGTAATACCATAACGACTTAAAATCGGGCGCCTCCGGTTAATAGAGGCACACATCTGATTTAAGTTCTTATCCCAAGGCAAGACGTGACAAGCAAAACAGTTGCCGGTCGGCAGTGAATTTTTCGCTACACACATTAATGCCAATCCCTCTGAATGTTTTGATTCTCCAGGATCAGGTGAGCGACGCGGAACTGATGCTGGAACAACTGCGATGCTCGGGCTTTGATCCGGCGTGGGAAAGAATTAACACGGAGGCGGAATATGTGACCATGCTGCAGAGAAGGTGGGATGTGATCCTCGCTGACTACGCCATGCCTCATTTGAGCGGACCGCGCGCCCTGGAGCTTCTGCGCACCCGGGGGCTGGAACTTCCCTTTATCGTCATCTCCAGCACGATGGATGAGGAAGCCGCCGTGTCCTCTATCAAGCAGGGCGCCTCCGACTATCTCCGGAAAGACCGGCTGAGAAATCTCGGCTTTTCAGTCTCCCAGTCCATAGCAGAAAGCCGGCTGCGCGCGGAAAAGCGGGCGTCCGAAGCAGCATTGCGCGAGAGTGAAGAACGCTTCCGACAGCTCGCCGGGAATATTGACCAGGTCTTCTGGCTCTATGATCTGGATCTCAACGCGATTCTCTACGTCAGCCCCGCATTCGAGGGCATATGGGGCCGCTTGCGACCGGCGGAAGGTTCTCCCTCAAGCGTCTGGCTCGCCACAATTCATCCGGACGACCGTGAACGCATGGCGGATTCCTTCTGCAAGGTGGAGAGCGATGTCAGCGCTGGTGAGGAATATCGCATTATTCGTCCGGATGGCACAGTGCGCTGGATTCATGGCCGCACTTTCACCGTAAAGAGTGAAAACGCGGCTGTGCGGCGAATAGCGGGAGTTGCCCTTGATATCACGGAACGCAAGAATGTGGAGCAGGACCTTTCGCGGAAGACGACTTTTCTGGAAGCGCAGATCCACAGCTCCCGCGATGGCGTGCTGGTGATGAATGGAAATGGCAAGCGGCTCATGCAGAACCAGAAGGCCTGTGATATCTGGAATGCTCCCGCGGGCATGCTCGACTCTATGACCGATGCCGAGGCGATCGACTGGATCGCGCAACAGACGACGGATCCGGAGAGCTTTACGCAAAAAGTGAATCTTCTGAACTCCGACCCGGACGTGGTAGGCGATGATGAAATTGAAATGCGCGACGGGCGCACCCTGGAGCGCTATTCAGCCCCTGTGGTGAGCATGGACGGGGCCTTTTGCGGTCGTATCTGGACTTTTCACGATCTGACGAACCGGAAGCGCACTGAGCAGAATCTGATGGATCAGGCCGCTCTGATAGATGAGGCACGGGATGCGATTCTGGTGCTGGGCCTCAATCACCATATTATGTTCTGGAGCAAAGGTGCGGAACGTCTCTATGGATGGAAATCCGCCGAGGTACTGGGCGTGCACGTGAGCAAAATTGTCTATCGTAACGAGAATCAGTTTGCGAGCGCCATGCAGCTGATCCAGGAGGTGGGTCACTGGGAGGGGGAGCTTCAGCACGTAACCAGGGAGGGGGCCAAACTCTGTGTGGCGAGCAGGTGGACCCTGATGCGTGATGCGGATGGACACCCCAAGTCGGTGCTCACCATCAATTCCGACATTACCGAGCGCAGAAAGGCGGAGGAACTGTGTATGCGGGCGCAGCGTATGGAAAGTATCGGCACGCTGGCAGGCGGTATTGCGCATGATCTCAATAATGTTCTGACGCCGATATTAATGGGGGCGTATCTGCTTCGGGCTCAGAATATGGAGGAGAGCAGCTTACATATTATCGATCTAATCGAGAAAAGTGTGAACAGAGGTGCCGACCTGGTTCGGCAGGTTCTCTCTTTTGCCCGTGGTGATGAAGGAGTGAAGGAGACCGTATGCCTTCTGGATGTGGTGAATGAAATTGAGTGTATTGTAAAGAGCACTTTCCCCAAGCACATCCAGTTTTCCGCTGTCATAGCGGATGACCTGTGGCTGATTACCAGCGATTCCACCCAGATGCATCAGATGTTCCTTAATCTGTGTGTTAACGCGCGAGATGCCATGAGGGATGGAGGAACGCTTTCTATCGACGTAAGGAACGTTACCATTGATGCGCAGTATGCAGCATTTCGGCCAGAACTGACGGCAGGCAATTATGTACGCATCATCGTAGCGGATACAGGCTGCGGAATACCCGCGGAACACCTGAATAAGATATTCGAGCCCTTCTTTACAACAAAAAGCCTTGGGGAAGGTACCGGTCTTGGTCTTGCTACCACCATCGTTATTATAAAATCCAACGAAGGCTTTATTGATGTAAAGAGCCAGCCAGGCCGCGGCACCTCGTTCATTGTTCACCTGCCTGTGCCCGCAGGAAATGTTTATAGAAGTGAGCCTGCCATTAGCGACGAGACCCGAATCTGTGGTCTGGGCGAATGCATCCTGATTGTGGATGACGAGAAGGCGATACTGAGCATTACCGCCCAAACGCTGGAGACGTACGGTTATCGGGTTCTGACTGCGGAGAATGGTGCGCGGGCAGCGGGTCTTTTTGCTGCGCATGTGCACGAAATAGATGTGGTCGTAATCGACATGATGATGCCGGTGATGGGCGGCGCCGCCGCAATTATGGCGCTGCGTGAGATAAATCCCGAGGTCCGCATCATCGCTGCCAGCGGATTAAAAGATAAGCAGGGCGCGGATGAGGCGCGAAGGGCCGGCGTCGAGCATTTTCTGCGCAAGCCTTATTCGGCGGTGGATCTGCTCTCGACCATTCGAGACTGCGTACAATGGACCAGGACCATTCCGCGCAACAATTCGCGTACATCATCTGTCGCAGTTGAGTCTCGCTAGTTCTCTACCCATAAATAAAATGAATACAATTCCAACCGCAGCAGATAATGGTGAGCATACATCTGACATGCCTTCAGCTCCCTCTCTCGACCGATACGGCAAAGACGGTGCCAGCCGTATAGCCCCTCGCCCCGATGATACGCAGGAAACCCTGAAGCTCCCTGCCCTCGCTCCTCTCATTCCCAGCCTTACTGCTCCGCTGGTGCTCATTGCGGATGACGAAGTTGCCGTGCGCAAGAGCATCCGTCTGGTATTGGAAATCAGCGGTTACCGCGTTGAGGAGGTTGGCCGGGGCATGCAGGTGCTCGCCTGCCTGCACCACAATCCCGCGGTGGTGTTGCTGGATATCAATATGCCCGGTCTTAACGGTGTAGAGTGTCTGAGCGAAATGCGGAAACGCCGCCCTCTTTTAAAGGTGATTATCGTGTCGGGAGAAATCGACTCGCAACTGAGCCCTCTCACAGCTATGGGGGCGTTTGCTTATGTACCCAAGCCTGTCGATGCATATAAACTTATTGCTGCTATAAAGCGCGCCATTGACGACGATGCTTCAGCCCCGCCGATCCGCTACAACATAGATGCCAGCGTCCATTAGACCAATTCGCATCGGAAACCCGGCAGTCCTCGCTCCCTGGTAGCCCTACACGTTTGTCTGCCCCGTCTCCGCGATGCTCGACTCAAACAGATCCGCCTCGGCGTCGCGGCGGCGGAGGAGACCGAGGGTGTTGGGCCAGAGGCGCTTCATGCTGTAGATCTGGGCGGGGATCTGGCGCTTGTCGCTTATGGAGGCGGTGCGGAGCAGATCGCGGATGGCCCGCATTTCGCGCCGGCTGTCGGTCTCCTGCATGCCGGCGCCGCGATTGAACACCAGCGAGACCAGCGCACCGCGCGCATCCGCAGGAACCTGATCGAACCCCGGCAGCGCGCTCCGGGTCAGCGCAATAAAACGCGGCAGTGTGCGCCGCCGGAAAACCTCGTACGCGGCGTGCCACGGAATCGGCGCGCCCAGGGTCTTTCTGATGCTGCCCACGATAGACTGCGCGCGGCTGCCGGTGACACCCGACGCCGGCATAAGCGGCTCCACGCGGGCGATGCGGCTGGCCCAGTCGGCGCGGATCTGCGCTTCCGTGTTGTAGCCGAGATCGTAGCCAATGCCGATCGTGACACCGCTGGAAACGCCCGGCCAGGTGGGCTCCGCCAGGTGGCGCGTGTAGTACGCCTCCCCTCCCCCCACCTCAAAGTAGAGAATGAGGTTGAGCCCGCTGACGCCGATCTGCGCCACGATGTCATCGTGCGCCGTGGCATACGCGGTGAACGCGGCGCGCGTAAGCGGTCCGCACAGCCCGTCGATCGCGCCCTCATAATGGGCGAGAGCGGGAGCGGCGGTATGCGAGAGCGCGATCTGCACCAGCTCGGTAAGCCAGGGCTCCTGGTGATCCTCCGCCTTGTCATCCGCAGGCGGGGGATTGGCGGAGGCGGCTGCGTATTGCTGAAAGCCGCGCCGGGTGATCGGCCCCCAGATGCCGTCGATAGCGCCCGCGTAGAGATTCTGATTCTGCAGCGCCGTCTGCACCAGCGTGGTCAGCACCGGCTCGGTATAGGAGAAATCAATGGCACCGTGGGAAAGGGTGGAGGTAATCATGGGAATGAAAGGAAGGTGGGCGAAGACGGAGAAAGATGGGACGAGGCGAACGGGAACAGGAATGGGAATGGGGACGAGGCGGGAATGGGACAGGACCGGGATGGGTTGGATGGATCTGGTTGTGTCTGCCGTTACCTGTGAGATCCGATTCGGCCTGATTCACGGCCGGGCGGCTTTGGCCTCTTTGAGTTCGGATTCCAGGTCGGCAATGGTGTCGAGGGCATCCAGCACAAAGCCGGGCGAGGCATTCACGGCGCTGACGGCATCCGGACGGGCCTGCAGTCGCGCGATGTTTCCGCTGGCGGGAGATACGGACGCCGTGCGCATGTGCGTGGCGCAGCCCGTCAGCCACCAGCCGGCACCCAGCAGCAGCAGAGCGGAAAAGACAGAGAAGAATGCCCACTGAAGGGAGCGAAGAATCCGCGCATCAAGCACACGGGCATGGGCAAGATCGGCCTGCTTCTGGGCGTTGTAGGGGTTCATAACCATGGGGATGGAAGTTGAGGAGGAGTTAGAGAGAGAGAGCGGATTGCTGTCGCGATGAGGGCGTGCGTGACGCTGCACCTGGGCTAGGGGTCTTTGTCCGGCACCCTGTTTTTCTCCACCCATTCGCGGTTCTGCTGCTTCTGCGCATCCCGCTCTTCGCGCGCCTGCTGAATCTCGCGCTGCAGCGGGGTGAGATCGACTTTGGCGCGCCAGCCGAAATACTCGGCCCACGCGGTCCAGAATGAGGTCCAGGCGTTCATGGTTGGGTTCCCCTCCCCTCTCCCCTAGCGCCCCGCGTAGCTCTCATCAAACGCGCCGTTATCCAGCCAGTCGCAGAACTTGCGGACCAGCCATTCCACTCCGGGGATGAGGCCGATGGTGAGATTGAGGTACGGCTGCCAGTGCGCCGGCACGTAGCCCAGAATCGCCGCGCTGTTGGCGGAGGCAAAACCGAGCACGTACAACACGCGCGTAAGGACGATGATCCAGCGGCTCTGCGGGGTCATGTCGTGATAAACGGTGCCGCCAATGCCGGGAGACGGATCGGGATTCGCGGTTTCGACAACAGGCGAGACAACGGCTTGAGCTTTGCGGATAGGTTCTTGCATGGTAAGGATGTAGCGTAGAGGTTGAGGTTGATAGTGAGGTTGATAGTGAGGTTGAGATTGAAGTTGAGGCTGATCTGGACGAAGGCCGTGATGCTGAGCATCGTGTTGAAGGTGAGATTCAGTTGCGTTTTCCGGTTCGCCCTGCGACGCCCCATTCCCGCCCGGAAGATCGCCCAGCCCATGGCTTTCATAAAAACGTTGCTGTTTCGGATACAATCGAGCCATAAGGCCGGGATGCTGGCGATTACCAGGATACCCGCCAGGCCGGCGAGGCGCGACGTGCGGAAGGCGACAACCCTGGCGTGACCGTAACCCCGGACACAGGCGCCGCTGCGTGAGTTCATCAGCGGCAGCGTCAGCACCACCAGCACCCGCGGCAGCACCACCATGGCCGGCACCAGCATCATGATCCGGATTCGTCATGGCTGCCTCGCCAGTTGAGGGTTCTGGTCGTCCGACGCCGGAGGGCGCAGGTGGCTTTTCAGCTTGTGAATATGACTGGGAGCGTTGATTTCCTCGCGGATGATGATCCGGATCTGCTCCTTCACAATGTCCGTTACCCGATCCACCACCAGAATACCCACGATGGTCAGCACCGCGATAACACCGGCGAAGAACGCCAGCCAGTAATCGCGCCAGCCTTCCAGCGCCGATACGCGGCCGTTCGTCTTCTTCGTCTGCTCCTCAATGCGGCCCAGGGCGGTATCCTGCGTATCCAGGCGGGCGCTGACAAACTCGGTGATGATGAGCACGGCGGGATACTGCTCCACCGCCACCTCCGGATTGCGCTTCACGGCATCCACCACGCGCTGCTCGGCCACCCGGGCCAGGCGCTGA
Organism: Methylacidiphilales bacterium; assembly: GCA_041287705.1. GTDB lineage: Bacteria > Verrucomicrobiota > Verrucomicrobiia > Methylacidiphilales > UBA1321 > LW23. The sequence goes on along the minus strand of JBGGNE010000063.1, from coordinate 1,822 downwards.
CTCTCGGTGAGACCAATCAGCGCATCGCCCACCGCCGTGCGATCGGGAACAGGAACGGGCGCCGCATTGGAGCCGGGATTTGGAGAGCCGGGATTCAATGGTGGCCTCGGCTTCGGATTCTGATTCGTATTCGGGTACATAACATGTCTCAGGGTCGTCATTTGTCTCAGGGACAAAGCGAGTCTTTTGCAAATTTTCTGCTCCTCCCCTGCCTACTGATAAACCTCTCCCGTAAGACCGCATTGAATGTACGCTTTGGCATAGCTGCCACGCCATGTTACGGTATTGCCGGAGACAATCTCCGCCCACACCAGGGTGTGATATCCCAGGCTTTGAAATCCCGTGTAGCGAGCCTGCACGGTAACAATCTGTGAAGTTGAGAATATGTAGCCACCACTGGTATCATGAATCAGAGTGGAAACTCCATCCAGGCCAATGCCCACCGCTATGTAGGTAGCCGCGCTGGTAGACGCAAAGCCATAGACCCTGGCCGTCATGGCATCCTCCACAACCCCGCATACATAGGCCGCTTTGCTAATTCCAAAGCCGCCGGCCGTGTTGGCCTCGCGCCATACTTCCGTCGTAGTCTGCGTCCACGTGCTGGTGGTATCGACCGCTTTAAGTTTACGAAGCTTACGGTTGTACATCGAAAACACGAACCGCTTCGAATCCGAATCTTCCGTTCTGCCATTGACTCCTGTCGTTCGAATCGTACCTACATAGCGTCGGGTTGGCGAACCGTTCTTCACAAGAACGCCTTCCAGCAGTGTTAACGAAAAGCTGACACGCGTATTGGAATCCGTACCATTACCGCCGCCGGTGGTATCCCACTGCGCAGCTTCCAAAGCAACAAACCCCGCGTTATCATAAGCAAATACATCCCAGTTGCGATCCTGATAGTAGGAGCCGCCGCTGATATCAAGCTGTATGGAAGAACCAATAGAACGCGACACCCACGCGCTGCCTGTATAAAGCGAGATCTTGTTACCGCGAAACGGCACCAGATAAACGGCTACCACATTCGTAGAATTAGTGGTGGTAACAGCATTCGCACTATCAGCAGACAGCCGCACATCCGCCACGCCGGGATCCGCCGGAAGGTTCGCCCACTCCACGCCGCCCGTTACGGAGCTGTTTGCCGTAAGCACCTGGCCATTGGTGCCCACCGCCTTCACCACCGCCGTGTCCGAGGTGCTCCCGACAATCAGGTCCCCCTTCGCCGTGATCGACAGCCCGTCGATGCTGCGCGCCGTGGCCGTGTAATCCGTAATGCCGGAGCCGGAGCTCCCCGTCAGGTACACAATCTTGTTGTTCGCCGCCGTGCCCGCCACGTTGATGAGCGCTCGCCCGGCTGTCGTAAGATCCGTAACGGCGTACGTGTTGGATGCCGTCGTGTAGATCATCTTGTCGGCCGAAGTCGACAGCGCGATGATGGAAGTGAGCGCCGCCGGCTTGTTGGCGAGATCATTGTAATTCAGCGTACCAACCGTAATGGTGCCGCCCGTGCTGGACTGCTTCAACACCTGCCCTGTGCCGCCCGTGCCTGATAGAGAAACACCCGTGCCGCCCTCCGCCACACTTACCGTATTCACCAGCGTCCACGAATCCGTGCCGGTACGTTTCGCCAACCCGGTACCGCCCAGCGCCTCGATAGCGCCGATATCATTCGCCAGCGCAAAGGTCGGCGTCCCCGTCGCGGTAATCTCGACCCCGGAATCCGTAATCGTCAGCCCTTCCCACGGCTGCGTAAGCGTGATGCTGGTGATCGTGCCCAACGCACCCGGAACCCAGGAGCCGTCCGAGCCGCTGTTATACGTGTAGA
>JBGGNE010000062.1:0-10288 GCA_041287705.1 Methylacidiphilales bacterium | reverse complement strand
CGTGGCACAGCCAGATCGATTAGAAATAATGTGCGGCCGGGGCGGCGTGCCAGCAAATGCGACAGCTTCTCTCGCGTAAGGACATAGTGCGGGGCGCTGGTGCTGGAAATAATGATGTCCATATCCAGCGCCTCGTTTTCCCACGATTCCCAGCGAACAGCGCGGCCGTCGAGCGATTTGGCCAGGACGGCGGCGCGATCGTAGGTGCGGTTGGCGACAATAACGGAATGTACGCCGCGGCTCAGCAGGGAGCGCGCTGTCTTTTCGCTGGTATCACCGGCGCCGATGACCATGACTTTACGGCCCTGCAGGCTGCCGAAAATTTTCTCCGCCAGCTGAACACTCACGCTGCCGACCGAGACACTGCCGCGCGTAATTGCGGTGTGCGTGCGCACGGCCTTGGCGGCCGCAAAGGAGCTCTGGAAGAGGCGATTGAGGTACTTGCCCGTGGTGCCTTCCTTCTGAGCGATTTCGTACGCGTTCTTCAGCTGCCCCAGCACTTCGGTTTCGCCGATGACCATGCTTTTGAGGCCGGAGGCGAGCTGAAAGAGGTGATCCACGCAATCCTGGCCGGCCAGCGCGAAGCTGTGCGGGCGGAAGTTCTCCTTTACGCCATGATGGCGCTGCAGGAAGTCCGGCCACTGCGCGGTGATTTCGGCGGGATTAGCGGTGGTGGCGCCGAAGTATTCGACGCGATTACAGGTGGATACGATGACGGCTTCTTCCAGACGCAGGGCGGAGCGGATTTCGTTCAGGGCAATGGGGAGGCGAGCCGCGGAGAATGCTGCTTTTTCGCGCAGCGCCACCGGTGCTTTTTCAAATGTTAAGCCGCCGCATACAACCTGGCTTGTCATGTATCGTTTCGTCCTCATTTCAGCAATTTGTCTCAATCATCAGGGATGCAAGCGATGGGACACTGTGAAAGAGTTGACTCCCCAAAAGGTGAGCAGAACAAAGATATAGCTGGCAACGGAAAGCGTCGCGATCTTTTTCTGGCTCAGGTAAATAAAGCGCGGTGCGAGCAAAAGGCAAAGATAGATCGTACAGACCACCAGGGTCCATCCGATTTTTATCCAGTCCAGAAACCCGTCGTGCCGGATGAAAAAGCCGGTAAATGTGCCGGCGCTGAAAATGGCGAAGCCCAGCAGAAGCACGCGCTTATGAACCACAGCCAGCTCCCCCATGGCGGGAAGGCTGTAGAACCAGCTGTTCAGCTCGTGCCGCTTTAACTGCCGCTCCTGAATCAGGTACATAAGCCCGGCGAGCGCCGCCACGCCCAGCGTCGCGAAGCCCAGCAGGCTCAGTGTCGCGTGAACCTCCAACTGCCAGCCAAGTGGCGGGCGGTCGCTGGGGACATCAATAGGGCAGACAAGTGCCAGGAAGTTGATCGTAAAGACCACGGGTGCGGTAAAGGTGCCCAGGATCGACATTCGGTACGTCGATCCGATGACCAGATAGGTCAGCACCAGCGACCATGAGAAGAACGCCGCGATCTCAAAGAGATTGGTGATCGGGCAGCGCCGGATGGCTTCGCCGCGGTAGTGCAGAAAGAGGCAGTGGCATGCAAAGGCCAGCACGAAGACGACGAGGTTCCAGCGCTTGGCCGATGATATGCGCGCGCCCAGGGCGTAGGCTCCCCATCCTGCGTTGATCAGGTAGCCGACAGTGGCAAGGATGAGCCAGAGGCGATCCGTCATTGTGGGGAGCTGCGTTGCGAGCCGATGTACTCAGACCAGAAGGCGCTGTACAACCTGGCTGAGCTTTTTGCCATCCACGCGGCCATCGGCGCGGGCCTGAGCAGCCTTTATGACAGCGCCCATCTGCGCCTTGGTAGTGGCGCCGACTTCGATGATGGCGGAGGTGACGATCTTTTCGATTTCTTCTTCGGTAAGCGGGGGCGGCAGGTACTCGGCCAGAATGGTGATTTCCGCCTTTTCCTTATCGGCCAGTTCCTGTCGGCCGCCTTTGGTGAAGCTTTCCACGGAATCCTGACGTTTTTTCAATTCTTTGCGAACCACGGTGACGACTTCGGCATCGCTGAGCTGATAGTCGGCGCCGCCTTTTTCAATGGCGGCGTTCTTGGCGCCGGCTTTCAGCATGCGCAGTACGCCCAGCCGAACGGCGTCTTTGCTCAGCATGGATTGCTTGATTTCGGCGTCAATTTTTGCAGTAAGGGACATCGTGGAGAGATAGAAGGATGACGCGAGAAAGGGCGGCTTTGGTACAGCAGAAATAGCCGTATCTCTTTCTCGTCGGCTACAGATTTACAGCATTAAGGCGGAAAGGCAAGATTGGGTGCGATCTTTTCGATATGGAGCGTTACTGTTGGTAAATGGGCGCACGTGATGTAAGTTGCGCATGTTGAAATGCGATAGAAGCAAACAGAACGACACGCAGACGCCGCCTTATCGCGATTGTCCGCCGGTAGGCTCGTCGTTGTACGGAACGTCATGACTAATACTAAATTTTCATCATTCACATTCTTCCAGATAACGCGCCGGGCTCTGGCCGTGGCGCTGCTCGCTCTGGTGCTTGGCCTGAGCGGTGCCAGAGCCGAAAGCGCCTCGGATATCGCCCGCACCGCAGCGGAGATGGAAAAGACCTTCATGGAGCGCCGCAGCAATCTCTCCCACACGATGTCGCTGACGGAAGAGATGCTGGACGCCTCGGGCAAAGTGATGAAGTCCGAGAAGAAAACCGAGCGCGTGAAGGGGCAGATGAAATCGAGCTACGTGGATGTGAATAAAGCGGAAAATGCGGCTCCTTCCACCGCCGACGGCGGCATGCCGGCTTCCGCGCCGAAGCCCGCGAAGAAAGGCGGGGCAGGCGGTTCTTTCCATCTCTTTGCGGACTATGGGGCGCTCTACCCTCGCTTCGACTACGTGATGGATGGTAAGGAAACCGTTTCGGGGGTCCCCTGCTACCGCATTAAATACAGTCCGAAAGCCGGGCAGCAGCCCGCGAAGTCGCGCGAAGAGAAGGTGCTTAACCGGATGTGCGGCACCATGTGGATTTCTATCGGCGACGGCAGCGGCAAGGACCATGCAATTGTGCGCAACGAGGCGGAGCTGCCTGCGCCCGTACAACTGGCGTGGGTTTTTGCCAGTGCGGAGCAGGTAAAGGTTTCCTACAGGGCAACGAAACTGCCCAATGGTGACTTTGGTCCGTCGCGCATCTCGTTGTTCTACAGGATCTCGGTGCCTTTCGGCACAATGTCATCGCGCCAGGTACGAACTTTTACCGATTGGACATTGCTTAAATAACGATTGTTGGATAAAGGACTGTGACCAAAAGGGTCTTAATCCTATGACACAATATATTTTACTAATCCAGGGAAATACCAAATCCGAGGCGGTTCCGGAGGAGTGGGCTCAGTTCTTTGCAATGGCGCGGGAAAGCGGCTTCTTTAAAGGCGGCAGCGCCATTGGCATGGACCGCACTATCGTAGGCGACGTATCTACGGCAAAACCTACCGACCACATCGCCGGTTTCATGCGCTTTGACTCCGACGACAAGGAGAAGGTGCTTGAGCTCCTGAAAATCCATCCCGTTGTCCTGCACGGCGGCTCCGTGGAACTTTGCGAAATGCCGATGACGTAAGGGACTGGTTCGCGTCTGGGTGCCTCCCATTATGGCAGAGGCGCGAGCTCCGATCCGGTTGAGGGCGCGGACGAGGAATCTCCGGCCGGCGGCTGGGTTGCGGCTGGCTGGTCGGACGGCGCTGTCGGGGCAGGAGAGGGATGAGATGGCGGCGGCGAGTTGCTGGGGCGCAGGCTGTCGGCTGGGGGCGAGAATGTTGGGGAGGGCGGTGTGATGCTGTCGGCGGGGCCAACGGTGATTCTGACCGGCACGTTCAGGCGATCGCCGGATTTGACGGACGGAACCGTAAGCGCGGGCGGAATCAGCACGGTCGCCCGGAGCGTATAGACGCCCGGGGAGCGGATGCCGGAGGTATCGATGGGCTGTGTGCTGAGGCGCGCACCCGGGAGCCACTGGTCATCGCGCACTTCCACATCCAGGGTATCCGGTGTTGGTACCGCGGAAACAAGCTTCAGGCTGGGCGGCAGTGGACTTACCACGGGGTCGATGGCTACCTTGAGCTGGCGGCTCTGGGCCAGAATAAAGTTGAACTGTGGCGGTTCAAAGCGGTCGACTTCCCAGTCCTTGGGCAGGTTCTTGACCATCTCACGCGACAGATTGATGGTGACCGGACCGGGCGGATGTTTGGCCAGATCAAATGTCACCTCCAGCTTGATGTCCTGAGTGGTCGCACCGGGCGGCATGCGGACATAGACGGTGCACGCTTTTTCGCGTGTGCCATCCACAAAATAACCGTTGGGAATATTGGCATAGCTGACCTTGCCTTCCATGCTGCGAAGCACCAGCGGCTGCTGCCGGTAGCGTGTCTGCAGGAAATCAACGCCAAAGGAACCGATCGTGGCCGTGACAAACGCCAGCGCCCACAGTGCGTACGTAACGTAGTTGATGCGTCTTTTGCCCTGCGATCCCACCAGGCCCATCGCTTCGGAAACCGCCTGCTCGACGGCAGGGGACGTCAGGGGCTTCAGCAGGCGCACTTTCTTGTCCTGAATATGCGAGACTTCGCCGCGCTCTTCAGAAACGACGATGACGTGGGCGTCGCAGCGTTCGGACAGACCCAGGGCTGCAAGGTGGCGTGTGCCCCAGCCTTCGCGCGAGCTCTCCGCGGCTGCCAGCGGCAGCACCGCGCCGATGCGTCGCACCATACCTTCCTCCACTACTACCGCGCCATCGTGACGGGGGCTCTTGGTGTTGAGGATGGAAAGCAGCACCCACTTGTTGATATTACAAATGATGTTTTCGCCGCCGTGAATATGCTCTCGAACGGAATCGGTGCGCGCGAAGACAAAGATGGCGCCGATGCGTTGCCGCGCCATTTCCTCCACGGCAGTCGCGATTTCCTCCACTGTTTCGTCAGAGGCGACCGACTGTACCTTGAAAATGCGTCCGACGCTCGCCGCCTGATAGAGGCGCCGCAGCTCCGGCATGATGTTGACAATCATGATGAGCGTGACCGGCAGGAGGAGCACGGCCACGAGCCAGAAGCCCAGCGGCAGCTCCAGGGCATCAACAACGTACGCTGCGCCCATTACGATCAGCGCGAAGATAATGAAGCGCAGGATGTTACGATACGCCACCAGGGCTTCGAACACGATGCGCAATAAAATGGTGCACACCGCTATATCGACAAGATGCACCCACGGCGGCGAGCCCGTGGGCAGTGTCGCGGCGGGGGCAACTTGTGCCAGTTCGAAGAGGTAGTTGATCGTGGTGGCAGTCCAGCCCATTTGTTCAGGCAGCGAGTTGCTGCGCCCGGTAATTTGCTAGCTTGTCAGGCCGCGGGTTAGACGTTGGGAAAGTATTGCAGCTTCAGAGAATATGCAGTATATCCTTATTTTTTGTCGGGTCCAGCATCACGATCGTAACACTGTTTATGCTTATTGCAGAAATTTTCTGCGTTGAGAGCAGGATTATCAGGCCGGCTCCAGTGCCACGCTGGTACCAAGCTGCTCAATAGCGGCGAATGCGGAGTGCGCCTCCTCGAGCCAGTTGGGAATAACTTCCTGGCTGGCATCCGCTTTCGGCCTGGCCCTGGCGGAGGTCGTTACGGAGCGTTCTTCCAGATGAGCGAGAAATTCGGGGTGACCCACGGGACGGCCATTTTCAGTCGCGACTGAATCAATGCGACGGGCAGGAGAGTTGTCCCCGGTAGCAGGGGTTACCACCGGGTTGACGATCGGTGCCGTGGGATTGCGGTGGGTTATGCCAAAGACTTCCGCCATCAGCGCGAAGGCATCGGTGTTCTGGTGCAATCCGTAAAGCGCTTCGCGGCCTGGGCCCACGGTAAGGATTGTCGTGTAATCGGAGGTGTGGGAAGTGCCGGTCCAGCCGATGCCGTTGTAGTTGGACATGATGTCGCCCATCAGACCGGCCATGTTGGCTTTCTGACCTGCGCGGCATTCCACCTTTTCGCCGGACAGGGCGCGCAGAATCGCAAGGCCGTCTTCGGGCACCAGTTCCAGACCCAGCCCTCCTAATACGCACTGCTGAATCAGTTTGGCATTCTCCGCCGTCACTTCCGGTTTCAGAGCGGGTTTGCCGCTTTTCGCCATTGCTGTTACCAGTTCTTTTACGATGGATTTGCCCATCTTGTCATAGCTGGCTTTGGCAAGACCCAGAGCGCGGAAGCAATCGTTACTCTTGGCATAGCTGCCGCCCGTACCGTTCAGGCCGGGATTGGAGTTGCCGTGATCGCTTGTAATGACGACCAGTGTATCCGGGTATTCCATGGCAAAAGCCAGAGCCACGCCTACAGCGTCATCAAAGGCGAGTTGTTCCCACAGGATAGAGCCTGCGTCATTGGCATGCCCGGCGTGATCAATGCGGGCGCCTTCCACCTGCAGCAGGAAACCCTGGGGCGCGTTCTTCAGAGCATGCAGCGCGTGCTCGGTCATTTCGGCCAGAGTGGGAACAGATTCCAGCAGCTTCGGATCGTTGCGGTGATCTATCGTGTACGGCATGTGGCTGCCATAGAAGAGACCGAGCATTTTGGACTGGCCCCTGGCGGCGAGAAGATCGCTGCGCGAGTGAAGTACGCTGTAGCCATCCGTGCGGAATTCGCCCGTGACGTCCCGTTTGTCCACACGGGTGCCGGCTTCAAAGAATGGGCGTCCGCCACCCATGATGACGTCCACAACACCTTTATATTGTGGCGCGATATCCGGTTCATCGCCGCGTCGAGTGACGCTGGCGCCGAAACCCGCGGGAGTAGCATGAGTGACCGTGGCGGTGGTCACCAGCCCGGTGCGTACGCCGCAATCCTTCGCCAGGCGCAGAATGGGGGCCATTGCGGTGCCGTCCGGCAGTGAATTGATAGCGCCGTTCAGCACACGAGAGCCGCCGCCCCACGATGTGGAGGCCGCGGCGGAGTCCGTAACCAGCGAGTTCAGCGACGACATGTCGAAGAAACCCTGCCCGGTCGTAGCCGGCTGACGAATCAACTGATGCCACTGCGTACCCGTGCGGCGCACCATCTGCGAGAATTGCTCGGCCAGAACGGGCACACCCAGGCTCATGCCGTCGGACACCATGAAGATGATGTTTTTGGGCCGGGATGGAGTGGAGGATCCGCCTGTGGTGGTTTGTCCCAGGGCGGTCCCGGGAAGAAGTGCGCTGACCGGCAGCAGCACGGCTCCGGAAGCAGCAGCACCCAGCCGTCGCAGGGCGGAGCGGCGCGAGAAACCCTGGGACATAAACGGCGGATCGAACTCAGGCATGGCAGTAATGGAAAAAGTTGGCTACCATCATGGCCGGTCCGCTGAAAGACTGCAACCTTACAAATGCACGCAGGACGGTTATGGGTGCGATTGATAGTGGTGCAGATGGTCAACTTTCCAAACGCACAAGCTAAGGGATTCCCATGCGAAACGTGGTGTCTTCGTGTCTTGGTGGTGAAAAAATCATCATCCCAAACGTGTAAAGGAGAATTCGCTATTTCCCTTTTGTCCTTTCCCCCGTCGCGACGTTAAATGCGGAACTCGTAGAGCAACCCGTTGCCGTGTGGCGATATGAGGAACTTTTTTAAACGCAACGTTCGCTACGGCGCGACGACCGCGACGCGGGAGGGGAATAGACAGAAAAGCAGGAAACGGAGGAAGAAGATCAGGCTTTCTTAACCACAAAGACTCCAGGACACCAGGTTTCTAACACGGATTTTCCAACTTCCTGTTAGGGGTTGATCTTCAAGCGCACCACTTCTAATCACACCCGACGGTTATCAAAGGGAGTTGAGACTCAAAGCATGTGCACACTAATCCTGCCCGCCAGGCATTCCAGCGACTATACGGCACTTTACGAGGCCGCCATTGGCCTGAAATGGAAAGTGGCACGCTGGCCGCTGAAGCCTCCTTTCCCCAGGCTGAGAGGGGAAGTTGTCTTTTACGGCGATCCTTTCACTGCCGCGCTGCTTGAAAGCGAAACAAAAGTCTGCTTCGAAGTGCCTCCGTTCGACTGGCTTTCCGGGCTGGATTTTCAGTGGATCAAACGAAGAGTTTGCCTCGGGCCGTTACACGATTTCGAGCTCCTCAGGAAAACTGTTTCACACAATGCTGAGTCGGTTTTCGTAAAGCCTGCAGGGGATAAGGTATTTCCTGCCGGGGTGCGCGTGGCACTGAATTCTGTCGAAACTGACGGTCTCGATGGGGAAGCCCCGATTCTGGTTTCAGAGGTGATGGACTTTAGTCAGGAATGGAGATTCTTTATCCGGCAAAGGACCATTGAAACCTACTCCATCTATGCGCGGGATGGCGTACCCTTCAAAGGCCGATGGGTTTGGGAGCAGGAAGACGAGGATGCGGCTGTCGACTTTATGCACGCATTTTTGCAAAGCTGCAGAGCTTCACTGTTGCCGAGTCAGGTTATCGATATCGGCCTGACCTCAAAGGGCTGGGCGATAGTCGAAACAAACGAAGCATGGGCGTCAGGCCTGTATGCCTGCGACCCGGTGGGAGTTCTCACAGCCTTGAGGGCATCCTCCCTCCAGCTATGACGTAAGCTTGGCTTTCGCTTCCTCAAGCGTGGAGAGGACGGGAAGCAGCAGGTTGAAGCCGGCGCGCTTCAGTACGTACAGAATCATCTCGTTATCCGCGACCAGAACGACTTTGCGACCGGCGGGCTTCATCTTTTTGAGGAAGTCCAGGATGACGCGCAGGCCGGCGGAGGAGATATAAGCCAGCTCGCCAAAGTTGAGGATGACGGGGAGAGTGCCCTCTGCCACCGTCTTATTCAGCTCTGCTTCGAGGGTGCTGGATGAAATGCCGTCCAGCTTGCCACTGACGGCAATCTGCTGAATGTTGTCTTCCGTGGAGTGAAGGACTTCCATATAAATACAGGAGGCGTTGTACGCTAATCAGGAAACCGTGTCCATGCCTCTTTATCTGAGTTTACTGAGGCTGCGACCAGCGCGTGACGCGCTTCCACAGGATTTCCATGGCGGACTTCATCTGCGCAAAGGTAAGCTTTGCAGCAGAGTGCCTGGCGGACCAGATAAGAATGCGGTCCTGAAGCGGTCGGGCCAGGTGAAGGCGGTGCACTTCGCGCATAATGCGGCGCACGCGATTGCGCACGACGGCGTTACCCACGCGGCGTGAAGTGGAAAAGGCGACCCGCTCTTTGGTCCGGTTGGCGGATCTGATGCGGCGCATGCCCTTACCCTTGCCTTTGGCTTTTTGCTTGTCGCCGGCAGTGCTGTCTGCAGTCTGCATTCCCGGGCCGGCACTCGCGCTGACAGGCTCCGGAATGGAAATGGTCAGCGTGTGGTGCGGCCCATGGATGCGGCGCCCCTTCTCGCGCAGTACACGAAAAGTCGCGCCGGACCGCAGGATCCATGCGCGAGGTAATCGTTTACGACGACGTCGAAGAAGAGGAGGCTGAGGCTGAGATGTTGGCGTGAGCCCGGACGGTTGAGATCCGGGTGCGGTGCCATCATCAGGCCTGGGTATGGCGCTCGAACTTGACACTTGTGTTCTTCGGGACGAGACGCACGCGGCCCTTACGGCGACGGCGGGACAGAATAGCGCGACCATTTTTGGTACGCGTGCGAGAGAGAAATCCGAGTTTGCGCACGCGGCGCTTTTTGGACGGCTGATAGGTTCTTTTCATGGAAGGCTTTTCGGTTGCGGAAATGTGGAGACTATCAGGAGACCGATATTTGGCAAGCTTTTATGATCAGAAAAATGCGGATAGGTTGCCTTTTCCCGACAAATCAGTGAAGAGGATGGCGCCGCCGGTAAAAGGCATGCATTGCTTCAATCGATTTGTATTTCGATAATGACCCTGTTTTCCCTGTTTTATAAGCCTGATGCGGACTGGCTTCTGGCTGCGGCACTCCCGTGTCGAACTCGCGCCAGGCTTTGGCTTCATCGAATTCGCCCTCCCACCGCGCCACGGGGCAAAGCAGCATACAGTGACCTGCCCGGGTAAATTAAGCCGTGTGAAGGATGATTCCTTTAATTTACATCTTCCTTACATCGCTTAGCGATCCAGACGCCCAACGTGCTCCGCTAATCCAGAAGCAATCGCTTCCAGAGCTCGGCGATGATCTGTTTGCGGCAGGAACTCGAGCGACGCCTGTGCGTCGGCCAGATAGCGGCGGATATACATCACGCTTTCCTTAAGACCACCGCGCTCGACAGCCAGTGCCAGCAGACCGACCCGGTCATCTTCCGTGCCGTGCAGAATCGTTTCGCAG
>JBGGNE010000061.1:0-10759 GCA_041287705.1 Methylacidiphilales bacterium | reverse complement strand
CCCATGAACCTTTGCGACCGGGCAAACGGGCCTCCAGCAATGACCAGGTTTCATCGGAGATATCATGCCGACGATGGGACGGAAGGGATTTCATGCCCGTTATCCTAACATATAAGTCAACTCCTGACGACACTGTCTAGGGAAAATAGGATGCTTCTTCAGAACCCAGCGCGGTCAACGGATTGAATGCAACTTCCATCCAGCCTTTGCCCTGAGTGGCAAGACGAACACGAAGGGGTTGTGAGGTTCCATCCGAAGTAAACGTCCAGCGAAAACCACGAGCATCTACCCATTTGCCGGCGGGGCTCAGCTGTAGGGCGCACTTAAGGGGAGTTCCCCAGACATGAAGTTCCAGGCTTACTGAACCCGTGATGCTTTGCCGCTGAGTTTCGCCAACACCAGGCTCACTGCGTAACGGGCCGTCCTGAAATATCTGCCAGCCAGCGGGAGTAAAAGCAACTGTGTGCGATACCTGGGTCGTCATCGCAAGCTGCCGCGCGGTTCTCGCCGCAGACTGAAGGCTCGCAGCTTCCCTTCGCAATGTATCCTGATCCACCCAGGATATCCAGCGCGGCAAGGCCAGCGTTGACAGAATGGAGATGAGCATGAGCACGATGCATAGTTCCAGCAGCGTATAGGCGCTGCTGGAACGCCGGCGTCTGCTGGCTATGCATCGTGAGGAGACCATCGAAAATTGAAATTGGAAACGGGCGAATCAGCCCATCCTTAGTTTAGTTGCTCCAGTTGCCGATGTCGTCTTCAGTACCTTCCTTGCCGTCTTCACCCAGGGAATAAATATCGAAGCCGGCTTTGCTGTGCTGACCGGGGCAGGCGTAGCGGTAGGGACGATCCCAGGGATCTTTGGTTGCGGCAATATCGGCTATCGCCTGCCATCTGGCCGGCACAGGCCCCACGGTGGGACGCTGATAAAGTGCGCTGAGCCCCTGTTCGGTTGTAGGAATTTTACCTGTATTGGCGCTATAGGCCATAATATAGGCTTGAAGCGTGCGCACGCCTGATTTGGCTGCGGCGCGTCTTCCTGTCCCAAGGAGATCGCCCATGAAGAAGATGCTGGCGCCCAGAAGTACCGAAATGATGGAAAGCACCACCATAATTTCAATGAGCGTATAACCGGCGGCTGAACGGGAACGACGGGCAAGAGAATGTGTAGTACGGTGCATAATGTTAAGGCCGTGAAAGAGGCGCATGGTGAAGGAAGCTAAAATTCAATGGCAATTGTACTGATGTGATGGAGGAATACAAGTGACATCCTCCCGGTATGCTGTGGTGTACTCAGGGTCTTAAACCGGATACTGCAGCGAATATACCAGATATAATAGAGTAGGCCACCAATCCTACCAGTAGAGCCATTGCAATAACAATGGTAGGTTGAATTAAGGCCGTGAGAAAGGCAATGCTTCGGGTAAGTACCTTGTCATATCGGGCGCCGGCTTTTTCCAGAGCCAGAGCGAGGTTGCCGGTTTGCTCTCCTACAACAATGAAATCGAGAAGCGCTGTGGGAAAACTTCCGCTGCGAGCCAGTGCCCTGGACAGCGGTGCACCCTCCGCCACCAGCAGTGTTGCCTTATTCAGAGAGGTGCGGATATGGATATTAGGCGTCGCATGAACCACAAGCTGCATGGCATTAAGCAAGGGAATTCCACTGGAAACTAGCGTTGAAAGTGTATGGCATAGTGTTGCGTGAAACTGGGCGGTAAGAATAGGGCCGATAAGTGGCAGCCTGAGTTGCCACTTATGCCACAAATCCCTTCCGCGCCCGCTGCGGATGGCGCTAAGAAAGCCCGAGCCCAGCGCAAAGGCGATCAGGCCAAGAAGCCACCACCACCTTGTGATAAACTGACTACCGGCGAGCAGCATGCGGGTGGGCAAAGGCTGTTCTCTCCCCATCTTGGCAAGCATGGTTTGAAGCTGCGGACCGAGAAAAGTGCTCACGATGAAGAGCAGCACAAAGCCGCAAAGCATGATAACACACGGGTAAATAAGAGCACCCAGTGCTTTGCTGCGGATCTCCTCCATCATTACCAGGAAGGTATGTTGGCGACGAAGGATACGTGGAAGCGCACCGCTCGCTTCGCCTGCCGCCACAAGGTTGCAGTACAGATCATTAAAGCTGGGCGACGTGCGGCGCAGTGCTACGGAAAGGCTGGTGCCCTCGCGAATCTGCTGGCGCACCTGAGCCGCCGCGCGCTTGATGGGCGAATCGTCCTGTCGCTGCTCCATAACCCGAAGAGCGGGATCCAGGGCCATTCCGGCGTCCAGCAGATCTCCTAACTCTTCCGTAAAGTCAGCCAGATTTGCCCCTGAAAAGCGGAACTTTGCGCCCGTGACGCTCGGCTTATCCTGAGAACCTGAACCGGATGATGCCGAGGCCGATGAAGTCGTAGTCCTGACAGAGGCAGCAGCCTCCGGGGCCGATGAGGATGCGGATTCCAGTTTAATGGGACGCAGCTTTTGCTTGCCCAGAAGCAGCAGAGCTTCCGTGCGATGCTTAGCTTCGAGAGAGCCCTCATGCCTGCTCCCGTCACTGCGTACCGCCGTGTACGTAAAGGTTGGCATCAGGAGGCAGTAATGGTGAGGGGATTGGCGTCCGCCGGAGCAGTGGCAGAAATAGCCGAGGGAATAGCTTCAGTCAGCGCACTCCTCGGAGCCACGGTGTTCTGTACCAGGGCTGCTTCTGCAGTTGTGACACGCATCACTTCTTCCACGGTAGTGCGTCCGCTGATGACGCGCATCCAGCCATCCAGCCGCAGCGGACGCATTCCTTCCTCCATTGCCAACGCACGCAGCGCATTGCCCTGAAGGCGCTGCGTGATGGCATCGGCCATGCGAGGAGTAACCAGTGCCATCTCGAAAATGGCACCGCGCCCCTGATATCCGGTCTGGCGGCAGGAATCACAGCCCACAGCTCGAAAGATACGATTCTTATGCTCCAGCGGAAATCCGATTTCCTTGAGATAAATGTCTGAATACAGACCCGGCTGCCGGCAGTGCGGGCACAAGGTGCGCACCAGTCGTTGCGCAATGAAAGAACGCACGGAAGATCCAATAAGGAAAGGCTCCACACCCATATCCATAAGGCGTGTAATCCCGCCGATAGCGTCATTAGTATGCAGAGTACTGAAGACAAGGTGACCGGTAAGAGCGGCTCGAATCGCGATTTCAGCCGTCTCGGTATCGCGCATTTCACCAACCATCACCACGTTGGGGTCACTGCGGAGGATGCTACGAAGCCCGCCTGCGAATGTCAGATTAATTTCCGGCTTAACCTGAATCTGGATCACGCCCGGCACCTTGTACTCCACGGGATCTTCAATCGTAACGATACGTCTTTCCTTCACGTTCAGGTAGGAGAGAAAAGTATACAGGCTCGTACTTTTACCGCAGCCGGTTGGTCCGGTGAGCAATACAATCCCGTTAGGAAGGGCCAGAAGTTTCTGGATGGAACGCACCGCTTCTTCGTCGAAGCCGAGTTTGGCAAAAGAGAAATTCTGCTGGGCAAGGAGACGCAGACTGATGCTCTCACCGCTTACAGAGGGCACCGTGGCTACACGCACGTCGATGGGCAACCCATCCAGCTCCAGGTTAATACGGCCATCCTGCGGTATCCGGCGCTCGGCAATATCCAGGTGCGCCATAATCTTGAGACGGGATACTACGGAAGCCTGCAGCATTTTGATGCGGCTTGGCACAGGCACTTCGTGCAGAATTCCATCGATCCGGTAGCGGATGCGCAAGTCGTTATCCAGAGGCTCGACATGAATATCCGTAGCACGTTCCCGCAGAGCTTCGCGCAGAATCTGGTTAACGAACTTGATAACGGAAGCCTCTGCATCCTCCTCGTCCAGATAGGTCGTTTCCTGTTGTGCTTCGTCATGCACGGGATCGCCCTCTCGCTGTTCCAGCAGTTCCTCAAATGTTTCGGCGCCAACCCCGTAGCTCTGCTTCAGAGCCGCTCGAATGATCGAGCGAGGAGCCATTGCCCACTGTATCTTCTGGGGAAGCGCCCGAAGTGCAATCTGCCGCGCCAGCAAGTCAAAGGGATCACTGGTGAGCACCCACAGGCCTTGCTCATCCTCTCGCACCGGCAGAATCCCGAACCGCAATGCGATGCGGACGGGTAGACGGTCCCGAAGAGAGGCCGCGACGATTTCAACGGGTTCATTCCACCACGGGAGACCGAGGTAATGCGCCAGTGCCTCCATGAAGGACTTTTCATCCACAGTCCCTGAGTCGAGCAGCGTATCCAGTACAGATTGCCGGTTTGCGGCCGCTTCCATCAACAATGCTTCAGTTTCGGGTGTCATAGGCTGACCCGAAGCGTTGGCAAGTTGATGGAAAAGTCTCAGTATGAGCGGCATAGGTGGCAATTCAGTGACAAGAGCAAGTCAAATAATTCAGCAGCGATCTGCCATCAAAGCCAGGCTGCCATCGGACAATACTAGTGTGTGTAATCCTTACGCTCAAAATTGTTTTCCCTGCGGCGTTCCTGGGGAGTAACAACGGGCAGGGCTTTGGGTATGGGCTGGCGCGTCATTTCAATTGTATCCTCCGATACTTTGATCAGCTCGCGATCCTCCGCGTTGGCACGCTGCATATCCACTTCAGATTCAATCACAACAGGCTGAATAAGGACAATAAGCTCTCTTCGGCTCTTACGGCGGGTAGTATCTTTGAACGCATTTCCAATATAGGGAATGCGGGAAATGTAAGGTATACCCACCACATCTTTCTGGTCTTCGTGAATGGCAAGTCCTCCAAGCACTACCGTTGTTTGGTTGGGCACGGTAACATACGTTGTGAGAGTCTGTGTGGCGATATTAGGCACCTCATTACCAGCAATAACAGTAGTACCTAACAAATTGTCATTCTTTTGAGCAATGCTTAAGGTAACTTCTCTCTTGGAATTAATCAACGGAACAACGGCAAGCTCAAGCAATACCTTCTTATATGCAATGGTAGATTGAATCGAGGCTGTATCGGTAACGGTGTTATTGGTGTTGGCCAGGGAAGTTTCCGGTACGGGCACTTCCTGACCTGAGGAGATGATGGCGCGCTTGTTGTTTGCCGTATAGATGAAAGGCCGTGAAAGCACTTTGAAGCGGTTGGTGGTTTCCAGCGCTTTTACATAAAAGTTCAGTGTTTTACCTAGCGCCCCATAGACCATGAGGCCAGAGGGCAGGGGAAAGGCGTTAGAGGCAATCAGCGATGTGGGATCCGGCACGGCATTTCCCAGCAGCGTGCGGTTCGCGGAGGCTACGCCACTGTCAGTCCCGATCGTCTGGAACTTCTGCAGGAGATCGATACCAAACTCGTTCTCGTTAGTGACCGTAAGCTGTCCAATCACCACTCGCAGGTACACCTGTCGGGGGCGTACGTCGAGCAAATCTACCACGGAGCGTACGCGCTCAATGCTTTCTGGCGGCCCAATGACAATGAGGGAGTTATCCCGTTTATCGGCTATGACGCGAATTTTCCCTACGGACAGCACTTCCGGGGCGGTATCAGGATCCGGCAACTCCAGCTCTCCACTGATACTTGCACCGGAGGAGCCCGTACCGCTGCTGTTGCTGCCGCTGCCTAATGAACTTTGAGTATTGGTGGAGCGATACGACCCGGCTCCGGGCTGGGACGGATTTCGGGCATTGGCCTGGGTCTGGCGGGTACGGCTGGGCGCTTCCTGCTCAGATTCCGCCAGCACTTTCTCCAGCATGTCCAGCAGTTCCCCTGCGGGAACGTATCTGAGCTGCCATTTGAAGGGATCAAAGATGTCCGCAGGCTTGTCGAAAGCTTCGATTAAAGCCAGCACCTGATCGACGCTTGAGGGGCGTGCGACTACCAGAATACGGTTCGTTCTTACATCTGGAACCAGACGAACACGTCCTGCTACCAGGGAGGACTCATTCATGCCGGATGATTCCGCCGACGTATTACGATTAGCACTTTCAGCCTGGGGCATAGGCAGACTGGGTGCTGCCGCCGCGGTATTCTGCCCCGTAGCCCTTTGTTGTGGTTGACTGCGCTTCGAGGCGCCTTTGCCGGAGCTGTCGCGACCCTCCAGAATCTCTCGTACGGTGTCTGCCACGTCTTCCGCATTAGCGCGCTTTAAAGTGACAAAAGTGTAAGTCAGCTCAGCGGGAGGGACATCGATCTGACTCTGTAACGCTATAAGCTTGAGGATTACCGGTATAGATTCAGTAATGACCACTGCCTGTGCATTGGCAACTTCTGTAAATGTAGTAACATTGGCGCGAACAGCGGTATGATCTTTCAGTATTTTAACGGCATCAGCAGTAGGAATATGCTGAAAGCGCATGAAATATGAAATGATTCTGTCCCCTGATGGGATGTCCGCAGGGTTCGTGTAAAACTCAAGACCTTCGTTACGAGGATTCTTACCTGCACCTGTTGCATTAATAACTTTGACCGTGTTATTAGGGCCCGGAATGAGATAGACTCCGTTCAGGTTCAGAGTGGCTTCAATATAATAAATGGCGTCTGCCTTGCTTATATTCACAAAGTTCAGACTCATCTTCGGGACGTTGCTTAACGCGGTGTCCTTTACGACAAGTTTCCCCGTCAGACTCTCATAGTAGTCCAGGATTGCATCCACCGTGCGGTCCTGCCACTGAATTGTCGTTGAACGATCCCCTGATGGTAAGACCGTGGCGGGGCCGGAAGCTGTCGTCACAGGTGCTGAGGTCGGAATTCCAGGTACTCGAGATGGAGATGCAGCAGGAGTGAGCGGCAAATCCGAAGGGGCAGCCGGAGTTGCTGCCGGACGTGTCAATGCACGAGAAGGTATTCCCGGAAACCCGGTGCTGGGAGGTGTATATGAGGGAGCCGAGGCCTTTTCCTCGGCCGGGGCAGTCTTTTTGCCGGAAGTTGTGGAAGCTTTTTTATCGGACGAAGAACGTGCCTTGTTATCTTTGCTCGAAGTATGGGTCTGCTTGATCCTGCTATCCTTCTGGTGCAGCTTCGCGGGCTCCGCGCCTTGTGCGGAGACGGATGAACCAACAAGTATGCTGGCAAGTGCGCAGGCACTCCCCATCGCAAGGGTTGGGACCACCGTGCGGTCGAAGGCACGACGCAGGATTGCCTCAATTCGCCAGGTAAATGCGGAGCGTAATTTCATGGTAATATTCCCGGTTCTCTCGCGTAGAGTGATATTTGGTTTCAAGGAGTTCCCTGCATACTTTGCTGCGGACGTTTACCTGGCGGAAGATTTGGAATGGTACCGGGGCCGACACCGGGCTTGGGCTGGGTACCTTCCGGAGGAGGAAACGGCGCACCCGTGTTTCTCTGACCGCCGGAATTTGTTCCGGGAGGAGGCTGTGCTCCAGCATTTGGTGGGGTACCCTTATCCGCTGTTTCAGGGGGCTTAGCCGTGGGACCGGGGCTCAGTGCTGGCGGACGGAACTTTATTTCACCAAGTTCATTGTTTTTGCGCACAATGGCTTTGCAAAACTTTCGATCAGGATTGTATTCGTACGCGACAAGCACTACCCCACTCTTGTTAGGCGTTCGGGTGACGGTCATCTCTTTCTGCGTGACGCGGTTAAAGAGTGCAACGTACTCCTTTCCATCCAGCTTAGTGTAGCCTGCCAGATCATAAGAGTCCGCCCAGTTAGCTGGAGCAATTGCCGGTGGCTGCGTAATTGTCGTAAAAGTAAAGGGCGAACGCTTCCAGATATCTGCGTAAACCTCGGCTTTGGGCACTTCAAGTCTCGCATCCAAAGACGCGTAGCCGTTGGCGGGAGCTTGGGCTTCCTGCGCAGAATACACCGTCGGAAGTAAAGACAAGCCGAATGCTATAAATGTAGTGGCAAGCTTCACTCTTCCAAACATGTTATCTAATAGATAGGCAAGCAAGGAGAATGGATTGGACTTCATAGCAGCACATGGGCCGGGAAATGTGTGCTCAGAGTGTACAGATGGCTTACTAATGAAAAGACAAAAGTATAATAATCAAAAAGTTTATATATTTTATAAATCAGTGTGGAAACTGGTATTTATACCTCATGCTTAAGAAGATGCGCTGATATAGGTTCTGATTTCCCGAATGGAAATTGTATCGCACGACACCCTTTGGTAATTCGAAGTCTTAAACTTAAGCTATGACAAAGGGCTCAATCCCATCGCAGAATCAACGCTGATTTTCCTCTCAACTAACGAGGCGAAGCAGTTTCAGGTGCCCGATACCATCGGATCACAATCATGGTGCAAGTCACGAGCCCAGTCTCTTCCGGAGTAAGCAGCAGCCCGGACACTGTTTGAAATTTGTCTGGACGATGAAGTGCTGCTGCCATTCGGGTTGCATTCTCCAGCGACGTTTTGACCTTAACGGAAAAGAGAATACGTGCCCAGGGGGAGGACCTGGTACTCTCTTCTGCGGTCAGCACCGTCTTGGGATCGGCTCGTATCGCGAAATCGGCTTCCGTTAATGCGCCCTGCTCCACAATCTGAGCACCGAATTGCTGCGCCTTCTCACCAATCTCCGAATTCAGAGCGGCCTCTGCCACATTATTGTCGCCCAGAACTTCAAGACGGGTGGACATCCACTTGTCGCGCTCCGCCCATTTGGGCGCTTCAGCTACCCAGCGGCGGTGAGTGGAAAGTTTTAGTTTCTCTTCGACGATGGATTCCTGAAGCCTGGTTTGCCACCGAATCATCGTCGGGACAACAATTAGAGCAATGACGCCGCAAACCAACGCCGCGAGTATCCACAGAAGATTTTGCTCGCGGTTAGTCAAGGGGCGCATAATTCAGAATGCCGGTAACTTCAAATGTCGCTTTGCTTTGGCCGTCAATAACGGCGGATGGGGTTTTCCAGCTTATTTCCTTCAAAGTCTCAGCACCCTTAAGGGCAACCGTAAATTCAGACCAATCCTTGCTGGTCTTCGCTTCGCCTTCCAGTTTAACCATACGGCCAATCTGTTCAAAACTAAGGAGACGCACCCGATTTTCCGGCAGACAATGCACAACATTTAACAACGTGGCAAGTGGCGAACGTCGGGAATCGATCACGGAATCAAGTGCATCCCACTTCTCCGCTGTCCCTCTGGCAATCGCGGCCGTAGGAGCTGCCTCATCTGCCAGCGCCTGTAGCTCACGGAGTTCTTTTTGCAGCGAGTTCAGCCACCATCCCCAGAGCACAATAGCTGCTGATACCACCAGGATTGCCGTGAAGAAAAGCCTGACACGCTGGCGACGAGTCTGGACCGTCTTCCGTCCCACAGTAACTGCCGTGGGCATAAGTTTCAGTGACTTATGCGGTATCCTTGGTGCAGTCCGTGGAGATATAGTTACAGGCAGCGCCATATAGCGGCGGAGATCCAAAACTTCCTCAGGAAGGTAGTCCCCGCGCAGCTCTATGGAGAGAGTTTCGGGCACGAGTTGAGAGATTTCCAGCTGAAAGTACATGCACCTTAACTCTTGCAGTACCGTTTTTGTCAGGGAGCTGTCTGTCAGGATCTGGGAGTGTATAACCGCACCTTTGCGCGTTGCGACTGCAACCAGACGTCCAAGCTCTTTCCATATCGTCAGCACGTCAGTACGAAGAGTGTAAAACTCGAAACTGGGTACAAAATGGTCTGCCCGCGTGATTTCCAGATCTGCCGGGAGCTGGCGGGGAAGGGAACACAGAGTTGTGAGGCGGGAAGCCGTGCTGTTAGCAATTTCGACGGGAAGAATTCGCCAGTCCCAGACACATTCATCCACCGGGCGCCCTTCGAAAAGCCCGAGACGCTCTGCCTCCAGAGCTGCTGCATGAAGGAGCTCAGATTTCGGTAGCTCCGGCAAAATCGTGGATAAGGTATTGAGATGGAGCACAGGAATCGCCACCGTTACCGCTTCACGCACAGGAACGCTGCTCGCCATTTCAGTGGCGGTAGCTCCCTGCTTAGCAGATTTATCTGTACCCGGTCCCCATAGTTCCCACCCTGTTTCCCCGGGAAACACAAAGTAGCCCAACGGATAAGGTGGTGTTAGCAGCATAAATCGGCGGGATATTGGGCCAACTTGATACATTCAGGCAATAAGATTGTAGGCAAAAGGTTCTCTCCCTTTCTCGGGCAGACAGAAGTTCACTATCCAGCCTTGTATGCTTCAGGTCTAAAGAGGTTACACAACCAATCCCAAGTTGGAAAAAGCAATCATATGCTTGTAGTTCATAGATGTACTCTATAAATGGTCCAATTTTATATAGGATATGATAGATAACATTATATAGTATTGACGTATGGGAAGTGGACGCATTCATAGTTATTGAAACTGTAATAAAATAGAACACGTAAAGACAAATATAGCGTATGTTAAAACATATCTTGACGAGTATGAGTTATATTGTCAGCCTCATGAAGCAAGATGGAATGGATGTAATCCATGAGGATTTTCTGTTCTACGATGCTTACTCACCAGGCAACTAAGCGTTTCGAAAAGATTTGAGACACGTATTTTTGCTGGCGCTTCTCAGCGTAGTGAGTGTGTTTGGCATTGCCCTAGACAGTGTCGTCATGAGATAGGAATCCATAAGGAGATGCATCTGATTTGGACAGCGGCGAGAAATGAGGAAGCATTTTTGGCGTACCTGGTGGTGATGCCTCTCCACTATTTAATATAGAGGAAAGCATTTTCGACCAGATGCCGTAACTTATAGAGAATGGATCTGTAATTGCGGAATGTTGATGTATCCAATATAAAAAGCTCATTGATAAGATCTATTCGCTTTGAGTCCAAAATC
>JBGGNE010000060.1:0-5795 GCA_041287705.1 Methylacidiphilales bacterium | reverse complement strand
GCCGTCTCGGCATTGGCGCTCTGTTTGGCCTGGCCCCCTGGCAGGATGAAGCCATGGCTCTGGCCGCGCACACAGAGTGGCTGCTGAAACATTGCTGGAAGGCTCAGCTCACGATCTCGTTGCCGCGCATGCGTCCCGCAGCGGGCGAGTTCCAGCCGCGCTACTTTCTGCCGGACAAGGAAATGGTGCAACTGATCTGCGCGCTTCGCATCTGTTTCCCCCAGGCTGGCCTTGTGCTCTCCACGCGAGAGC
Source organism: Methylacidiphilales bacterium (assembly GCA_041287705.1). Lineage (GTDB taxonomy): Bacteria > Verrucomicrobiota > Verrucomicrobiia > Methylacidiphilales > UBA1321 > LW23. Next base: position 5,543 of record JBGGNE010000060.1, on the reverse strand, counting down.
CAGCCGCTCTGCGCGACGGCCTGATGCCGTTTGGCATCACCATGATGAGCGCAGGCAGCCACACAGAACCGGGCGGCTACACCGGCGTAGGCAAGGAAGCGCTGCATCGCACGCAAAAGGGCCGCCAGGTTGCCCTGACGGAAGAAGAAACGCGCGGCGGCACCGAAACGCTCAGCGCAACCGAGCAGTTCCACATCAGCGACGACCGCTCGCCGGCGGAGATCGCGCGCAAACTCCGCTCACTGGGCCTCGAGCCCGTCTGGAAAGACTGGGACGCAGCCATCCTTTGCGAAAACGTGGCGTAGCAGTGGGTATAGTAGCACTCCATCCCGTGTCTGGTTGTCTTAATTAACGCCTGCGGGCGGAATCAGCTTTCCCGCCGGTGGCGCAGGCTGCTGCCCAGAATGAACTCCGCTTCAAAGGGTGCTGTCATATCCAGTTTGCCCATGGCGAGCTCCACGGCGGCAGTGGCCATTGCGGCGAGCGGCTGGCGAAACGTGGCGATAGAGGGGCTGGCAGCGCGTGCCTCAGGCGTGTCGTCCATGCCGATGATCTGGATCTGGTGCGGCACGGAGATGCCCAGCGTACGGCAGGCGCTCAGCGTGGCCAGGGCGACCGAATCGTCCACGGCGATAACTGCGTCCGGCGATGAATCTGCCGCGAGAAGCGGTGCGATGGTTTCCGGTGTGGCAGGCCAGATGGGGCGGCAGCTCCAGTTGGAGAACTGCTGCGGGGCCAGCCGCTGAAACGCCTGGGCGCGCTCGGCGTGATCCTGCTCGCGGGGGCGCTGGCCGATAAACATGGGGTGACGGGTGCCCGTCTGGCTCAGGCGGCGCAGGGCGTCTTCCATCCAGCCCTGCTGATTCAGCTCCACGCAGCGCCAGTCGGGGCGCGCGGGCACGCTGCCCATCAGACACACCACGGGCTTGCGACTGCTACCCAGAGAGGTGAGCAGTTCTTCGTCATCGCGGCGCGGGTAGAGCAGCACCCACGCGTCGCAACGGCTGCGCATCAGCGTGCGGCGCGCATGCGCCATAGTGGCCGGCACACGGCGATCGACAGGACAGATCAGCAGGTCAAGATCCAGCCGTACCAGCACCTGGGTCAGCGCGGCCAGAATGCGCTGGGCAAAGGGAGCGTCCGTACCTTCCACTTCCAGGGGCCACACTACACCCAGGGCGTCGTGGCGGCCCGTTACCAGGGCGCGCCCGCTGGGGTCGGGGTAATAGCGCAGCTTCGCGGCCAGATCCAGAATGCGATCGCGGGTCTGGGGGCGTACTTTGTCGGGTTCATGAAATGCGCGGGAGATAGTGGCGGTTGAAACCCCGGCAGCCTTTGCGAAGTCGATAATGTTCATTCGGCGCCGGGTAGTGAGCTCAAAATGAGCGTGAAGCCAACGCTGTCGATGTTGGGTTTAGCGCTCAAAGCGGTATTCATGTACCCCAAATAGACTAATTTGTATTCCATTTCAACTTATCTTTTGCCGATAATATCTTCACTTTACCCCATGGTTCTCCCGTTTTTCCGCTCGTGGCGCCGGATCACAACGCTAAACATGCCGTATTCCGCGCCGACATCCTAGTGTTATCGCACCCGACGGCTACTCTGCAAAAAAATAGAAGCATTTGCAGCGAAAAAAGGTTTGGCGCAACTGCATTACGGCGCTATGTCGGGTGCAGCAGCTACGCATCTCTTTTTCTCTCCGGCCGCCGCCGGGCGCAATCTTCTTCTCCGCTTCCTTTCCTTTTACCCAAAACGTTCGCCGTACTCCTTCCTTTTCCCCCTCTTTCCATTTTCCCCCGCCCACGAGCGCGCTTCCCCACATGATTAAACTTTCCGAGCTCGATCTAGATAAGCAGATAGCCAGTAAAGATGAATACAAGGAAAAGCTGCACAGCTATCAGCTGGAGCTCCTTAATTTCCAGCGCCGTCTCTCCGAAAGCAAACGCACCATCGCCCTGGTATTCGAAGGCCCGGACGCCGCAGGCAAAGGTGGCGTTATCAAGCGCGTAACGGAGAAGCTGGACCCGCGTTATGTCCGCGTTTACTCCACCGTAAAGCCATCCGCCGAGGAATATCGCCACCACTACCTGTGGCGTTTCTGGACAAAAGTACCGGGACATGGGGAGCTGGCCATCTTTGACCGGAGCTGGTACGGCCGCCTGATGGTGGAACGCGTGGAAGGCTTTGCCACGGAGAACGAGTGGAAGCGTGCTTTCGGCGAGATCAATAACTTCGAGAGGGCGCTTGTTGATGACGGCTGCATTCTCATGAAGTTTTTCCTTTTCATCAGCAAGGAGGAGCAGTTGCACCGCTTTGAAAAGCGCGCTGCTGACCCCTACAAGTGCTGGAAGATCAGCGAGGAAGACTGGCGCAACCGCCGCAAATGGAAGGAGCATGTGGAAGCCGCTGAAGAGATGTTTGAAAAGACATCCACCAAGGACGCGGAATGGAACATCATTGAGGGCGACTTTAAGTGGCATGCCCGAATCAAGGTGCTGAAGCTGCTGGTAAAGCGCCTTCGCGAGGAATTCCCCGCTTAACCATTAACCACTGCCGGAACGCCGCAGTACCACACTCTGTTTATGAGTAAAGATCCCGAGGACGACGACGCCACGCAGGCATTTGACGATACCGACCGGCAGCCTGACAGCGCCGCGCCGGTAAGCGTACCGTCCTCCGAGATCATTGTGCCGATCAAGCTCTATTACTTCGATACGGACGCGGCAGGGGTGGTGCATAACATCGCCTACCTGCGCCTCGTCGAAGTAGCGCGCAGCAATCTGGCCGAGCAGATGGGCTGGACGCTGGCCGAAATGCACGCTTCCGGTCGCGTGCCTGTGCTGACCCGTACGGAAATCGATTACCTGTACCCGGCGCGTATGGGCGACAGCGTGGAGATCCATGGCCGGCTGGAATCTTTTGATCGCGTGAGATTTCACTTCGCGTTCGAGCTTCGCGATCGGCTGATGGCAGCTTCCCTGAAATCCGCGATCGTCGGCGATTCACACCGCGAGCACACGCCGCGCGTCTACATACGCTGCCGTCAGACGCTTGCCACGCTGAAGATGCCGGAAGGCAAGCTGCTGCCCACGCCGGACAGCTGGCGCAAAGCGTATCCGCATCTGTACAGCCGCGAATCCAGGGGTTAGCCTCGAGCGGTCGGACCGGATATAATCGCTTACGATTCGCTTTACGGTCCAAAGCTGATCTGGTGATTGTCATTATCTGACTGAATTGCAGCGGTTGGAGACAAGCGATGGTGTGATATCAGTCGGGAAATGACCCGCCGTGTATCAGCGTTGGACATAGCGCAATGGCCTGTTGTCGTTTATGTTGCTATTAATGAACTCAAAGCGTGCCATTTTAGCGGCAGCCGCGATTTCCCTGTGCTCGGGCTTCGGCCTGCTTCATGCGGAAGATGCTGCGCCCTTGCCACTTGCGGACTTCTCGTCCGCGCCGTCGGGACTCACTACCACCGGTACTCAGGTGACCACCGAAGCGAAGCCCGATCCCTCGTCGGCTGCCACGCCCTGCCTCTGGGTTACGGTAGCGCCCGGGCCTGCCGGTTACCCCGGCATCAAGTTCGCACCTCCGGGCGGCGCCTGGAATTTGTCCAAGTACGGCTTTGTCAAAGCCAAGATAGTCAATACCAGCAGCAAGAAGATCAGTGTCGCACTGCGTATAGATAATCCCGATGACTGGAAGCTGAACCCCTGGAACAGCGAAGTAATGTGGCTGCAGCCGGGTGCCAACGGCGAAGTGAAGGTCTATTTTGGCATCAATTTCGGCAAACCGGGCTGGGCCCTGAAGCCGGAGAACGTCAGCGCTATCCAGATCTTCACCAACAAGACGGATAAGGATGAGACGACGTTCCGCGTTGAGTCCATTGAAGCAGGCGGCTCGCCGGGCGACAAACCGCCGGTCGACCCCAAGTCCGTGCGCGTTCTTCCCAAGGACGGCTTTCTCATCGGCGGCAAGTCCGACCCGATAGACGCGGCAGTTCAGCTTGAAGCCAAGGCGGGCACGACTGTCACTGCGGAAGGCAACACCGTTAAGGTTGTGCTTACCGCCAATAAAGAAGCGGCGGGACTGATCAAGCCGATCAAGGGTCGCTGGGATCTGCGCCAGGGCAGCGAAGTACGCGTCAAGCTGCGCAACGACGGCACAGAAGCCGCCACGCCCAGGCTGTTGCTGACCAGCAACGGCGGCAACACGGAGAGTGTCACGGCCGCATCGCCCATAGCCCCCGGTGCCGAGCAGGAACTCACTGTTTCCTTCATCCCCAAAGCCACAGCGCGCATCGAATCCAGCGCCAGCGCCGCCAAGGGCAAGAACCCGCAGATGGTGGCGGATACCGGGACCAAGTTCACCAGCGATTCCACCTCCGCGCTTCGCGTCGCCAGCAGCAACGCTTCCGCAGCCACTTTTACGGTGCGGTCCGCCACGCTGGCGAATCCGCCCGCGGTGCTTCCTGACTGGCTGGGCAAGCGTCCGCCTGTAACCGGGGAATGGGTGCAGACTCTTTCGGAAGAATTCAACGGCCCGGCAATCGACGAGACTGTCTGGCACGTCAAAGGCCCGAACTATTACGATAAAGTCAGCGCCTACAGCGCCAACAACGTGATCATCGGTGACGGCGTTGTAAAGCTCCGTTACGAGCACAAGAAGACTCGTCACAACGATGATCCCGCCGGTAAAGAGTTCGATTACGCCACCGGCTATCTCAGCAGCTATGGCAAGTGGGTGCAGCGCTACGGCTACTTCGAAGCCCGTCTGAAAAGCCCCAGCGCCCCCGGCCTCTGGCCCGCGTTCTGGATGATGCCTGACCGTGGCGTCAAGTTCGCTCCCGAACAGTGGAAACGCGCTGATACGGCCAACGGCGGCATGGAGTTCGATATCTTTGAAGCCCTGACCCGCTGGGGCCCGAACCGCTACAACGTCGCTATGCACTGGGACGGCTATAAGGCCGGCCACAAAGCGACCGGCAGCACGGCCATATATGTTCAGCCCGATAAAGACGGCTACATGACCACCGGCCTCCTGTGGCTCCCCGGCCTTGCGGTATTCTACTGCAACGGCGTGGAAGTGCTCCGCTGGGAAGATGAACGCGTCTGCAACGTGGCGTCCAACCTCCTCTTCACGCTGCCCTCCGGCGGCTGGGACAACGACTCCCTGGATAACAAGAAACTCCCCTCCGACTTCGTGATCGACTACGTCCGCGTCTGGCAGCGCAAAGATCTTGCTACTCCCGCAGACGGAAAGCAGGTTGCTCCTGCTGGAACTACCGCTCAGTAATCAGCAGGTTTAGGCAGCCTATACCTGGCTCCTGATTACACGGAGAATACAATCGCCACGCTGTGCACTATGCGCCAGCGTGGCGGTCTTGTTTTTATTTAGGAGCCTCCAGAAAAATAACCTGCGCAACTTGAGCCGCCGCTTTTGAGCGAGAGCAGCGTTGGAATTCCGGTCGAGCATTAGTCTAATGCACTCCTCCATTCCGCCTTGCTCTCATCTCAAAATCGACGACTTAAGTTGCACAG
>JBGGNE010000059.1:0-10612 GCA_041287705.1 Methylacidiphilales bacterium | reverse complement strand
ATGTCGTGATCAACGAAAGTCTTCGCATGATAATCCGCAAAGATCTCGCGCGCTTCGGGCAGAGTGAAATCGGGCACCAGCCCTTTCCATACCGCCAGATCGCCGGAGAGCGGCAGCAGCTTCTCGTACACGGGTGAGGTGGGATGGACAAAAGCGTGCTCCCACAGGTTGATCTCGAAATGCTGCCCGCGCAGTTCGCGCGTCATCGCGGCGTGGTCCGGAAAGGCCTGCTGGTTCCATATATAACTGCAACTATAAGCCTTTGTCTGCCAGCCGGGCTCCAGGCCCAGGACGTCGCAGGGCATGCGCGATTCGCGCAGTGTCCGCGCCAGATTCAGCACTTCCTGTTGCTGAAACTTGCCGAACGTGCGGTACCACACGCCCAGGCCCCACATCGGAGGCAGCGCGCCGCCGCCGGAAAACAGGTTGTAGCGCCGCACTGCATCCCGCATGGTCGGTCCGCCAAACACGTAGATATCCGCTGTTGATTCCAGCGGAATCTTTACCTGCACAGTAGTGGAGATACGCTTGGTTCTGTACAGATCTTCTGTGCTGACAGCTACATAAGCCGGCTTCCAGTCGCCCGGCGCGGTGGGAGGCTGCACGGCGGCAGCAGGCGCGGCGTGGGCGCCAAAGTAGAAGGAAGCGTAGCGCGTTGTGTCGACCAGCACGCCATAACCCGCCGTGCTCACATAAAAGGGCACGGGCGCATGGCTGTCACCGGTATCGGCGATCGGATCACTGTTTACGCGCAACGTCTTCTTCTTGCCAGTCTGGCGCAGGCTCTTGAGCTGCAGCCCCATACCATACACTTCCTCGCGATCGCCCAGAGGAATATTGATCAGCAGGCCGCTGCGCGATTTCCTCGCCGCAATATCCTGAAACGAAAAGGGCTGCTCAGCCACGGCCGGCATGGAACGCAATGCATCCTCGGCAGGCGGCAGTGCGCGGTGGGCGGAGGAGGTGCCAGCGACGGCATCCGGCTGCCCCTTAGTGTCAGCGGCCTGGAGTGCTATCTTCCATACGCCGGGATAAATCTCTGCTATGGTGGAGCTTACGTTGATCCGGGGCGGAACGGCGGCGGCAGGGGGATTGGATGTCATGGCGTGACGTGGGTCGTTTATGATGGAACCACGCTATCCGCCAAACGAGCAAAAAAGCGGCGATACCGGCATATACAGTTAGGAGACAGTCAACTGAAGCGCATGGACTGCTGTTGTTCGTGCAAAAATCGCTGTTTCGCCAATAGCAATGCTGGGCTTGTTGTGTAAGCTATTACCCGGTGACCCCCACAATATACAGAAGCCTTCGGGATCTCTGCGCCAGTGGCCAGACGGCGGCGCTCGGCATCATTACCAGCGTGAAGGGATCGAGCCCGCAGAAGCGTGGTGCCAAAGCACTCTTCTTTGCAGACGGCCGCATTGTCGGCACGATGGGCGGCGGATGTCTGGAGGCGGAAATCCAGGAACGGGCACGGCGCGCTCTGCTCACAGGGCGCCCGGACCCCTTCGATCTGGTGCTGGACCACGACTTTGGCTGGGATGACGGGCTAATCTGCGGCGGTCGCGTTTCCGGGGTGATTTTGCCCAACGCCCGCGCGGGCGCTGCGCTGTGGGAGGCACTGGCCAGACGCGACGCAACCCGCACGTGGGGAATTACCGCAGACTATGAACTCGCATGGGTGGAGACTCTTGTCGCGCAAGAACCGGAAGGTGAAGCAGAGTCCGCTCACTGGTTGTATCGCGAAACAGTGACGCCGCCCTGCGCGCTCTGGATCGCCGGCGCTGGGCACATTGCCCAGGCCGTTGCGCCGCTGGCAGTCAGCGTGGACTTTGAGGTAACGATCTTCGACGACCGCGCATCGCTTGCCAGCCGCTCGTGCTTCACGGAGCCCGTACGATTGTGCTCCGGCAGCTGGGAGGAAATCTTCGCAGAACCATTCCCTGCCGGGCGCCCCACGTTCGGGCTGATTGTGACGCGCGGGCATCGCCATGACGCGCTGGTGCTGCGGCACTGGATCCACCGCGACTTCGCGTTCCTGGGGATGATTGGCAGTTCGCGCAAGTCGCGCACCATTCGCGAGCACTTTCTGGCTGAAGGAATCGCTGGCGAGGAGGCCCTAAACGCGGTATCTTCCCCTGTGGGTCTGGATATCGGAGCGGTTTCGGTGCCTGAAATCGCCGTGAGTATCATGGGACAATTCATTCAAAAACGAGCCGCTTATGTCGCCGAAACTAACTCTCTTACTACCGTCCGCGGGGCTGTTTCTAGCCGCAACCGCGGGTCTTTTGCTGCAGCCGCAGTCGCTCTCGGGGATAACGCCGGGCGCTAGTGCCAATGCGCGCACTTCAGGCTCTGCGCCGCAGATCACGGAGGCGAAACCTAATCCGTCCGGAGCGCCATATGGCCGCTTTGCGGAGCTGCACAGTTGCGAGCTCTATACCGGCGGCTGCACCGCTTCCTCCGAAGCCACTCTGGAAGGCCGTTACATGCTGCGCGTGTGGAAGTTCGAAGGCGGACAATTCACGGGTACGCCTCTGGCAGGCCTGACAGTGGCGCTGATGGAAAAGGGCGACGAGAATCTGGCCATGCAAGAGCATGCTGCGCATCAGGCACTTGCCTACCTTCCCCAGGGCGCCGCTCCGGTTCAGCGCGAGGCTTTGATCAGCTGGCTGCGCACACAGACTCCCGCTTCACTGAATCCCGCCACCGACGTCCGCGAGGTTCCGCTGAATGCGTTTATTTCCGAGGGCAATGTGCAGGTCTCCGCAGGAAAAGATATTGCCTTCAGCAGCCACCTGGCTCAGGAGTGCAACGGCACGGCAAGCTGCGGCGAGCGGCTGTGGTATGAGCCCCGCAACGCCAACTCCGCCAACTTTATGGTGGAGCAACTCATCAGCGCCCGAGTTGCGGAGCCCGCACTCTCGCTCTCCTGGAGCGATCAGGGCAGGCGCAGTCTCTTCACCGGACAGTTCGGTCCCATGGAAGGCCGCGCACCCGCATTCTGCGGTAAGGGGCCTGGCATGTATTCCAAGCTATAAGGCTGAGCCGAAGACAACGCACTGCTGATTCAATGGGCATGATGGAAGGCCTGAATTAATGGACGCGGCCACCCTGTTCGTCGCCATTCTGGCGGCGGGCAAATCCACACGTATGGGGGGCAGGCCCAAGCTTTGTCTCCCCTGGGCTTCCAGCAATTTTCAGCGAGAGACCCTTGGTGAGGAATCTCCAGCCACCATTCTGTCCCATCTCATTACCGAATGGCGGCGACTGGGTGCGGCACGCATTCTTGTTGTGCTGGGCCAGGGCAATCACGATCCTGTGCTTGCGGAGTTGGACAGCCTGGCCGCGCGTGCGAAAAGCCAGGGCCGGCATGAGGAGCTATTCCACGGAGTCAACGCCACGGCTACGCTCTATCCGGAACGCGATATGATGGGATCCGTTCAAACGGCGGCGGCCCACATTGCCAGGGAAATGGCCGAAGGTGCGTTCGCGAAGTCCGTGAGGGCTACACATCTCGTGATTGCTCTGGGCGATCAGCCGCATCTGCAATCGCTGACGCTGCACCGCATGGTTGATGCGACACGTGATCCGGCCCATGCCCACGCCATTCTTAGACCGCGCCGGAACGGTCGCGGCGGTCATCCTATGGCTATTCCGCGACATCTTGTTCCAGAGCTGGCTGCCACCGAATTGCCCACGCTCAAGCATTTTTTGCAGTTGCATGTGGCTGATATGGTGGATATTCCGTGCGAGGATCCCGGGCTTGTTCTGGATATCGATACACCCGAAGACTATGAGCAGGCGCGCAATCTTGTCTCGGCAACAAATTCCTAGCGAAGGCTTCGACTTTTAATCCACTGCATAGTTTCCGCTGCGCACTATCAGCAACGCTGATGCCTTGGCTGACGTGCCGACAACGCAGCTTATTTTTGCAGGAATTGCCGTAATCGCGGTTGATGAAGTTGGTTCAGGTGCGATAGTCCGGCTGGAGCCGTTGCATCCCGTTCCGCTCTGGGTTCAATCGCGTCTCCATCTGCTTCTCTACTACTTTACAGGATAGCTGGAAAAATTCAGTGCATACATCATAAAGCTATGAGTTCCGAATCCACGCCGCCGCCTTCCTCGTCGTCCCCTCCCGCCACCGCAGGCAGCAGCGGTGGATTCAATCGCCGCTCGTTTCTGCGCGGTCTGGGCACAACCTTCGTCGCGGCGGCCTCCGCGCAGGCCAACGCCGTGGCCCAGGAAATAGCCAAGACGTCCGGCCCAGGACCGCAGGGTCCGGGTGCAGTGCCTGTTACACTCACGATCAACGGCGCGAAGCAGAAGTTTACTCTGGAGCCACGCGTTACGCTGCTGGAGGCGCTGCGCAATCACTCCCCCAACACCGGCGCCAAGGAAGTGTGCGACCGCGCCACGTGCGGCGCCTGCACTGTGCTGCTGGACGGCAAGCCAATCTACGCGTGCTCGGCGCTGGCCATCGACTGCGAGGGCTCCGAAATCACCACGGTGGAAGGTCTGTCGAAAGACGGCAAGCTGACACCGGTGCAGGAAGCCTTTGTGCAGTGCGACGCCCTGATGTGCGGCTTCTGCACGCCGGGCTTTGTAATGTCAGTCACCGCGCTGCTGAAGACCACTCCGAAGCCCACCGAGGCGGAGGTGCGCCACGCCTGCGCCGGCAATATTTGTCGATGTGGAACTTACCCCAATGTTCTGAAGGCCGCGCTCAAGGCGGGCGGCGTCCCCGTTGCCCAAACCACCACCGTGATCAACTATGCCGAGTTGGCCTAATCCCCTTACCGTGCTGGGCACGGAAGTTCCGCGCGTAGATGCCCGTGCCAAAGTCACCGGCAGCGCCAAGTACGCCAGTGATGTGCAGCCCGAAGGCTGGCTCTACGGCATGATTCTGACGTCGAAGTGGCCCGCTGCAAACATCACCGCCATAGATACTTCCGCAGCAAAATCCATCCCGGGCGTTAAGGCGGTCATCGTTCTGGGCAATGTCCCTCGACCGATACGTTATTATGGGCAGGAGATCGCGGGTGTGGCGGCTACCACCAAGCAGGCCTGTCTGGATGCACTGCGAGCCATCAAGGTTACCGCCGAGCCGCTGCCGTTTGTCGTCGATGAACGGGATGCCATGAAGGAAGGCGCACCGCAGGTATGGAACTCCGCGCCGAACCTGGGCAAACCCAGGCAAAAGCAGGAGGGCGATCTGGCCAGGGGATTTGCTGAATGCGCCGAGGTGGTTGAAGCGGAACTGAGCACCCCCGTTCAGATGCATCACCCGCTGGAAGCTCATGGCAACACGATTCATGTGGAGGCGGACAAAGCCACCGTCTGGGCCAGCACTCAGGGCATCTTTTCCGTACGCGGCCCTATAGCTGACAGGCTGAAAATGCCGCACGGTAACGTGCAGGTCCTGTGCGATTATATGGGCGGCGGTTTCGGAGCCAAGTTTGGCCCGGGTGTAGAGGGTCTGCTGGCAATGGATCTCAGCAAGGAAACGGGTCGCCCCGTAAAGATGATTCTGACACGCCTGGGTGAAGGGCTCTCCGTGGGAAACCGCCCGTCATCCATTCAGAAGCTGAAGATGGGCGCGGCAAAGGATGGCAAGCTGATCGCGTTTGAGGCGGAAACAGTTGGTACATCCGGCACGGGCGGTGGCGGTGAATCGGCCGGCGGTGGCTCGGATGCTAACGTCGCCACGCCTTACATTTACCGCTTCCCCAACCTTCGCACACAACAGCAGACCGTGGCGATCAATGCGGGAGCCGCCCGCGCCTTCCGCGCGCCATCTCATCCACAGGGTTCCTTCGGCACGGAAAGCATGCTGGATGACCTGGCTGTAAAGCTTGGGATTGATCCTGTCGAAATACGTATTCTTAATGACCCCAGTGAAAACCGCCGCAAGGAGTATGCGCTGGGTCGCGATAAATTTGGCTGGAAAGAGAAGTACAAGAAGCCCGGAAGTTCAGCCGGCCCCGTTAAGACTGGCATCGGCTGCGCGGGCGCCACATGGGGCGGTGGAGGCAAGGGCAGTAAGGCGGAAGCGGTAATCAGCAGCGACGGCACGGTGGAGATCCGTATCGGAACACAGGATCTGGGAACCGGCAGCCGCACGCTGGTGGCCATGGTGGCCGCGGAGGCCCTGGGGTTAAAGCCGGAACAGATCATCGCACGCATCGGCGACACCCGTTTTCCGCCCAGCGGCGCCAGCGGTGGAAGCACCACAACCGCAAGCATTTGTCCTGCTGTTCTGGATGCCGCCCAGAACGCGCTGGCCGAGCTGAAGAAGGTGACCGGCGTACAGGATATTAACGCCGCCAACTGGACTGCAACCTGCCGCAAGATCGGCATCAACCCCATTTCTGTGACGGGCGAGTGGAAGGAAGGGCTCTCCAGCAGCGGCTCCGGCGGCGTACAGTTTGTGGAGGTGGAAGTTGATACCGAAACCGGTTACATCCGCGTCAGGAAGGTGCTGGCAGTGATGGACTGCGGGCTGGTGGTTAACTCACTTACTATCACCAGCCAGGTAAACAGCGGCATCATCATGGGTATGGGCTATGCGCTGAACGAGGAGCGCGTGATGGACAGGCAGACGGGCGTGGTGCTGAACCACAGCTTCGATACGTACAAGATCCCCAATCTGGCCGACACGCCGGATATCGAGTGCATTCTGCTGAACATGCCCAACCGGGGCGTCATTGGCATCGCGGAGGTCTCCAACGTACCTACTGCCTCTGCCATTGCCAACGCAGTGGCCAACGCTATCGGCGTTCGCGTGCACAGCCTGCCCATCACCCCCGCCAAGGTGCTGGCCGCGCTAGGCAAAGTGCCAGGAGTAAAAGTCTGACAACCGGGTCATCCGGCAATTCCATCTCTTTAATCTACCTCATGCATCCTTTTACTTATACCACTGCGCGCACCGTCGATGAGGCCATCGAAATGGTGGGCGATAAAGGCCGCTATCTGGCCGGCGGCATCGATCTGCTGGCCGAAATGAAGGATTACCTGCTGACGCCTTCACCGGAAATTCTCGTCAACGTGAAACGCGTGCAGCGACCCAGCAATGTTGTGACGGGCATCGCGCCAAAGACTTCAGCAGCCACGGGTTCCGTTCCGTTTCTTAACCGCATCAGCTTTATCGACTCCAGCGCCGCTGCCGTGGATGCCAAGGTGTCGGGCGCATCCGCATTCCCAGGCAAAGCCGCACCGGCCGAGCACTTTCGTATCGACGCCAACGTGACGATCGCGGAGATAGCCGCCAGCGCGGACCTGAAGAAGACGTTCCCCGGTCTTACCCACGCGGCAGGTGAAGTGGGCAGCACGCAGATTCGCAACGTGGCAACTATCGCGGGCAATCTGCTGCAGCACAGCCGCTGCTGGTATTACCGCCACCCGGATGTGACCTGCCAGAAGAAAGGCGGCGACAAATGCCTGGCGCGCGATGGCGAGAATCGGTATCACGCGCTCTTTACGGGCGGATCGTGCGTCACGGTTATCGCCTCCAACATGGCCACGATGCTGACCGCTCTGGATGCCGCCGTAACCGTACGACGCGGCCGTGCCACCGCCACACTTTCCATGCCGGAGCTTTATGCCGAAGCCTGGAAGGAAGCAGCCGCGCATCATTCCCTGGATTCGCAGGATTTCCTGACCGGCGTCAACATCCCCACAACCCGCAAGCGCTGCGCCTACCGCCAGCAGAGCGAGAAGAAGGAATTCGACTGGGCGCTGGTAAGCTGCGCGGCCGCAGGCAACGTGACCAATGGAGTGATTACCGATGCCCGCGTGGTGCTGGGCTGCGTCGCGCCCGTGCCCTATATGTCCATGGACGTCAACAACTTCCTGCAGGGCAAGCCGCTGAATGAGGAGACTGCAACCAAAGCGGCAGACATGCTTCTGAAGGATGCGAAACCGCTGAGCCAGAACGGCTACAAAGTACCTCTGGCCCACACGCTGGTGCGCCGCGCACTGCTGGCTCTCAATGAAACGGCGGGCTAACCAACCTTTTTCTTCCCAACATCTTATGAAAGCGAATATTCCTGCTTCCATTAACGGGGACAGCCCCTCGGCAACTGGCGTACAGGATACCGCCGAGGCCGCAGTTGCTGTCGAAACCAGCTGTGCCCCGAGTTGCGAACCGCTGGTGGCCTGCCGTCACCTGCGCACCAAACGGATGTTCATCCCCGCCCAGGCCGAAGGCTCCCTGGAGGTGGAATCCGAGCGCAACGACCGCGCCGCCTACTGGTGCAACATCACGTTCTCCCACCTGGGCTGCGATGAAGAACGCGCCCACACCCGCCTCTGCCTCAATCACCGCCGCTGCTACGAGGCGTAAGGGAGCTTTGCTGGGATAAGGGGTGGACCAGATTCGAGGGGATTGGAAGGCGAAGAACTCCGAAAGAATAGCCATGGACCGGCATCCGCGTTAAAGTTCCGGTCTATGACAGGTTCTTCCGTACCTTCGGCATCGCCGGATGCCGCGCCACCCTCATCATCAACACCTCCTTCTCCTTCGTCGCAGATTCAGAGCTGGGTGCAGCATATGCTGGCACGCCTGCCCGGGCACGGACGCAAGCTGTTGCTGCCTGTGGCATATGGACTGGCAGGAGCGGCGGCAGCGCTGCTTTTTCGCTTTGCGGTCGATGGGATTTACAGTAACGCCCTGGTACCTCTGCTAAAGGCGGGGCCGCTGGTGGCGATGGGCGTCAGTTTTGCGGTGGTGATCAGCACATCGCTGCTTTCCGGAATCATTGTGGCGCGCTTCTGCCCCGAGGCGGCGGGCAGCGGTATTCCCAAAGTAAAGGCAGCATTCTGGCAGGATGGCGGATACATCCCGCTGCGGCTCATGCTTACCAAGTTTGTGGCAGGAGCGCTGACGATCGGCGGCGGCGCCAGCCTGGGCCGGGAAGGTCCGAGTGTGCAGCTGGCTGCTGCCGCGGCCTCCAACATCGCGGGTGCGGCAGGCATGGCGCGGGATCAGCGTCGCGCCGCACTTTCGGCAGGGGCCGCTGCGGGACTCGCATCGGCGTTCAACACGCCCATCTCGGCCATCACCTTTGTGCTGGAGGAAGTTCTGGAGGATCTGAACAACGCCACCTACCTCAGCGGAACGTTACTGGCGGCAGTCGTGGCCACGCTGGTCACCCACCTGTGCGTGGGGGATCAGCCGGCGTTCATCATCCCGGCCATTGCAGATTTCTCACCAACGGTCTACCTGGCAGCGCCCATTGTCGGCGGCGTAGCGGCATGCGTGGGCGTGCTGTTCCAGGTCCTTACGTTAAACTGGCGCGACTGGATTCGCCACAAGGCGCCTGTGCCGCCGTGGCTGCAGCCGGTGATCGGAGCCATGATTGCCTGGGCGGTGGGCATATCCGTGTTGCTGAGCATCGGCCATCTGGGTGTGTTCGGGCTTGGCTATGCAGACCTGGAGGCAATGGTGCACGGCAACATGATCTGGCAGTTCGCGCTCATTCTTCTCGTCGCCAAGCTGGTGGCCACCAGCGCCGCCTATGCGTGGAACGGCTGTGGCGGCATCTTCGCGCCTGTCCTTTTTCTGGGCGCCAGCGCCGGTCTGGCCTGCGCCAGCCTGCTGGGTGTTTGGCTGCACTTTACTCAGAACGACATCATCGTGCTGGTCGTCGTGGGCATGAGCACCTGCCTGGGCGCCGTGGTGCGCGCGCCGATCACCAGCATGCTCATCGTGTTTGAGATGACGCATCAGTTCGCCTTTGTGCCCGTGCTGATGCTCGGCACCATTGTCAGTCAGGCCGTCAGCCGGCGCCTGGTAAAGGATAACTTCTACACCGACATCCTGGCCCGCGACGGCATTCACATCGAAAAGATCATGCCGCCAAAGTCCCTGGCGGACTGGCATCTGCGCGACGCGGCCACCATCACCAACTTCACGCCCGTGCTGGTGACTTCGCTGCAACCAGCGGATCTGCGCGATCTCCTGACCAGATCACCGCACCAGAGTTTTCCGGTCATGGAGAACGGCTCCTGCATCGGCATTCTGCAGCGCGCGGAAGCGGAGTGTTTTCTGGCCTCTTCGCCTGCCAGCACGAGCGAAACGCGTCCGGCCCTGCAACCCGCCGTGACAATTCGCGCGGACGACAGCATCCGCTACGTAGGTCCGAAGCTCCTGGAGACTTCCTCGGGAATGCTCGTCGTGCTGGATTTCTGCGAAAGCCAGACCGTCATCGGCATCATTACGCTGCACGATCTGGTGCATGGCGAAATAAAAGCGGCAGGGTAAGCGAGTCATAGTAAAACCCGGCAAGGTGCGCTAACCGCGCTTATCCGCCCGGCCCAGCCACAAGGAACGATGAAATGAAGCTAAAGATATTCACCATAGTACTTCTGTTGCTGGGCATCCTTTCCTTGTGTATCGATCCGGTCGTCGCCTATAACGAGGGCGACCACTATAACTGGTACGGCCTGGTCTGGGCCTTTTTGCCTTTTGCGACTGGAGCCGCGCTGTTGCTTTTCCGCAAGGCCGAGTGCGATGTGACGGCTGCGGCTATCTTCATCCTGGCAGAGTGCTTCAACTTTCACTTCATCTGGACAATGCAGAACCCGGACGACGTGGCAGTGCCGATTATCG
>JBGGNE010000058.1:0-4740 GCA_041287705.1 Methylacidiphilales bacterium | reverse complement strand
ACATGCAGCAAATAGAGTTCCTCCACTTTCGCCCTGGCCCATGGTGTCCTTCTCAGGAAGCGCAGGCTGGAGGTAATGCTGGGATCGAACATGAAACAGCGGATCGGGACGAATTTGCCCATCTCTTCCCATCCGTATGCATCCACCAGTTTCTTCAGGATCATTTCCAAAGTCATACCGTGGAGGGGATCGTTGGAGGAGTGTGCAGTCGTCATAAGCAGCGTATTCCTGTTTAGAGAGTTGCGCGACGTTCACAATCCCAAACTCAAGTCTTGTGGGTTTGCCAGGGGATGAAGCAGATTATCACATCATTGCTTGATTATTGCTTGATCCATTACTATACATGATCTCGCATTTTTGCTCCTTGCGTCTTCGTCATGCACCAACATACGACGCTTCGCTGATCGTTAGCACTATAGCACTTGAGGCAAACTTCCCCAGGATCTCTTTTCCCCATGCTCACCTCAGACAAAGTTTCTTCCGACACTCCCGCGCCCGCAGTTCCTGTTCCCGAGCCATCGAAACTCAGGGACAAAACGCACAACTATCCCCGGGATCCAGCCGCCGAAGCCCCGCGCCCCGATCAATGGCCAAGCGAACTCCGTGTTTCAGGCAACCGCCTGGTGGATGCCAGTGGCAAGGAAGTATGGCTTCAGGGTCTCGCCATTCCAGGTCTGGAGATTCGACCGGAAGGCCACGGTGCCGTACTCTCCACGCTGGTCGGTATTGAAGAGTGGAAGGCCAATGTCATTCGCCTGGCGATAAAGAACGAGTATTGGTATGGGCTGGGAGAACCCGGAGACGAGAGCGCTGGTCAAACCGATGGCGGTGCCGCTTATCGAGCTACGGTGGATGCGGCAGTTAATGCGGCTGCCAATCGCGGCGCCTACCTTGTACTGGATAACCACCGGTTCCGTGCTGTCCGCCCGGAGCATCTCGACTTCTGGAAGGAAGTTGCAGAAAAGTACCAGAACCACCCTGCCGTGCTCTTTGATATCATTAACGAGCCGCACGATATTTCCTGGGAAGTCTGGCGGGACGGCGGCGAAGTGGAAGAAAAGAAGCAGGGCATCGACGAATCCGCCTTTCTCAGCGACGCGGAGAAGAAGAAAAACCAATGCTTCGAATCCCCCGGCATGCAGCGTGTTGTCGATGTCATTCGCGCCACCGGTGCCCGCAACATCATTATCGCCGGCGGCCTGGACTGGGCCTACGATCTGGAAGGAATTGTGGATGGCTACGCCCTTCAGGATCCGGACGGCAACGGCATCATGTATTCCACGCACATCTACCCGTGGAAGCGCGACTGGCAGAACAAGGTTCTGCGCGCCGCGGCGCTTCACCCCATCTTCGTCGGCGAAGTCGGCGCCGATACCAAACTGATGACATGGCTGCCGCTGGAAATTCAGGAAGATCCCTATACCTGGGCTCCAGACATGCTCGGTTTCATCCAGAAATACAGGCTGAACTGGAGCGGCTGGTCCTTCCACACATGGGCCACCCCCATCATGATCGAGGACTGGGACTACACGCCAACGCCCTTCTGGGGCGCGCCCGCCAAGGCCGCGCTGGCCGGGCAGCAGTTTGAGCTCAAAAAACTGCGCTGAGTCATGCAACTGGATCGCTTCAGACATGCCTTCCCGTGTTCAAGGCAGATGCCATGGATGAGGTAAGACCATTCGCAGGCGCTAATTGGTATAAAAACTGGGCTCGATTTTGGGATGAGAGCAAGGCGCGATTGAGGGAGGGCATTAGTATACTGCATGACTGAAAGCGCAACGCTGCTATCGCCCAAAAGCGACCCAGGATTTGTACCAATTAACGCCTGCGATTGGTCTAATTGGTCTGATCTGAAACGCAGTCGACTAATCTTCCCTGGAGTCCTCTGCGGGCACGACAACTGAGACGAGAACCCTGCTGAGTATGTAGCCGCAGATTCCAGAGCAGATACAATGAGACTCAGGAGTCTTCGCAATTCACGGAGACTCCTGACTTCACCTAAAATAGCTTGAAGAAAGATTGCAGTCCATAAGCCAGAGCAGCGGTTACGGGCAGTGTCAGGACCCAGGCCCAGACCATGCGTCCGACTACGCCCCACTTAACTGCGCTCAGACGTTTGGTCGCGCCTACTCCCATGATCGATGTGGCTATAACGTGCGTCGTGGAAACCGGGATACCAAAGTGGCTGGCAACGTTGATGATAACCGCAGCGGAAGTTTCAGCGGCGAAACCGTGCACGGGCTGAAGCTTCACCATGCGGTGGCCCATCGTGCGGATAATTCTCCATCCGCCAAAGCTCGTTCCCACGGCCATTGTCACCGCGCAGACGAGCACAACCCATGCGTGAATCTCAAACTTTGGCGTGTGCAGGAAGAAAAGCCATTCGGGCAAACCGTTTAACGTGCCGGCGGTCGTAGCGCTGAACAGTGCCAGGGCGATGATGCCCATTGTCTTCTGCGCATCGTTGGAGCCATGGCTGAATGCCATGAAAGCCGCGCTGGCCAGCTGCAGTCTGCCGAACGAAATCTTCGACTGGTAAGGCGTCATCCAGTAGAAAAAGATCAGCAGCAGGTACATGAAGCACAGGCCAAAGATGAACCCGATCAGCGGTGAGGCTATCATGGGCAGAATCACCTTGGGCCACAGCCCCGTTGCGTGTCCTGTGGCATCCATCTGACTCCATTTCAGAATCTCCCAGTTCAGGTTGGAGGCCGAAAGAGCCGCTCCGCAAAGACCACCCACGAGCGCGTGACTGGAGCTGGAGGGCAAGCCGAGCCACCACGTAATCAATCCCCAGATGATTGCGGCGAGCAATGCATTCAGGACGGTCTCCGTAGTCACAACGTGGATATCCACCAGGCCGCTACCTATAGTGGACGCGACCGCGGTTCCTGTCAGCGCGCCCAGCAGATTGCCGGCCGCTGCCAGAAGAATCGCCGCGCGCGGGGTCAGGACTTTCGTCGAGACCACTGTGGCGATGGCGTTGGCGGTATCGTGAAAGCCGTTGATGAACTCGAAGGCAAGAGCCGCGAGCAGGACCGCGAAGAGTAAGAGCATTCTGGTACAGGCTAGGAGCTTTTAAGAACCACCTGAAAAACGGTGTTGCCTGCATCGCGGCAGCGATCGACAGCCCTCTCCACCAGCTCGAATACATCCTTCAGGAAGATGACATCCTTTGCGTCCTGAGTGCCCTGATACAGATCCGAGAGCATCTGGATGACCAGCTTATCGGCCTCGCCCTCGATCTGCTGGAGTCGCTTGTTCAACTCGACAATCTTGTCGAGTGAGGTCCCATGCCTCAGCAACTTCACCATCGAGACCACCACCTGAGCAGCATCCTCCAGCAGTTGCACCTGCTGTGCCAGCGAAGGACTATTCAGCAGATTGGTGGGACCAATGAGCAGCCGCTCGGAGATCTTCTGAACGGTCTTTGGAATCTTATAGAGGGAGTTTGAAAGTGCCTCGATGTCCTCGCGTTCGAGGGGCGTGACGAACGTCTTGCACAACTCCCTGGTGATTTCCTGGGTGATATTCTTATCCTTCCGACGGCTCGCGTTGAAAGGTTCCATGCCGCCTGTCGACATGACAGTGCGGGATCGGATGACGAATTGACGCAGGTTGGCCGAGCACAAGCTGGCTTCCTCGGCGCTTGCCTCCAGCAAGTCGAAGAATTTCTCATCTTTACCAAGCAGACGTTTCCAGAACTCCATGCGATCTGGATATCAGCCTTTGTTACAAATGGAAAGCGGTTCAGCAACAATTCAGTAAATAATTGCGCCGACCATTGTTTCCTGCATGGACCTGACCATCGAATGCAGGCAATGGCGCACCGTTCTGATGTGCGTCCGGATCAAGGCTGGGGTCACACATTACGGCGCTGCTCGACAAGCTTCGCGAACTCCATCAGAGCGCGATTAGAGTGCTGCAGAGGCCAGACGAATTGATACTGGTATTTGGGCAGGCGCCCTTTGAGGGGCAGAAACCGGACGCCGCAGGTAGCGAGAAGGGCTATTTTGGCAGGAAATATGGAGACGCCGAAGCCGGCGGCGACGTAGTTGAGCACCGTGGCAGCACGGTCAGTTTCGCGGGCAATGCGGGGTTGGAATCCAGCTTTCTCGCAAAGGGTAATGAGCCAGGGATTGAACGCGGGGGCGTTGTCGCGTGCCGTCAGGTAGAACGCTTCGTTCTTCAGTTCGATGAGGCGGATAGCGGATCGTGCAGCGAACGCGTGGGTTTCCGGGAGGGCGGCGACAAGCTCATCTTCGGCGGCCACCATGCTTTGCAGCTCTTGATCCGGCGCAGCAGCGGTCAGGCCGATGAAGCCGCAATCAAGATTGCCGGCCAGTATCTCCTGTCGCTGGCGGGTAGGCCCAAGTTCGCGCAGCACCAGATCCACGAAAGGGAATTGCGTCCGGTAGGCTTGAAGCAGGCGGGGCAGCAGCCACTGGCTGAGCGTGCCGATGAAGCCTATACGCAGCGTTCCCGTCTCGCCACGGGAGCGCCGCTGCGCCTGAGTGACAGCATCACTTGTGTCGTCCAGAATATGCCGTACGCGATCCAGAAACAGCGTGCCTGCATTTGTAAGTGCTACGCCGTGGGTGTTTCTTTCGAGGAGGCGGACGCCCATTTCGGTCTCCAGATCCGCAATGGTGCGGCTGAGCGCGGGCTGGGCCACATTCAGCTTCTTTGCGGCGCGACTGAAGTTCAGCTCCTGGGCGACGATGAGAAAGGTGCGGAGAT
>JBGGNE010000057.1:0-2697 GCA_041287705.1 Methylacidiphilales bacterium | reverse complement strand
CTCTCAGCGTGGATGGCCTCAAAAATGGTGAGGGCATGGAGCTGTTCACACTTACGCTGGATAACATCCGTGGAACTCACGTGAAGGCCCTTCTGGCCAGGCCCGCAAAAGAAAAGAAGTATCCCGCTCTCGTCATTTACAATGCAGCCGGCGTTGGGCCACTGGATAAAGCCGCCATCCTGGGATATGCAAAATCCGGCTGGCTGGTGATCAATGTCAGCGCCCATGACCTACCGGTGGACGAATCGCCGGACTTCTACAATAAGCTGAAAGCCGGAGAGCTCAAAAACTACTACTCCATAGGAAGCGAGGACAGAGAAACCAGCTATTTCCTTCGCATGTTTCTGGGAGACGTGCGTGCGGTTGAGTACGTCGCTACAAGACCTGACTGGGACGGCAAGACTCTTCTCATTACCGGCATTTCGCAGGGAGGACTACAGTCTTTTGCGACGGCGGGCCTTTGCCCCAAAGTTACAGGAGTTATGATCAACGTTCCCGCCGGCTGCGACGTTTATGGTCCGCTTGCTAATCCAGCGCGGGCGGTAAGCTGGCCCTACTGGCTTGCCAAATTCAACCCAGGGAAGGATCTGAAAAAAGTTCAGGAAACCGCAGGCTATTACGATGCGATTTACTTCGCACCGCGCATCCAATGTCCCACACTGGTCGCCGTGGCACTTCTCGATGTCGCCGCCCGTCCCGCCGGTGTCATCGCGGCCTACAACGCGGTCACCGCACCTAAGCAGCTCATTATCATGCCCATGTCCGATCACTACGGCTCCGGAGGTGCACAGAATGACTTCTTCTATAAATTTGCCCGCCTGAGAGACTCCATCCAAAAGGGAAATGAGTGGTCGCTGCCGCTGCCGTAAGGCAGGCAGCGTGGAGCCAGTGATGAGATCAGGCCGGTTTGCCAGTCCAGAGTCCATCATCAATGGCCGCCACTCAAATGGGCTTCGGTGAAATAGGCTCGCCATCAATTCCGTATAAGGGGATATGACGAGAGATACGCCTTTGGATCCAGAGGTTTCCAGTCCATTGGCAGTGGCAGCGGAAGCGGAACGGGAGCGGTCCACCCCTGGAACAAGAGGCGGTCGGGGATGGCTGGCGTGGATGGGGCGGTGGGAGATTATGGTCCCGCTGCTGGCGCTGATAGTGCCTGCCCTGGCTGTAGGCGGATGGTGGATGTTCGGCGTGGCTTCGGTGTGGAGTTATAACGCCTATATGGCGAAGAAACGGGCTCAGGGGTTTGTGTTTACGTTTGAGGGGCTCCGGGAGCTGGATCGCAGGGATTGGCGGGCGGCGCGCGATGCCTCGCCCGTTCTGCGCAGCGCTGTAAACAGGCTCAGTGTCTACGGCGCGCATGTAGCGCGGATGCGGCCGGAGACGGGAAAGAGTATGCAGTTTCGCAAACCTCAGGAAGAGGGCTCGTGGGCAGACATCACCAGCTGGAAATCAGGGCTAAGCGGTACCTATGCTCAACCCTCACTTAACGAACAGGTTAAAATCCTTTTACTCTTTGAGAAAGTCAATCCCCTGCCCGCGATGCAGGTCACCTGTAACAGGCCCGACAATGGAAATATGTCCGGCTTTTACGCCAGATTTATTACCCTCGGACACAAAAAAAGAGGCGGAAACCCCTCACAGCGGGAGCAAGTGGCGGAATGCAGCAGAACGTGGCGCGATCGAATGCAGGGTGAGCATGATCGTCTGATGGCCCAGTATCTGCGCTATGCACTGTTTCTGGAGGGCAACTTTAATCAGCGCACGATGGAGATGCTGAGCTGGTCTCTGCACGTGCATCGCTGCGGGCTTATTCTGCTGGGTCGTGCGGACAGTGTCGCGGCCTCGTGGGAGGACACGTACGGGGTAACGCCGGGTATCAATGCCGGAAGCATCGATACAGACGACCTACTGAAAGAGGAGATGTATTTGATGGCGTTTGCGGTCCGCAGCGGGCTGTTGAAGGAGGAGCATCTGCGCCGTCTTCAGACTGTCCCCTTCCCTGGTGCGGAGAATTTTCGTGATATCGCGCATCGTCATCTGCTGGCTTGGCCGGTCATGAACTCGGCCCGGCTGCGGACGGCGCGCTCCCCTTACCGTTTTTATCGTGTGCCCAACGTGCGGGGCCTTCGTGTGCTGAGCCCCTTCTATACATACAGCGGCGGCCTGGAGTGGAACGCGCTGAAAGAGGTGCTGCCACGGCAGGCGGAGCTGATGAAGACGCGCGCGCTGCTGGAGGAGGAGGAGAAGATGAACGCCCGGCTGGAAGCGCAACGGGGCACGCAGGACTGGCCCGAAGTACCGGATCCGCACCGCGTTTTCTGGCTGAGCCCCTACTACTCGTCGGATACGCACTACTACTGGGATATGCAGTTGGAAAATATCTGCGCGGCTAACCTGATTCAGGGCATCCTCGCCTTTGGCCTGTATCGGGCGCAACAGGGCAAGCTACCGGCCACTCTGCAGGACTTTATGACACCGGAGGTGCAGGCGCGTCTGGTGCGGATGCCGTACGCCGCACTGACGTATGAGGTAGATGCAGAGGGCGCCGCGAAGTTAAAATATGAGGTAGACAACAGCACAGCGCCCGCCCATTACGGCATGCAGTATATCCCATCGGCAGTGATCACCCTGTACGCACCTGAGGATACGATGCTGCAGTTTCCGCTAACGCCCCCGCCAGTGGATGATGAGAAG
>JBGGNE010000056.1:0-8377 GCA_041287705.1 Methylacidiphilales bacterium | reverse complement strand
TGGTCTAACCCAGTATTTCCAGCGCGTACTTCTTTCCATACCTGCGCTCCTTCTGTCCGAACCGAACGCGGCGATCGTCAGCAAGCACGAAGATGCGTCCGCCAAACTTCTTGGCGATCAGTGCCATGAGCCGCACTTCGGAGTCATGCGTCAGAACAAAGCGGATGGTCCCAATGATGTCCACTACTTCGCCCCCGGCGATATGCTTTTCCAGCGCACCAATGGCCAGGGCGGTATCCACCACATCGGCCAGTTGCACCTCCGTCCAGCGAGCGTTGCTGTAGGTTCGTTCCGCTTTCTCCACAAGATGGCTGACGACGGCCCGCATATCGGCGTAATCGCGATCGTTATTCTCCATCACCCTCTCGAGAGGACAGCTCAGCCCCGCGTGCTCAATGATACTGCCGTACACGTTCGACCACGCTTCATACCCCGGCACCTGCCGTGAGCAGACCGGCCGGCCGGCCTGATTCCACGCGTTTATCATTGCCCAGAGGGCAGAAAGGACGTTCCGCCGCACTTCCGCAGATCGCAGGAAGGCGGTGTCCATAACCCGCGGACTGGCGGAAAGAGCAATGGCGTCCGCCTGCTCTACATAAAGCTCGGAGACGAGCGAGCGGCGTCTGGCTTCAGAGCTCAGCTCCAGGCTGTTACAGGTGACGTAGAGGCTCATGCCGCGCATGGACGACGTTAGAAGCGCGTCCAGTGCACCCTCCTGCTCATTCCCTCTCAGGCCATCAAAGAAGACGTACGATGCGCCTTTATCGGCTTCTCTCTCCAGCAATCGCCTCATGTCATCTTCACTGGCGGCCAGGGACTGCACGCGGCACTCCCCGACGATCGGAATAATCGCTACCTGGGCCAGAAGCGTTTTGCCGGAGCCCGAACTGTTCGTATCAAAGACAAAGTGAAAACGCCGCGCATCATCAGGAAGCAGCATCGGGGCAAAGTGAGACAGCATGCCGGCCACCGCCACGGCCTTGCTGCAACTCATGCCGTCCGGCTGCAGGTCGCTGAAGGGAAAATCCCGGAAAAAATCGTAAAGTATCAGACGCGCCTGGAACGTGTTCAGATCATCATATTCAATGCCGCTGTCGCACGTGAAGACACGGCTTTCTTCGTCATAACCAACAGGAAGCAGCTCGAGTTCACCCTCCTGCCGAATGACCGGCATGCGTATGGGATTAACTTTCTCCACCTCAGAAAGCTTCAGGATAAACGCATCGCTTTCCAGCGTACCCTGCGCGCACTCCAGTGACATCGTGGAAACCACGGGAACCGGCTCGCCATCTTCATCCGGCACCAGCCTGCAGGTGGCGGCAAACATCTGCAGGTATGATTTTAAACGCTGAGCCGTCATTTCCATCACAACACCGGTCTTGCTGTTTATGGTAACAGGCACGGTGCCGTGGCGATAAAGTCCACTTGTTCTAAGGATATCCCCTGCTTCGGTCGCAAAATCCAGCAGCGTCTGACAGCCATCTTCAGGAAGCAGGATCATCGGCAGCCCTGATTCCTGTATGCCGAGCCACCCCGCTCTAGCCTCACTGGCGCTCTGGCTGTGACTGCTTCCCACCGGGTATGTTTTACCCAACGCCCTCAGGGGTTCCTTACGGCGCAACTCCAAACCTGCATGCATTCCCGCTGTTTTCCAGTCTATACTATTCATGATTTGGTTTGGGGAGTTGGTTGAATGCAGAAGCTAATGTTTGCTTCTAAAAACCGATTCCCCACTGCCTGGTGCACCAGCGCCTCCTTTGAGTTTCGGAGCGGAGCCGTGCGGAGCCTGGATGAAATGGTCTTGGCTATATTAGTCGCATATCTCTATATCTCCGTCACCACCATTCAGGTCATGTAAGGTATTTCGCAACTCCTCTAAGGTTTACCCTTAGAACAACAAGTGCTGGCCTTAGCCCTGATACTTCATGAAAGAGGGCCAATTCCGTTTGCTCATCGATTGAAATCCCGCGCCGCTTCAGGGAGCGCTCCCATTTACCAGAAGGCGGCGCGCGGGTTTGAAGCCGCACTTCTGGTATTTGTTGTACGCCGCAGCAGCCATGTCGGCGATGGCTGATGGGGATTTCCGGGCCAGCCATCCGTCGAGGGCGGCCTCCAGCGTGTAGGCTTCGGGACACATCAGATCCGTAGTCCATAATACGGGCCAGGCACCGGCAATGCGCAGCGGCTCGGAAAAATAGCCCGTTGCGGCGCAACACAGAAGAATGACCGGCTTCTTGTTCCCGGCGACCGCGACCGGCAGTGACGAAGGCTCGATCGTAAAGTCCATGAGGCCGTTGTGGCCGATGTACGCGATCAGCTCCGCGTCGCCGCCGATCGTAAGCTCGATACTGTTCTCCGGACTCAGCGCGGGCAAAGCGGGGCGCTCGCCGAGCTTGTATTTCTTCGCATCGGGAGTCAGGGAAGCAGCGGGAGCTGCGGAGGCCGCGACATCCTGCTCAATGAGAAGCGTTTCGGCACCGGCACCGGAAGCGGCCTTCAGAAAGCGCTCCGTGCACAGTCTGATTTTGCTGCCCCGATAAGCATCGGCCACCAGCCATACGTCGCGCTGCGTTTTGTGGCGAAAAACCACGCGCTCCAGAATATCCGGCTCCGGGGAAGGGATCCGCTTCACCAGCTTCCAGCTGGCGCTTCGCCTGAAGAACGAGCGAATCCCCTCATTGCAGCCCCAGTACAGATTGGCGTCCGCATCGTCGCCATTGCCGATTTTCACCGGCACCTTCAGGATTCCCTGATGCTCGTTATCGCACAGCGCCACCAGCACATGAAAAACGCGCTGCCGGTTCTCGCCACGAACGCTGTCAGGCCTCATCCCCACCAGGGCGATAAGAGCAAGCAGCAAAGCAAGAGTAGCGGAGATAACCGGGCGCATATCCAGACCTATCGCATCAGTCGCTCCGCGTATTTCAGGAATTAATCAGCGCCATGCGGTGAGCCGACATTATCTCCCTACTCTAGTAGCTCGTGCCTACTTCGCCAAAGTAAGACCATTTTTCTTCACCAGCTTATTCATTACGTCGGGCGGGCCGTCAATTTCGTAGGAGCCCAGCAAGGTATCGTTGCGATAGAGCGCATACTTGCCGCACTGATAGCATATGACAAAGTCGTAGCGGTTATCGCAGGTCTGGATGCGGACGCCGTGCCGGGGAAGGAAGCAGGGATCGACTTGGGGTCCCAGGTTTTTCAGGGTGACTTTCTCGATTTCGCGACAGGCGATAGCCGCTGCGTCGGCTTTCAGATCCACTTTGCCCAGCACGTAAAAATCATGGAACTTGGGAGGCTCCTCCCCGATCCACTCCTGGTAAAGCGAGCGGTCGGTCTTCTTTTCAGGATCGAGCGAATAGAACGTGGTCGAGCCATCCGCGGGAGCTTTCATCGCTTCGACAAAGTCCGCCGGCAACGCATCCCCTGCCTGCGCGGGGACCTGCATGGCGGAGGTAAGGATAAAACCAAGGCCCAGAAGGCCGAGACAAAGTGCGAAAGACCGAATGAGAGAAGAGGAAAAGATGGGGAACACCATATCAACCGTCCTTTAGGTAAAGAATGAGACTTCCACTGCCCGTTTTTGCATTATACATGTTTGCACACACAATGCAAATACGGGCCGCAGTTTGTCACATTATCTATAGGAAACTTCCCCACGCACGACATCAGCGCGTTACTGTCACCGGCGTACCCACGGGCGTTACGGCAAAGAGGCGGCGCGCAGCTTCGTTAGGCAGGCGAACGCAGCCGTGCGAGGCGGCGTAGCCGGGAAGAAAGCCGGTGTGCATGCCGATACCGCCTACAAAGCGCATGAAATAGGGCATAGGCGACCGCACATAGGCGCCGCCGGGCGGCACGTAAGAGCCAGGCGTCGCGTCACCGTTGATCATCTGGCCGTTGGCGTTGACCACATAACCGTAGGAGCCGCTGTGGTGATCGGCATCTTTGTTAATGACGCGCCAGGTGCCGGTAGGCGTCGGACGGCTGGGGCTGCCCGTGCTGCACGGGGTATCCATCACGATAACGCCGTTCTGGTAGGCGTACACCTTCTGCTCGGTCAGATTGATGATGATGCGCTCGATGGGACGGGATTCGTCGGTCTTCCAGATAAACTTCCAGTCCTGGGTGCGGCGCGGATCAATCGAGCGCCTGGAAGGCTCGGGGCGCTTGCTGTTGATGGAAGCCTGCCCGTAGGTGGACGTGGAGGAGACCGCCGAGGCAAGGGCGGTGGCAACGCAGGTGGCTATCACCGCGCAGGAAAGCAGTCGGCGGCGAAATCGAAGAGGCAGGGACGAGGACATGGCGGGATGCGGCAAGGCGCGTGGGATAAAAGGTCGGGAAGGAAAGTGATGGTGAAGCGACGAACAAGCTGGCGCTCCACCCTGATAGTTCACGGTAAACGCTTCTATGTCCAGTGCATGACGCACCAGGCGCAATATTTTGCAGGGTGGAAGTAACTCCTGCTTCCTGGAGATCAAATGCAGGCTTTGCTTGCGTATTTTTTACGTTCCGCTATGTAAAAACACGTATGGAACCGAGCCCCTCTCTCCATCCGTCTGCGAATGATACCGGCCATAAGGATGCCCGCCTGTGGGGTCGCCGCCAGGCTGGTCGCCATATGCTGGAGTTCATTCTGGCGCTGCTTCTGCTTGCCCTCGTCTTCCTGCCCATGTTCAGCAGGGCCGCGCCCGCCGCCACTCCCCATCCGTCAGGCACGGCGCCGGCGTCCTCCGCCTCTTCCAGGTCATCGGCTTCATCATCGACCGATGCGGCCAGGAAAAAGAAGAGCCTCTCTCTCTTCAGCCCATCCCAGAACCAGAAGAAGCCTGCGACCGGCGGCAATAGTGCAACAGGCACGGCGCCTTCTTCGGGATCCGGATCCACGGCCTCCGCTAAGAGAACGCGCACCACGCGCTATATCACGCCGGATGGGGAAGTGGTCACGACGTCCACCGCGCTTCCCTCCTCCTCCTCCACGGGCTCCCCTGCCCCCGCCCCCGCACCTGCGAAGAAGCGCGCTGCAACTGCAACTGCAACGGCCACGGCTAGCACCACTTCCGCCGAATCCCCTGCTGCTGCTGCCGCCAGGCCCAAAGCAAAATCGCGCCCGAAGGCACCTGCCGCGCCTGTCGCCGGCGCATCATCTACGTCCCAGGAATCCGAAATCGCGGCATCAGCCGGCGACTCCTCCGGATTGCCCGAAGTCCGCATCGCGGTGTACGGGGATTCCATGGCCAACGGACTGGGCTGGGGGCTGGAGCAGGTAGCCGCCAAACGCCCCGGAGTACGCGTGATCAACCGCGGCAAAAGCAGCACCGGACTTGCCCGCCCCGACTTCTACGACTGGCCCACCTCCTTCACCCACTTTATCGAAGGGGATAAGCCCGATATCGCGGTCATCTTCCTGGGGCTTAATGATAACCAGACGATCTGGAATAACGGCAAATTCACCCACGAGTTCGGCACCACGGGCTGGGAGGATCTCTACGCCCAGCGCGTCCGCGACATCATCGCCACCGCCAAGGCGAATAACATCAAGGTCTTCTGGATCGGCCTGCCCCAGGTCAACCCGCCCGTCTACAGCAAGAAAGTGGTACTGATGAACGGCATCTTCTCCCAGTGCATCAGCGCGTCCGGCGGCGCCTTCATCCCCACGTGGGATTTCAGCGCGCCATCCGGCAATTTCACGGCCTATCTGCCTGACGGCGGCGCCATGAAACTCGCCCGCACCTCCGATGGCAGCCACTTCACCATGCGCGGCAACTACATGCTCGGTCGCTACGTCCTGCAACAGCTGGACCAGCAATTGCCCGAACTGGCCGCCCGCGCCACAGTAGCCTCCGCCACGCAGCATTAGGCAGCCCGGAACCTGCGCAGAAATATCGCAGGATGTGTAGAAAATGTTCTCGCACCCGCAGGGGGACACGGAGGATAACACCTCTTCCACCCTGAAAGGGTGGCGGAATCTAGCCCAGGGTGCAGGTCCGCCGAAACCCTGGGTGGCGAATAGAGAAGCATGGCGTCCTGAAGGGACGCTGCAACAGCGATTGCCTCTGCGTCAGCGTGTCCCCCGCTTGGTTCTTGCAGCGTCCTTTCTGGACGCATTGCCGTGATGCGTTTCCCAGGGTTCCGTCAGAACTTTACCCTGGGCTAAATTGCGCAGCACCTCCGGTGCTGAAGACGTGCAACTCGCAGACAAGCTTTGGGCATGGGAGATTACAGGCTCATACAGACCATCATTCCTGCCCAGGCCTCTGCCCCCTCCCCTCAGGTAGCGTCAGCACCTGATCCCGAGACTGGCCCCCTGCCTGGCCGCGATCCGGAAGGCGACGCTTTTTCCTCTTTGCCGGGCTGGGGAGCGAAGCGCCAGAACACCTGGCAGCGCGTCCATACCAGGCCGGGCGTGGCTGCGGCTGTGAACCGCGCCCTGCGCAGCGCCGCTGTTGCCAGATCATCAATCGTACGGCGCCCGCAGGATTCTGAGACAAAAAGGTGGCGCACGCGTCCCGACTCATCGATCCCCAGGGACAGCACCGTGGTGCCCAGGGCCGCCAGCGCATCATAGGGCGGACTGGGCAGCGGCGGTATGGAACCCGCGATCAGGCGCGCTTCACCCTCCGCATCCAGCACAAGAAAGGACGTCTTTGCGGCGACCGATTCCGCCGTTTCGCGCGGCACGGGATACTGAAACTCCTGGCGCGGCGGCGTCATCCCCTGGCTCACACGCACGTGCAGAGCGGGCCATCCTTCTGAAAACAGCGGCAGCATCCCGATTGCAAAGTTGTTTTTGCCCGCCGGGGCAGGCGTCACCGCCGGCAGAACGTCGGACACCTTCGTCTGGCGCCCCTGCCCGCCCAGACCGCTGTCCCCGGGCGGTGCGGAAGGAAATCCCTCGCGCCCGTTCCACCGGATCGCAAGGTCGCCACGGGCCAGCAGCGGACCACTCGGCACGATCATCCGGCTCGGATCATTCATTTCCGTCCAGAATTCCAGACTCGCACGCTCGCGCTCGGACAGCGTCGATTCATTCAGCAGCATCACCTCCGTGCGCACGGGGATGGTCCGCTGGGTGGGCGGGTAGGTGATCTGAATGAAATAAAACGCCGCGATATGCGCCACCAGAGTCAGCGCCAAAAAGGGCAGCAGCATCCGCGTCTCGGGGGGAATCCGCGCGATCCACGCCTCGGCAATTCCGCCGCCGCCACCGCTGCCGGATTCCTCGCGAAACACCGGAGTCGGCGGTCCTATACGGATCGTGGTTTTGGACTTGATGCGGGCCATGATAACGGGAAAGCGAAAGCAGCCAGACTAGGCCAATTCCGCCCGCCTGTCCAGAAGCGTGGCTATTGAAAAACGCATTTGGTTAAATGAAAAAACTTTACCGTCTCACAAACGTAATAAAACGATACACGCACGCAAGGATATGTTTAACCGATATTTTCAGAGGTAAAATGAGATTCAGTCAATTAACTCATATAGATCACTTCACAGGAATTCCCCCGTCGCATTACACTGGCGAAAGCAACGATTTAGTGTAATCTAACCTCATGCTTACCCCACATGTCGTCTATACAATAGAGACTCCGCCCACATTCTGGGAACGCTTCCAGGGTCTGCTGATGCGCATGGCCCGCCTCGCCCCATCCACGCTCGTGCTGGCATTTCTGTTGATGGGGATGCTGTAAAGTCCCCTTCCGGGACTGAAGTGGAGCTTGTCAATTAAACGGCGGTCCGCCACCGCCTTCATCTTGTCGGCAACAGGGATGCGATTGATAGTGGTACACGCGGTCAACTTTCCCCACGCACAAAGATAAGGGATTCCCCTCCTCCTAAACTTGGTGTCTCCGCGTCTTGGTGGTTGAACAACTCTTCTCCCCTTTTTCCGCTTTTCTACTTTTCTCCTTTTTCTAGTAAAAGCTAATACGCGTAGGTGGGCCTGATAAGGTAGCTCGCATCCTGTTGTCCGGAGTAAAATCAACCTTACTATAAGATGCGAGCTGCCTTCATGCTCTCAGCTACACGTGTTTATTTTAGGGCACCTCTAATAAAGCACCTTTTGCACCAGCGTTTGATCGTAGCTATTGGATGTGCTTACAATTTACTAATTATAGAGGTGTAGATGCAGGTTGTATGTACATGATTAGATCCAGTGCTTGCTTGAAATAAGTTCTTTATTGAAACTCAAGCGGTGAGGTGTTTCATTGCTAAATTAAAATGAGTCATGCGCCGAATATTATAGAGGAAAAGCTTAAACTGTGTGGCGGCATGAGCCCTCGCTTGCCCAATATAGCGACAGGAGAGCCCCTGCAACCCCATCTCAATATCGCCAAAGACATGCTCAACTCTCGCGCGGATCGAAGAGAGTAGTTTATTG
>JBGGNE010000055.1:0-27534 GCA_041287705.1 Methylacidiphilales bacterium | reverse complement strand
GCCCGCAGGTACTTCGCCGGGATTATTAGCCGCGTGCTGAGTAGGAATCACCGCATTGGGATTCGCCTTCTTCATGGCAAATACGCGGAAATCGCGGTTAGCACGCGGATACACGCTTGCCAGTGTCAGCTGCATCAGTTTGACCAGCTTGACGTTATTGATCTCCTTGGCGTCTTTGCCTGCCTTCTTCAGATCATCCTTATCGGGGGGCAAAATCAGGCCCAGATACTCGGCATTGTAGGTCTTTTCCACCAGTGGATAGCGGGTGGAAAAAATGATGGTTGAGGCCAGATCAAATGAACCATCCGCGCTGGTGACAAAGCCGCAGACGCCGCGTGATTCCTTGGCCAGGACGATAAAGGCATAACCTACGGATCCGTCCGCCAGTTGAAACTTCTGCACCGGCCCATATACGCCTGGGTTCGTGCTTTCATGAGCGGCAATCTGGTCATTAAGCTGCTTCAGCAATGCAGCATTGATCAGCGAACGCCCCACACCCAGCTTCACAGTGGTGGTGCCAAACACCTGATCCTCAAGACCGCGAAACGTGCGCGACCAGACAATGTTATCGGCACCATACTTTTTGCGCGTATAGGCGGTGTCATCCGACATCAGCAGCGCGCCGCGGTAATAGACCGCGCGGGCCAGCACCTCGGGCTTAATGATGTAGTCAGCGGCATCCTTCTCTGGAGGCAAAACGGTTATAGGCTTGCCACTTGCAGACGCGGATGCAGGAGCAGGAGCAGATCCCCCCTTGTAAAGGGAAGAGGTGTTGCCGGAATCGGACTCATCCACAAGACCGGAAGGCGTTGTTTTAGTACGCCCGTAGGTAGCGGCGGGAGCCGGATCAACCGGATCGGTTACCGCAGAAGCAGCCGGAGGTGTAACCGTAGTAGTTCCCGCCGGCTTTTGAGCAGTTGCCTTATCCTTGGCTTTGTCCCTGGATTTATCTTTAGCCGTCTTGTCCTTATCTTTCGCCGCTGTGCTCGTGGCTGCCTTCGACTTTGTCTTGGAGGATTTATCGTCCTTGGTGGTTTCGGCCATTGCCGTCGCGGGAAGCAGAGCGCTGGTCGCCGCAGCACTAAGGAAGGCCGCCGTCAGGGCATATGCTGTAACACGAAGCGGGTAACGCATGGCATTAATAACAGTGCTTCGGCACACACAGGGAAAGCAGGAGGCGATCATGGCGATGGCGGAAGTCTAGCGCAATTACACCTTTCCGCCAAGCACAGCTTTATGCTTTCAGCAGGCAAAAAAAGAGCGCCAGACTCGAAAGCCTGGCGCCATGCCTGTCGATAAGTCGCGTCGTGCGAAATCCTTCGAACGTTATTTGATCTTAGCCAGCTCGGCGTTGAACGCAGTGGGACCGCCTTCCACATAGCCCAGCTCGCCCTTCTTGGTGCCTTCGGCATCCAGGATCAGCACGGTCGGGAAACCTTCAATGCTGTACTTGCCGCTAAGCGTCTTGTTCTGCTTCTTGATCTCCGGGCTCTGTGCCGTTTTGTGGGGGAAATCCACCTTCAACAGCACATACTTATCCTTGGCGTAATCCTGAAACGCTTTTTTGGAGAAAACCTCATTGTCGAGCTTGATGCACCAGCCGCACCAGTCGGAGCCCGTGAAGTCGGCCAGGATCAGCTTGTTCTGTTCCTTGGCGATTTTTTTAGCCTGCGCAAAGTCTTCGATCCAGCCGTCGCCCGCGTGGGCAAAGGCGGTAAACGTGGCGACAAGCATACAGACCGCTGTGATAATCGAAGCAAATGATTTCATAACACTATATATAGAGATAAAACGTCGGAAAGCGAATGCGAGTGCGCAAGAAGCCCCGGAGATCGAAATCGAGCAGCCCGGAGAGTATCCGCCCCGGGACTGTCCGGTGTCACGCCGGCCGGCTGGCTATTTGATCTTGGCGAGCTCAGCATTGAATTTGGAAGGACCGCCTTCCACGTAGCCGAGCTGCCCCTTCTTGTTGCCTTCCGCGTCAAGGATAAGAACGGTCGGGTAGCCGCGAATTGCATACGTACGGCCCAACTCCTTGTTCTGCTTCTTGATCTCGTCGCTCTGCGTACTCTTGCGGGGATAATCCAGCTTCAGCAAGACGTACTTATCTTTCACATAGCTCTGAAAGGCCGGGCGGGAAAAAACTTCCTTATCCAGCTTGATGCACCAGCCGCACCAGTCGGATCCCGTAAAGTCAGCCAGGATCAGCTTATTCTGCTCCTTGGCGAGTTTCTTGGCCTGTTCAAAATCTTCAATCCAGCCCTCGCCCGCATGGGCAAATGAGGCGAGCGAAACGAGGAGAACGCAGACTGCCGCCAAAATAGACGCTAATGATTTCATATGAGATTTACCTGAAGCTGAATCGGGAATCGATATAGGCTGACCAGCGCAGCGCCTTCTTCCGGGCAGAGGGAGGCATCTGCGCTTCCTGTTATATGACAATGCAACACATCCTAGCAGGTATTACAAGAAACGCAACCCGTGGAATTGACGCGTGTTGAATGACCATAATGGCCCCCCAACAAGCCACGGATAATGCGCCATCTTTTTGGGATGAACCCGCGCGGGAATGAGGTCAAAGCGCGGTTTCGCGTGACGAAATCCTGATAAAAGCCGGGCATTTTCGAAAACCTTCACTTTTTCCACTCGTCCCATGCGCAACTATCCGGTATAGCGTGTGTTTATTCCCGTGAGGAAACAGAGGAACCACCCCATGCCACACGACGATCCAAACCACGACTCTTCGGGACTGCCCCGCCATCGCCAGGACCGCCGCCGCCCCGCGGCTGCTCACACCCCGGATGTGGAAACGGACGGCTTCGATAAGTCCGATCCCCTGTGGGACATGCTGGGCAAAGCCCCCATGGCTCCTCCGGATCCGTGGCTGGCGGCTCGTACCATGGCCCGCCTGCGTCGGGAAACCGTCGAAGTAGCCTGGTGGCAGCGCGTTCTGAGCGCCCCCGCCTTCGCGTTTGGCGCTCTGGCCCTCGCCCTTGGCGTAGGCCTCGCCACCGGCATGGTGCTTAATCCTGGCAGCCCCACCTCTGTCGCTGTAGTTGCGCAGCAGCCGCAGACGACTCCCGCCGAAGCAGGCGCGGGCGACGCCGGCAGCAGACTGTCTACGGGAAATCTGGCCGAAATCGCTTCCGCCCCGGATGCCTCCCCTACTCTCCCTCCCGATATGGATGAAGCGCTGAATTACCTGGTGGCTTCCGATAACACCGGCAGCATGGAGCTTGATATATGGGGCGATTCCTCCGACCTGTAACACTTAGCCTTTCCCTGGCAGCCGCGTTAACCGCGTCTCTTAGCCCCGCACCCGCGCCCGCTACTGATACCAACTCCCCCACGGCACCCGTCCGCGCCGAGGAGCAGGTAAAGCTGAAACCGCGCCCACCCGCCCCCGGCGAGACGCCTGAACCGGCTCCCGCTGCACAGCCGCCCCCGCCCTCTCATGGCGGAGGACCCGGCAGCAACAACGCAGGGCAGGGCAGTCCTGGAGGCAGACGCGACGGCCCCGGCGGCGGTGGTGGTGACAGGGACAGAGACCGTGGCGACCGCGATCGGGATCGTGACAGAGATAAAATGGGCGGCCCGGGCAAGGACGACGACGGCAAACGCCGCCGCGACCGTTTCCGTGAAGCCACGGAAAACATGGATCCCATGCTGGGCATCCGTATCCCGCGCCGCCGGGAACTGGATATCCGTGACCACTTCATGAAGTTATCGCGCCTGTCTAACGACGAGATTCGCGAACAGCTCAGTAAATGGGGTCCCTTCAAGAAAATGTCGCTTGGCGATCAGGGCCGTCTGCTGGTGCGCATTCAGGAGATTAAGGACAAGAAGAAAGAGATTGCCCTTTTCCGTGCCCACGACCTGAACATCACGCTGCGCCCCGACCAGGAAGAGGCTTTCGAAAACGCCTTCTGGGACAAGCGCCTTGCGATGGACCGCACTCTGTTCCAGGAACTGGAACCCCGCCGCCGCGAGCTGGAAGAGAAAATGCGTTCTGAACTCATCAGCGAGTTCTCGTCCAAACCCACAACGCCTTCTACGGCTCCGACTGCGCCATCCACTAACGCCCCTGTCTCAAAGCCGGTACCGGCACCTGCGCCAACCCCCGCGCCCCCTGCCCCACCCAAGCCTTAGGCTGCTTTCGCGTTTTAGAAGCAAGTCGTCCGGTCAATGCGTCCAGCAAGAGCTGTATGCTTCGAAGCTTTCTACCACAATTTCCACCACGGCTTCGGCTGCGAAGCTGGGGCGGTGGGTGTTGCGTCGACCGCTTGTTTGAGCTTCCATTCGGCGTAGGCTTTGTCGATCAACGGTTGCAGCTTCAGGTAGTTGTCCTGCCTGAACTCCAGGTGATAAACGGAAGGCAATCCTTCCGCAACAGCTCCGACGTCTTCGTAATACTGTTGCTCGAAGTAAATGGCCGAGAACGCATTGCCTTCCTCATTCAGCATGTCGTCGATAAGGCATCCGTCCCAGCCTTCATACGCTATTTCCAGCGCAGTAACCGGTGTATTGCGAAACTGCCGGAACTCGTCCGTCTGTTCAGAGAATTCCTCGCTGTACAGCTCCTTGTCCATAATCCACTGCAGGTACAGGGCTATGTGGACGCACGACTGTTCTTCCTCCAGCCCAAATTCCTCAACTGACTCGAGGTGATATTTGGCCTTATCGTAGACGAAGGGCGAGCCCATAAAATTAACCGTGGATCCAGCCCATCCACAGTGCCAGCAGCAGCAGATCACCTACCACAAGGCGATACCAGGCGAAGGGCATGAACGTGTTGCTCTGCAGGTAATGAATCAGCCACTTGACGACCACGAAGGCCACCGCGCAGGAAACCACAAAGCCGATCGTCAGCTCCATCATGCTGGAGCCGTGACTGAGCGAGCCGTCCTTATACCCCTTGTACAGCTCATAAACGCTGGCCGCGAACATGGTGGGAATGCCCAGCATAAAGCTGAACTCAGCGGCGGCGGGTCGGGATTGCCCCACCAGCATGGCGGCGATAATCGTGGCGGCGGAACGGGACGTGCCAGGGAAGATACCGGCAATCACCTGGCTAATACCTACCACGATCGCAATCGTCCAGGTGACATTTGCTGTCCCTTCGCGCTTGCCCAGCATCAGTTCCGCAGCAAAAATACCGAGCGCGCCGACAACCATCGCCAGTGAAATCGCCAGGGTGCTGTGGGTCAGACCGCCACCCATCAGTTTGCGGACGGCCAGAATACCAACCACAGTGATGATGAAGGACGTGCCGAGCTTCAGCACGTAATCCAGGTGGCTGGGCTTCTGGATGTTGCGGGCCAGATCGACCAGCTTGTCCCAGAAGATAAAGACGACGGCCAGGATGGCGCCAAACTGAATCACCGTGGTGAAGATATCAGACTTACTGGAGCCCAGGAAGTTCTGCGCCAGAAGCAGATGACCGGTGGAGGAGATCGGCAGGAACTCCGTGACGCCCTCCACAATGCCCAGAAGCACTACAACAAAAAGCTCCCACATGATGATGCCGTGTTTTCTGTCAGTCGGTTAGTGGATGCGCGTCTCTGCAGGCAGTTACTCTACCACCTTGGCGTCGCCCCACAGCTGTTCCAGACTGTAGAGGCTGCGCTTGTTTTCGTGGAAGATATGCATCAGCACATCACCGTAATCGATGATCATCCACTGGCTGACGGCGGAGCCGTCGACAGCGCTGGGGCGCAGATCGTGGTCATCCTTGAAGCCGAGCGTCACGCCGTTGGCGATAGCCTTCAGCTGAGGATCGGACAGGCCGGAGCAGATGACAAAGTAGTCTGCAAGGGTGGAGACTTCGCGCAGATCCAGTATAACAGGGTCAACGGCTTTTTTATCCAGGGCGTATTCGCGACAGGCTTTGGCAATTTCTAGGGAAGTCAGACTCATAGGTAAGGTGGCGGCGGCGCGTTTCCGGTCCGGTGCCGCAGGTCAGGTCACTCCTGATACAGGCCGTGTGACGCAATATAGTGCGCCACTGCGGGAGTAACCAGGAAATGGATCGGAAGCCGCTGCTGAACGCGTCTACGTATTTCTGATGCTGATATATCGACATGCCGGCTATTGGGCAAGCGAATAACGTTGTCAGCCAGATTCTGCGCGACGTTTTTCGGCGTCGCCTGGACGTTTTTGCTTAGCGATAACGCTGTTGCAGGTGTTGCGCTTGTTGCAGAATGAGAAGATGAAAGTAGAGCTGAACGAGCTTCTGCGGCCACGTCTGTTGCGGTATGCAGCGCCGAAGGATCGAAATCGCGCCGCGTCTGCATGGCAAAACGGATAAGCCGGTGCAGTTCCTCGGCGCGATGCCACTTGTCCAATGTAGGAAGGTGATCCTCGCCTATCAGAAAAAAGAGCTCCGCACCGGAATTTGCTGCGCGCACTTCCAGCACGGTATCGATAGCATACGAGGGCTCGGCACGCCGGATCTCTGTCTCCAGGATGCCAAATCCGGACACGCCCTGCAGGGAAAGACGCAGCATCTCCAGTCGGTGCAGGCTGTCGGACGCAGATTTCCCTGTCTTAAACGGCGAGCGGTACGCGGGCACAAAGAGCATCTCGTCCAGTCCAAGCTGCACCATGGCGTCCTGCGCGGTGATGAGATGCGCCAGATGCACGGGATCAAACGTGCCGCCGTAGAGACCGATGCGGCGGGCTCGC
The DNA here is from genome assembly GCA_041287705.1 of Methylacidiphilales bacterium. Classification (GTDB taxonomy): domain Bacteria; phylum Verrucomicrobiota; class Verrucomicrobiia; order Methylacidiphilales; family UBA1321; genus LW23. The sequence goes on along the minus strand of JBGGNE010000055.1, from coordinate 20,850 downwards.
CCAGTTGGCGCGGATGTGGCGGAGACGGACTCGGGTGCAATGGAGGCGTCGGGCATGGGCGGGGATATTGAATCGGAACCGCAGGTGTTTCACGTCAATTTTGTCGGGACGCTGTTATGGCGACGTCCACTCGTCCAGAAGGTCCATGGCGGTCTGCAAGAGCTCAGACAGGGCGGCAGGCGCAGTCTTTTCAACGCAAGCCCTTCACTCTGCGCGCGCTGTGTGTTATTCTTTAGGCTAAATCCATGTCTTCGTCTTCGACTCCCACGCAGTGGCAACCTGACCTCACAGCGAAGGTGCGCGCTTTGCCTCACAAACCTGGCGTATATCTCTATAAGGACCGTTTTGGCCGTGTCATTTACGTCGGCAAAGCCAACGACCTGCACCGCCGCGTCAGCCAGTACTTTCACCCCAGCCGGCGCATGACCGCCGACCGCAAAACACGCGCATTGCTGGAAAGTATCTGGGACATGGAAACCCACGTTGTCAAAAGCAACACGGAAAGCTTGTTACTCGAAGGCAAGCTGATCAAGGAATACCGCCCGCGCTACAACATCAGCTTCCGCGACGATAAACACTTCCTGATGGTGAAGGTCAACATGGCCGATCCCATCCCGCGCTTTCAGCTGACGCGGATGAAGTCCGACGACGGTGCGCGTTACTTTGGTCCTTTTGCCCACAGCAGCTCATTGCGATCGACCCTCCAGATCCTCAAACTGAAGTTCAAGCTGCGCTCCTGCCGCACCGCGCTTCCGGGTGAGCAGGATTTCAAGCATTGCCTCGATCACGTCATCCAGAACTGCTCCGCGCCCTGTATCAACCGGATTAGCCGCGACGATTACCGCGCCCAGGTGCAAGCCGCATGCGACTTTCTGGAAGGGCGCAGCAGCGAAATGATCAGACAGATCGAGACGGAAATGCGGGCTGCCGCCACCCGGCTCGACTTCGAGAAAGCCGCCAGCCTGCGCAATCTGCTGGAGGATCTGAAGAAGACCACCGCTCCCACCAAGCGTTTCGCGCGCCAGTTTGTAACTACCGTGCGCCCCCATGAGGACATGGCCGAGCTGGGCCGCGTTCTGGATCTTAAGGAACCGCCCCAGATCATCGAGTGCTTCGATATCTCCAACATCAGCACCACGTATATCGTGGCCAGCATGGTCTGCTTCCGTGGAGGAAAGCCGGACAACGCCAGCTATCGGCGCTACCGCATCCGCACGGTACAGGGACAGAACGATTTCGACAGCATGGCGGAAGTCGTGCGCCGCCGGTACCAGCGCGTTCTGGGCGAAGGCATCCGCATGCCCAGTCTGGTGGTGGTGGACGGCGGCAAAGGACAGCTCAGCGCCGCCCACGGCGTATTGAAGCAGCTTGGCCTTGGTGACCTTCCTCTGATCGGTCTTGCCAAGGAGCGCGAGGAAATCTTCCGGCCCGGTATCAGCGATCCTCTGGTGCTGGATCACGGAACCGGCGCCCTGCGTCTGCTCCAGCGGGTGCGCGACGAAGCACACCGCTTTGCCAACGGCTACCATCAGGTGCTGCTGCGCCAGCGCGTGCGCGAGAGCGTTCTGGACGACTGCCCCGGCATCAGCGACAATCGCAAACGTCTGCTGCTCCTGAAATTTGGCTCAATCGAACGCCTTCGCAAGGCAACAGAAGAGGAAATCGCGACGGTGGAAGGCATCGGACCGAAACTGGCTGCAGGCATCGTTGCGTATCTCAAGGTTTATCGCAGCGGCCGCCGTACGCAACTCATTCCGGATGATGGTAAACCGGCAAAACCGCAGGCAACGGGTCTGACGACGATTGAAGAGGGCCAGGTGACCGCGGATCCGGGTGAGTTCGAAGCTGTCGGGGACGATCGCGAACTGGCGGCGCGTCGAGAAGAGCAAACTCTGTCAGAGGATGACGCCGTGGAAATCGATGGAGAGGAAGCTGAAGCCATGCTTGATGAGGCTGAAGCCCTGGAAGCGGTCGAGCAGGCTGAAGCAGAGGAAAAGACGATTCCCGTCCGTTCCCGCGACACCAGACAACCGTCGCCGGCTGATACAGACGAGGGCGAAGCCGTTCCTCACGAGCCAAAGCCGCCGTCGCGCCGCGTCCGGCTGCAGACAGCATCCAATCAAAACGATGACAATGAAGACGAATACGTGTATCGTCTCAAATAATATCATGAGATCATCCCGGCAGAGTCGTCCTTACATCCGGTGGCGCGCATGAAGAAGGCTAAGGACCTGATGCGGCCGCTACGCGTACTGGTAGTGGAGGATGATCTTGTCAATCAACGCGTTACGTCGGCAAACCTCGGCGGACACCAGATCACCATAGCCGGCACCGGTGCCGAAGCGCTCGACGCCCTGACCCACCTGCCACGGGATACCTCCTCGGAGCACGACGAAGATGAAGATGGCGCCCCTCATCTGCCGGATCTCGTTCTGCTGGATTTGTTTCTGCCGGATATGACGGGCGCGGAAGTGTGCACCCGGATTCGCCGTATGACGGGCGGCGCAGAACGACTTCCTATCGTGGCCTACACGGCCAGTCAGGAACCCATGGACAGCGAAAGCGCGATGCGCGCCGGAATGCTTGCATGCCTGGGTAAGCCACTCAAGGTGAGCGAATTACGCCAGGTTCTGCGCTCTGTCCGGCCCGATCTGGCGGCACGGCTTATGCTTGCGCCCAATGGCGTTACGCGCGCAGGCTCCGGCCGGCCCGGCTCGCAGATGGGCGGAGCGCGGCCCCCCTCTGTTCGCATTGCATCGCCGCTCGTCTCTCCGCCAGGCATGGGTATGAGTTCGGCAGCACCGGAGTGGGCGGCACTGAAGGAGATGCTCGGCCCTCAGGGCTGGGCAGAAGCGGTCAAGATTTTTCAGGATGACGGCGGTCAGTACATGAAGGAGATTGCCGCGGCGGCCGACCAGGGGGACTGGCGGACGCTTGCGGCTTCGGCGCACAAGCTGGCGGGGTGCGCAGGCAGTTTGCAGCAAAAGGACTTAAAGAACCAAGCGGCGCGTCTGGAGCGTCAGTGTCGTGGTCCAGCACCAGCTTTGGCTCGAAACTTGCTGCAAGAATTAAAAGCCCAATGGCTTGTATCCACGCATCACCTAAGGTAATGCGTGAGTCACAGTTCGCGTAAGACGCGATCGCCTGGTGCTCAAAATTCGCTCAGACTGGCTAATACAGCACAGTCCGGACGGAATTTTCGGGCATCTTTACAAATGTTGCAAGCAGCGCCTCTTGACTCGTTTAGGGTTAGAGGTTTTGCTATTGTGTAACTATTTTTTATCATGAGCCACGCTAACCAGACAATTGCCGAATTTGGCCGAAGTATCGGTGTCCCCGAGCTATCCTTCACGGAGGGAGTGGCAAATCTCACTATCAATGCCGTTGGCGACCTGTATCTGGAGCAGGATGCGGACGGTGTACTGATTTACCTGGCACGAGAGATGGCGTTTTCCTCTTTGCCCGCTTATCGCAAAGCCTTATCCCTGTGCCACTACCGCGAGCGCCTGCCCATGCAGGTCAACGCAGGGCTTCGCGGCGATCGGGGTCTGGCCTTTGCCACGCGTCTGGACGATGCCGCATTTACCGTGCCGCAGCTTGAGCTGGCCCTGGATGTGCTGCGCCGCCTTCACGATCGCACCGAGGAGACCGTGGGCTGATTCTCCGTGATGTATGTCAGCCGCGTTGCAGACGCATGACATAAAAGAAAATAAACCTTTACCAATAAGTCACGCGAACCTCCTCACCTCCATTTGTTTGACTTTATCACCTCAAACCCTAACCTGATGGCGCAAGAAATTACGCCGATGTGCAAACCCTTCCCCCGGAAGGACTTTACCTGCACCGTTCCCCACATGAGACCCTAAGGAATCCTGCCATGTCTACCGATGCCACTGCGGAGAAAAACGATCCCCTGACAGCAGTAGGCGACACAATGTCGTCCGCCGCTTCTGCGATTAAAACCGGCGCAAGCGATGCCAAAGACGCCGTTGCCCGCGCTATCCCGGCAACCACCCAGGCGGTGTCGAAGGCTGTCTATTCGACGTTCTACTACGTCTCCTACGGAGTTGTATATACATCGTTGTTCGTCAAAAACTACATCCCCCTGGAGAACCCGATCGGCTACGGAATCACTGACGGCGCCGCCGCCGCCGCTGAAGCAACCTCTGACCGCCTGAAGGACTCCTCCGACTAAACCCTCCGGCCTGTGCTGATCTGACACCATCTTCCGGCAGGTCCCGCATCGGCATGCGGGTCCGTGCATTCCCGGCAGACAGGGCTTTACCGTCCTGTATTGCCACCTTTCCTCCCTTCATCCTGGCTTCCTTTGGCAGAGCATTGCAAATTTGTGATGCGGTATGCCCCTTTACGGAAGGCAAAGCATGACGAAAGATGACAGGGTTTGCATGGGCTTTGCAGCATTGCGGGCCTTGGCCGGTGATGTCCTGCCTGTCCTGTTTTAGAACAAGCCCGCACGCTTCCCCTCTCACTCCCTGACTCCATAACCCTGGGCCTGGCATTCTGCCGGTCCGCTCACCCCGCTCGAATCGCGCGAACTGAAACGCGCATTTTCCGCTCTGCACAACACATTGGCTGGTATTACTTTATGACTCATCTCTTTGCACTGGCTGCCGGTGTCGCCGTTGGCGCGAACTGGCAGAAAATCAAAAAGGGCGCAGCGCCCGCACTGGCCAAGACCGGCCAGGTCATTGGCGATGTCTATGCCGTTATCGGCCAGGTCATCGCGGAGCAGAAAGAATCGATCGAAGACGCGATTGCCGAGAAGAAGGCACGTGGCCGCAACAAACGCACTGAAGACGCAGCAGCCGATCTCTTTGGCGCCGGCACCGCAGCGGCAGCCAATGGCAGCAAGAAGCCCAAGGCGAAGGCAAAGAGCCGGAAAAAAGATCCGGTCACCACCGCCGAACCCACTGACGTATAATTATTTCTGATGATGCGGAAAGAGCGGCGAAAGATCGTTTTCGGCGCAATTTCCACATTTCTACACCGTCGAGCACATTTATTGCTCACGAAACTTGCACGCATCTAAGGTAAGCCGGCAGTTCGCTGGCCACTGAGCCAAAAACGCAGGAATATCCCGCAATTCCGATCCTTCCGGATCGTTCATCACTAGGTTCCCCCCCATTCGGAGCCTGCCTGCGGAATAGTTTTCCTCCCGCCACCGGCTGGCCTGATCCGTACTTCTTCTCTTCATCCTCTCTGACATGACATCTTTGCCACAAACCGAAAGTAACCCGAGTGTCGCCAGCCGGAAGTCCGGCCTGGACGGCGCCGGCACTGTCGTCCGCTATCCCAAAGCCGGCGTCATTGAAATCAAAAGCCGGGACCTCTTTGGCGACACCGGTTCCGAAGCCTGCCGCCGCTTCCTGGAGCGTGTCTTCCTGGCTCACGAAGTAGGCGTGGTTGATGTACAGAGCCAGCGCGGCCTGGCCACCATCTCCTACGCTTTCGACAGCTCGAATGCCCAGCAGGTCATCAAGAAAGTAGCCAATGTCATCAAGTCCGGTGGCACGGAAGATCAGGTGAAGAAAGAAAGCCCCCAGGCTTTTGAAGGTCTGCAGGTGCTGGAGCACTATCCCCAGCGCAACATCCGCTTCCAGCGCTATGGCAGCGTGGTTTCCAGCTGGACGATCAAGCACGAGACCGCGGGCCGCATCCGTTTCAAAAACCCCATCATTCACCGCAAGGGTGACATCTGCGCCAACATCGAGCGAGAACTGATGAGCGTGCTGGGTGTCGATAACTACTACACGGATTCCCTCACCAGCACGGTGCTGATTCAGTATGATCCCCGCAAGATCCAGCGTCACCAGCTCGTCGAAATTCTCGACATCGCGCTGATCCACGGCGACAAGCAGCATGAGCGCGACGACGCGGACCTCGATTTCCCTCTGGCCACCACCTCCCTGGCTATCGCCACCGTGGCACAGTTTGTCTATCCCCCGCTGCTCATCCCCAGCGCGGCCCTGTTTGCCTACACGCTCATCCCCAGCGTCAAGCAGGCGATCGAAGTTCTGAAAGAGCGCCGCCTGGGTGTGGACGTTCTGGATACGATCGTTGCGGGCGTCTGCCTGGTCACCGGCCAGATCTTCGCCGGTGCGGTTCTCGCCTGGTGCCTTTCCTTCGGCCGCAAGCTGCTGAAGAAGACGGAAGATGATTCCAAGAAGATGCTGCTGAACGTGTTTGGCAAGCAGCCCCGCTTTGTGTGGCTCTTCAAGGACGGCGTTGAAGTCGAAGTCTCCCTGGACAAGCTGAAGGTCGGCGACATTGTTGTAGTGCACACCGGCGAGACGGTTCCGATCGACGGCATAGTGACGGAAGGCATGGCGATGATCGATCAGCACACGCTGACCGGTGAAAGCTCTCCTGCCGAGAAAGTGGTCGGCGACAATGTGTTTGCTTCCACCGTCATGCTGGCCGGTAAGATTCTCGTCGAAGTGACGAAGGCTGGTAACGAAACGACCTCCGCCAAGATCAGCCAGATCCTCAACGACAGCGCCGGCTACAAGATGGACAGCCAGACCCGCGGCGAAGCCATGGCGGACAAGGCGGTCATCCCCACCCTCGCCATCGCCACCCTGGGACTCAGCACCATCGGCGTCAACGGCGCCACGGCTATCGTTAACTGCGACTTCGGTACCGGCATCCGTATGGCCGCGCCGCTCGGCATGCTCTCCAGCCTGACGCTGTGCGCCCAGCACGGTATCCTGGTCAAGGACGGCCGCGCGCTGGAGTCCATGGACAAGGTTGATACGTTCCTGTTCGACAAAACCGGCACACTCACCCGCGAGCGTCCCGAAGTGGGCCGTATCATCGTGGCCGGCAGCTACAGCGCCGACACGATTCTGGCCTACGCAGCAGCCGCCGAGCAGAAGTTTTCGCACCCTATCGCCAAGGCCATTATCGATAAGTTCGAGCAGGCCAAGTTGACGATGCCCAAAACCGATGAGCAGAAATACGCGGTCGGCTACGGCATCACGGTCGATATCGAAGGTCACACCGTCCGCGTCGGCAGCAACCGGTTCATCACGATGGAAGGCATTGAGACGCCTGAAGCTATCAAGAAGGCACAGGAAGAAGTGCACGCCACGGGCTCCTCGCTCATCATGGTAGCCATCGATAACGAGCTCTCCGGCGCGCTGGAACTGGTCGCCTCTGCCCGTCCTGAAGCCTTTGAAATCGTCAAAGGTCTCCGCGACCGTGGCGTCAAGCACATCGCCATCATTTCCGGCGATCACACCAAGCCGACGGAAAAGCTGGCCAAGGAACTGGGCATGGATCGCTTCTTCGCGGAAGTGCTTCCCCAGGACAAAGCCAACTACGTGGAACTGCTCCAGAAGGAAGGCAAGACGGTCTGCTTCGTCGGCGACGGCATCAACGATTCCATCGCGCTGAAGAAGGCGAACGTCTCCATCTCCCTGCGCGGCGCCTCGTCGGTCGCCACGGATACGGCGCAGGTCGTGTTCATGGAAGAGAGTCTGAAGAAGATCCTGGAGCTGAAAGACATTTCCCGCGAGCTGACACAGAACATCAACCGCAGCTGGATGCTGATCGCGGTGCCGAACATCTTCTGCATCACTGGCGCCTTCTTCTTCGGATTCGGCGTCATGCACTCGGTCATCTTCAACAACGTGTCCGCCATCGGCGCGCTGGTGAACGGTCTGGCCCCGCTGAAGAAAGCCGCCGAACTGCAGGCCGACAAGGATCTGCATCTCGAAGCCGCCTTCGGTCACGACCACGCACTGGAAGGCGCAGAGCCCGGCGCTCCGGAATCCCCCGAAGCCGTTGAGGCGCTGGCAGCCTAGGCGTCTGACTCTGATACTTGACACTTAACTCAAAAGCCGTCTCTTCCTTCGGGGAGAGGCGGTTTTTTTGTGTACACCCATGACCAAACATCAGAAGGCAGCGAATTGGGAACAGTACAACAGTACTTTAGGATGAAAGGCGAATAGTCATAGCAATCCAGGACAGAATCTGATTGGTCCATGTCCTTCTCTTCTTGGTCCCCCCTTGGTATCCTCTTCCTGACTTCGTGGTGAAATTCTGTACCGTTGCGACTGGGAAAGGGAAAATTTTACCACGAAGGTAAGAAGAGGTACCAAGGGGGGACCAGGAAGAGGCAGATCGGATTGTTATTGGCTGATATTCAAACGCACCACTTCTAATCACACCCAATCTAATGCACTGGGAAGCGTGAAGCTTGCCTTCGCAAAGCGCTTCTGTATAATGTGCCACTTCTATGTCAAACGTCCGCGTTCGCTTTGCTCCGTCGCCGACGGGTATGCTGCACATTGGCAGTGCCCGTACGGCCCTCTTCAACTGGCTTTATGCTCGGCATACCGGCGGCCAATTTATCCTGCGTATTGAGGATACGGACGCCGCGCGTAATACCCCCGAAGCGGTTGCCGCTATTTACTCCGGCCTGCAATGGCTGGGCATCGACTGGGATGAAGGTCCGATGCCGGACGGCTCCGTGGTCGGCGATAAGGGCCCCTATTTTCAGAGCCAGCGCCGGGCCATTTACGACCGCTATGTGCAGAGACTGCTGAGCGAAGGCAAAGCGTATGAGTTTGAGGGTGCAATCAAGTTTCGCACGCCTAAGGAAATCATTACGGTACCCGACGTCATTTGCGGCGACGTGCACTTCGACCGCACTCAGGAGGCCGATCTGGTCATCGCGCGCAAAGACGGCTCCCCTGTGTTTCACCTCGTTAACGTGGTGGATGACATCGAGATGGAGATCACGCACGTCATTCGCGGAGAAGATCATCTGTCGAATACCTCCAAGCACATCGCTCTGTTCCGCGCTTTCGGCGTGGAGCCGCCCAGGTACGCACACATCCCGCTGATCCTCAATCGCGACGGCAGCAAGATGTCAAAGCGTAACGAAGGCGCGGCGGTCGGTGAATACCCGAAAAAGGGTTACCTGCCCAGGGCGCTGATGAATTATCTCTGCCTGCTGGGATGGTCGCCCAAGGATAACCGGGAGATTCTGCCGATGGCCGAGGTGATCGAGAAGTTCGATCTGCCCCAGGTCAACCGCGCCAACGCGCGCTTCGACATCGACAAGCTGTTTTGGATTAACGGCATTTACTTCCAGGAAATGAGCCTGGAGGAGACCGTGCCGATGGCCGAAGACATCCTGACCAAAGCCGGTGTCCTGCCAGCCGATGTGGACCGCAACTACTTCCGCGCCGCTCTGGCGATCGTGAAGGAAAAGATCAAGCTGGCCGGCGAACTTCCCGAGTGGATGAGCTACTTCTTTACCGAAGAGTTCCCCTATGAGGAGAAGGCCGTAGCCAAAGTCTTCACGCCCGAAGGGCTCCGACTCCTCAAACAGCTTCGCGATGATCTGGCCGAAGCCCGCTTCGACGTGGTGAACCTGGAGCTGCGCGTCAAGTCGCTCGCGACCTCGCTTGGCCTGAAGAGCGGCGCCTTCGTACATCCCGTACGTCTCGCCGTCTCCGGGCGCTCGGTCGGTCCCTCGCTCTACCACATGCTGGAAGTGATGGGCCGCGAACGCGTGCTGGGCCGCATTGACAAGGCGCTGGCAAAATTCGCCATGCCGAGCCCTGCTGCGGCTTAAGTCGCCTGAGCCTGAAAATCAGTCATTAAAGAAAGAGCGAGCGTGACGCGGCTTTAGATCAACAAGCCAGGCAAACTGGTCTTTACGATAAAATAAAAGCCGGGTGTCACGCTCGCACGTTGACCACGGGGCGCTGCTTCTCTATATCTTCACCCAACATGGGCATACGCATCTGGCTCGTGGCGGCATACTTGCTGGTATTCGCCCTCTCGCCGATACCCCTCGTCACACAGGGGTGGGCTCAATCGTCTACACCTCCAGCCAGCGGCGGTACTGAGGCACCCCAGCCTCCGGCAGCAGCAGCCCGCGTTTTTCTGGGCATTGACACTCTGGCGGCCAATAACTTCAAGGGTCTGGATGTTGATCCCAAGACCAAGAAGAAGAAGCGCGTCGGCCTCATCACCAATCCGTCCGGTGTTAACTATCAGGGACGCACCACCCTGGATATTCTGAAAGCGGCTCCCAATGTCAATCTGGTGGCCCTGTTTGCGCCCGAGTACGGCGTCTATGGAGAGATCCTTAATGAGGTCTACCCGGCCAACACCACAGATCAGCGCACCGGCCTGCCCGTCCATTTCCTCGTCAACAACACCCGCAAGCCCACGCCGGAGATGCTGAAAGGCATCGACGTGCTGGTCTACGATGTCCAGGACATCGGATGCCGCGCCTACACCTACATCAGCACCATGGGTCTGGCGATGGAAGCCGCGGGGGAAGCCGGTATTGAGTTTTACGTGCTGGATCGCCCTAACCCGCTCGGTGGTAATCGCGTGGAAGGCATGCCGCTCAACCCGAAGTTCGAGTCCTTCTTCGGCATGTGGGAGATTCCCTACGTTTATGGCCTGACTTGCGGCGAACTGGCAAACATGATCTACAAGCAGCACTGGATCAAGAAGCTGCCCACGCAACTCGTCGTAGTGCCCATGCGCGGCTGGTACCGCGACATGACCTGGGAGGATACCGGCCTCATCTGGGTGCCGCCCTCTCCTCACATCCCCACTTCGGACACCCCTTTTTACTTTGCGATAACGCGAGCTATTGGCGAAGCCGGACCGGTAAGCCAGGGCATCGGCTATACCGTGCCATTCGGTGTGGTGGGCAGCCAGCTGTGGCATCCGTTCCATCTGGCTGATCAGCTGAACGCCCTTCAGTTGCCCGGACTCTACTTCCGGCCTATCTTCTATAAGCCCAACTACGGCCCGATGGTCAACGAGAGCCTCAGCGGCGTGCAGATACACGTGACGGACAAGCAAACCGCCAATCTGTGCGGCGCCAGCATCATGATGATGGAGGTGATCCGCAGCATCCCAGGCAGCGAATTGCTGACCAAACCGCCCGGCGGCGACAAGGAATTTGACAAGAGCGTCGGCGGTGACGAACTGCGCCAGCACTTCCTTCGCGGCGGCTCCGCACGAGAACTACTGCAGATCTGGGAGCCTTCGCTGCAACAATTCCGCGCCATGCGCAAACCATACCTGCTCTACCAGGACAGCCCGCAGCCCTGATTCCCCCCGAGCCCGATCTATTTCCCCGCCGCCATGTACCAGATCATCTTCAACGACACCAGCGCCGCCGAGCTGAAGGAGCTCCCTCTGACGCTGCAACTGCAGATCCTGAACGAATTCAACGAAGTTCCCCAGGACCTGGAACAGGTTGACCCGGAAAAGTTCGGCAAACTGGAGCGCAACGGCCGCAAGCTGCTCCGCTACCGCACCAAAGAGTACCGTATCTACCTGGAAGTCGTCGAAGGCGGCCTTCGCGTCCACCGGATCCTGCACAAGAACACGCTCAAAGATTTCCTCTACCGCCTCAAAATCTCCACCGAAGACGAAACACTCCAGAAATCCCCCGAGTTCTGGGAGATGATCGACCGGAAATCGTAAGCGGCTGGGCGTTTGCGGACAGGAATGGTGACTGACACCGGGCCCGTTGACGTACAGGCGTCAACTTGTCCCTTGCGTGCTATCGGTCCACTTCACCCAGCACGATATCAATGCTGCCCAGAATAGTGACGGCGTCGGCGAGCTTGTGGCCAAGGCACATGCCTTCCAGCAGCGTGAGGTTGATGAGTGAAGGCGGACGCACGCGGTAGCGGTAAGGTTTGAGAGTGCCGTCACTGATGAGGTGGAAGCCGAGTTCACCTTTGGGGGACTCGATACGGCTGTAGATTTCGCCGGCGGGCACCTTGAAGTTGCGCATCTTGTTCCCGGGCGGAGCTACCGGGCCTTCCGGGATGGCAGCCAGGACCTGATTCAGGATGGCAAGCGATTCCCTCATCTCCAGCAGGCGCAGCATGAAGCGATCGTAGCAGTCGCCTACCTCGCCCAGCGGTACGCGGAAGTTAAAGCGCGAGTAAATGCCGTAATTATCCACCTTGCGAAGGTCGTAATCGACGCCGCTGGCGCGCAGGCACGGGCCGGTGATGGAGGCGTTGATGGCGTCGTCGCGGTGCAGAATGCCGATGCGCTGCGTACGGGTGCGCACGATTTCGTTCTCGGTCAGCAGCTTTTCAAATTCATCCAGGAAGCGAGGGAAGCGGCCGACGAGCTGGCGCGTGCGATCAAGCCAGCCGGCGGGGAGATCCGTACGGCAGCCTCCAAAGCGGAAGAAGTTGCACATCATGCGGGCGCCCGTGGCCTGCTCGAACAAATCGAGAATGTGCTCACGCTCGCGCAGAGCATAGAGCAGCGGTGTGCCAATCGCGCCCAGGTCGTTGAGCAGAAACCCGACAAGCGCCACGTGATTTACCAGACGCGTCAGTTCTGCCATAATGACGCGGATGTGCTCGGCACGCTCCGGCACGGCCATACCGGCCAGTTTTTCTACTGCTGAGACGTAGGCCCAGTTGTTGGTAAGCGAGCAGAAGTAGTCCAGCCGGTCCGTATAGGGGATGGAACTGAGCCACGTAAGGTTTTCAGCAAGCTTCTCGTGATTGCGATGCAGATAGCCAAACACCGGCTTAAGCCGCACAACTGTTTCCCCATCCAGCGTAACGTCCATACGAAACACGCCGTGCGTGCTGGGATGTTGCGGCCCCAGCGCAATCTCCATCAGCGAGCTCTGCAAATCGGATCCGGAGTAAACCTGATGGCTGCCAGGCTTTGATGCAGTGCCTGCCGTCGTGGATATTGCTATAGGGGAAGGTGTAGAAGCAGGGACCATAGCAGTCCCTTCGCCGGGCTTCAACTTCTCGAGCAACTGGCCGTGCGGTGTAGGTTCCCATTCGTAGTCGGAAGGCGGCACGTAGTCGCGCCGCATGGGATATTCGGTAAATTCCTCCCACATGAGCAGGCGGCGCGGATCGGGGTGGCCATCAAACTGCACGCCGAAGAGATCCAGGATTTCGCGCTCCTGAAGCTCGGCCCCGCGATAGACGGACGTAAGGGAGGTGACACGTGGATTGACCCGATCCGCAGCCCGCTGTATCAGAAGGATGGGCTGCGACAACTTTCGCACGACGGATCCCAGATGGTAAGTCACCTCAAAGCCACGGAATGGCTCGGCAGGCCGGTCCGCTGGTGCTCCGGATTCGGAACCAGCCGTCGGCTCGGATGCTGGCACTGGAGATGCCGGCGCCGCATCGGATGTTGCTACAGGCTTTACAGGTGTTGCGGCAGTGGGAGCAAGCGCAGCGGGAGCCGGCAGTTCCAGGTAATCCGTGCCGGTGACATTGGTGGCATGGTCCAGCCGGTACGCGGGGGAGTCACGCAGAAATCGGGCAACGGCCGGCGCAATGGGAGGCGGAACCATCAGCGCCACTTCAAAGCCATGCGAGTGATGGCGCTGCTCGACAAGCACGTTTGGGAACGTCACGCGGATGGTTTCGAGATCCAGCGCCGTGTAGTAGACCTTAGCGTGCTCGGGAGTGCTCAACGGTGGCCTGCCTTGGTGTTGTGGGAGGGAGTCTCCGCCGGTGGCGACGAAGTGAAGCGCCCTTCATGCTTCGGCGCCATAGCTACAGAGGGATCGATCCAGCCGTTTTCCGCTCCATACTGCGAAACAAGCGCCACAATCATTCGAGCTGTTCTTACAGCATCCTCAGAGAGTCCGCGTCCCGAATTCAGCACAAAGGTAGCGGCGGCGCTGACCGGGTCAGTGTTAAAGATGGCGCCGGGTTCGGCATTGCTCCCGCCTGTAGTCATCGTCGAGAGCACAACCGGCGAGCCTTCGCGGGAAAGATCCCGTATGGTGATTTGCGTTTCCAGCTTGGTGCCGCCTGCTCCCAGGCCGACAACCATGCGCAGTGCGCGGCTGCCCTGATAAACACGAACAAACTTTCCGGTGATCAGCCAGCCGTGGCGCTCCATTGTCTGTCCTGGACGCAGATGCACGGCGCGAGTGATATTCTTGTTGAGCCGCTCCGTAATTGCTGCGGTGACTGTGCGGTTCAGATCTTCCTTGAACGCCTGGAGCTTGGGACCTTCGCGATCAACGCGCCAGTCTCCGGAGTTCAGATCAAAATCCGCAACATAAATGCAATCCGGCTTCTCTTTTCCACCGTGCTTTGCTTTATGCACATTTTTGACACTTACCGATGCGCAACCGGCCAGCAAAGTCATTATACAGAGGGAAAGAAGAACATGTAAACGGCGCATGGGAGTTATATTGGACAGATTCAGTTCTTAGATGCAATAGTCAAAAGCCGAATATATGATGTTGCATCGCAGAAATATGAGCGACCTGTGAGGAATAGTATGATGTATCGATTGTCAATGTGTATAGATAAACACCTTTAGCGCATTCCCCATACATAGCGGCCCGTTGTGATAAGGGCGAGAGCGAGCTTACGGCGCATGGGTACCACTGCCCGTTTCGCAAAAACGTTATACTCCATACGTTCGATTTCCTCAAGAATTGCACCATAAATGGTGCGCATCAGCCAAACCGTCAGCTGGGAGCCGTCACGGGGCAGCTGCTGGATGCCCTGTTCAGATTTTGCGTAGTAGTCGCGGGCGCGACGGATATTAAACTGCATCATCTCGCGAAAGCGCGGCATGTTGTCATTGCCATGCGCGACAATGTCTTTCTCACTGAGGCCGAAGTCCGCGAGCTCCGTGGCGGGAATATAAATGCGGTCTCGCTCCCAGTCCTCACGGATGTCGCGCAGGATGTTGGTGAGCTGCATGGCACGGCCAAGATCAGCGGCAGGCTCCAGCAAATCAGGGCGAGGCTCCGTCACTACATGAACCATAATCAAACCGACGACTGATGCTACGTGGTAGCAGTAAGTATTGAGCTCCTCCCATGTCTGGAGACGCACCGGACCCAGATCCATCTCCACCCCGCGTACCAGATCCAGAAAATACTGGAGAGGTATGCGGCGCGTCTCCACCGTGTGAAGAAAGGCAGTGAGCCAGGGATGCTTCGTAGCGGCTCTTTCCAGTGCGGCCTGATTGGCGAATGTCCCCTCACTCTGGGGGAAAATTGTGCGAATGAAATCGCGAAGCGCGTCCAGCTTTACCTTCGCGGTGGACAGATCTGGAGCGGCATCAATCTCGTCATCCACATACCGGCAGAACGCGTAGACGGCATAGGCATCGCGGCGCTTGATTGCCGGCAGTGTATGCGAGGCGAAATAAAAAGTACGGGCGTGCCGGCGGGTCATCGCCTTGCACGCCTCGTACGAGTTCAACAGAGCGCTTTGCACTCCTGATATTACTTGGGAGGGTTGGCTTTCAGGGCCTTCAACTCTTCTTCGGTCCACTGAACCTTACGATCCTTAAAGTGCTCGCGCAACGCCTTAACATCGTCGGCGGTAACTATGTCAGCCTTGTTGCCCCAGGAGTTACGAATGTAGGTGAGGATTGCGGCCATCTTCTTATCCTTAATGGTGGCACCCCAGGCCTGCATGTTGTTGTTGTAGGTGGCACCTGCAACTGTTATGGGACCGTGAAGACCATGCAGAACGATAGGAACCAGCACGTGCTTGTCGCCCAGCACCCATTCAGAACCTGCCAGGGGAGGATACTGGCCGGCCTGGCCGCCTCCGCCTGCCTGGTGGCACGAAGCGCAGATGCTGCCGTAGGCGCTCTTGCCTTCCTTGATCATGTCTTCAAGCTGCTTCTCGGGAGAAGCGGGTGCTGTACCTTCGGCCTTTGTGTCAGCAGTGGCATTCGGTCCGGTGGTAACCGGGCCGCCAACCTGAGCAGCATGTGTGTCAAAGACGTCAGAGCGGAAATTCGCGGTGTTCTTACCCAGGTAGTAGCCACCCCACATCATCACAGCCAGACAAATGGCAATGATCCAGAGGGGGATAGGCTCCTGACCATCCTGCGGGTCGCTCTTTTCGCGCAAAATAGCGCCATGCACGCGGTTAACATCGATCCCTTCCGAATAGTCGGCGGTATACGTGTGTTTCGCCTCGTCGTGGTGTTCGAGTGAGGGATCCACCCCGATGGCGGGGGTGTCTTTCTCGGGGAGGGGTGTTTCCGGTTTCACTATTCTTTGACCTCTTTAAGGCTGTAGCTGCGATTGAGCGAAATAAGATAGGCGACTAGATCCTGAGCGTCGCGGGTGGGGACGATTTCGTAGCCGGCAGGCGGGCGATCAGCCTCAGGCAGGCGGGCGACGTCCAACGCGTTCGCGGCACGTTGACCCAGGATCTTTTGCGTCTTGTAGAGGTAACGGAAGGAAGGCATCAGCGATCCGGTAGCGAAGTGCTGGGGATTGTAGAGATGCAGATGGTGCCAGGCGGGATCGCTCTTGCTGGCGCCAGTGCTGGCCAGATCGGGGCCGGTACGCATCGTGCCGAGGAATACGCGGCGCTGAGCGATATAATCGCGGGCCACAGTCTGACGGCCCCAGCCGTACTGGCCGTCCGCGGTGTCAATCTTGTTGCGGACCTGCTGGGTGTGGCAGAGAACGCAGCCGTTGGCGGCATAGACGGATTCACCTGCGATGGCGCTGCCAGCGGGGGATGGCGGTGAGTATCCACCGTCTTCTGTTACCTCGGGCTTAAGGGCGCCGATCTGGAACGTGGGGATTAGAATCAAACCCAGCCACGCCGAAAGGAAGGTGAGAAAGAAGCCTAGGAAAAGTGTGGGCAGTCTGTTCATGGAGAGCTCAGGCTCAGGCTTTGGCAGGTTCGATAAAGAGGGTCGGTTGGCCGGTGCGCTGACCCATGCGGAGGATCATAAGACCAAAGTGATAGGCGAACACAACGTGGCCGATTGCCAGGATCGTGCCGGCCACGGAGCGGCCGATGAGGTAAGGAATGGTGGACTGGACCGTGTCGATGAACTGGAATGCGGGAAGTTCGCCGCTCTTGGTCAGCCACATGGTGCCCTGGGTGATGCCGCCAATGCTAAGGCAAACGAACATCAGAGCAGATCCGTAGAAAACACACCAGAAGTGCAGCTTGATCAGGTTGGCGGAAGGCCATTCGCACTCGGTCAGGCGAGGCACAATATAATACATCGCACCGAAGATGATCGATGTATAGAAGGAGTAGAGCCCCAGATGGGAGTGACCTATGGTATAGTGCGTAAAGTGGGTAATGTAATTCAACGAAGGAATCGCCATCGACATACCCTGCAGGCTGACCAGGGTGTAGGACATGGCACCGAATACCGTGAAGCGCAGCGTGGGGCTGGTGATCAGGTAATGGAAGTTACCGGTCATGGTCAGGTGGTGGTTGATCGCCACGACCGAGACAGGGATGATCATCATGACGCTGGCCACGATGCTGACGGTCTGAATCCACAGGGGAATCGGGCCGCCAATCAGGTGATGACCGCCGTTCCAGGCGTAAAAGAAAGCGAGCGTCCAGAAGCCCAGAGCGGATAGATAGTAGCTGTATACAGGGCGACCAATGACCTTCGGGATGAAATAGTAGGCGCTGGCCAGACCGATTGGCGTGAACCAGAGGCCCAGGACGTTATGGCCGTACCACCAGTTGGTGATCGCCTGCAGTACACCCTGGACGGGATAGGCAAAGATCAGCAGGTAGGTTGTTGCGTAGAGCCAGGGAAACCAGATAAAGGCGGCGAGAAGGTACCACTGGGAAACGTAGATGTGGCCGGGTTCGCGGTAGTAGAACATCAGCACCGTCCAGATCGAGATCAGGATGTACGAGAAAAAGAGAATCGCGGCGACATACGGGGGGAACTCAAGCCATTCCACACCGGTAGACTGCCCAGCCAGAATGGCCGTAATGCCGATTGCCACACCGATGTTCCAGAAAATACCGGCGACAATAACGATGGCCGGGTAGCGCAGCGGGGTGCGGCACAGGCGGGCAATCAGCCAGATACCAACGCCGATGCCCGCGGTGGATGCCCAGCCGTAAATAACGGCGTTCAAGTGGGCCGTGCGGACGCGGGGCCATGCCAGCCAGCTCAGTGTACCGCCGTCAAACAACTGCGGGTTATGCAGCTTGAAGGATGCGATGAGGGCGAAGACCGTGCCGACCAGCAGCCAGAACAGACCGGAGCCCAAATAGAGCAGGACAGGGAATCGTGTCGAAGCATCCAGCTCCGAACGCTCCGCTGCGTCCTCTATGCGATAGTGCGGTACTGCCGTACTATACTCTTGACCCAGTGTGGTTTCTGTACCAATTGCGCTCATGAGGTTCTACTTGCCGTTGTTAGTGAAAGATGTTGCGGAGGAGGAGGTACCAGGGAAAGCGTCGGTGCACTTGCCGATGGGCTCATCCTTGTCGAAAATGGATTCAGCACCCTTTTCCAGGTTCATGAACTGTCCGTCCTGCGTGGCCCAATAGAGTGCAGCAAGGGCGCTGGCACTCATCAGGATCATCACGCCAGATATAACGACGGTTGGCAGTAGCATGGGTCAGGGAAGGTTAGGGTTTAGGCGCGGGAGCTGTGGGGGCCGGTGCCGGGGCCGGCGCTGGTTTGGGAGCCGGCTTAGGATTGCCGGTAGATTGAGCGCCGCTGGAAGACTGGCTTTGTGGAGCAGGTGGCGTGGGCCCTGGCGATGTAGCGTTGGCTGGAGCGGCAGCTCCAGGGGCGGGCTGCGTGGTCGGCTGAGCTGGCGCCGGTTGAGGAGCGACCAGCGGAGCGCCGGGCCGGGGCTTGCTTGCGGCCAGCAGGGGAAGCTCCAGCTCAAAGGCGCGGGCCAGAGGTATGCGGACGATACCCGCTTTCTCATCTACCCAGCCGGTGTTGTCAGCCAGCTTTTTGTCGGCTTCGTTCAGCTCGGCATGAACCTTCCAGCGGTTCTTGGCGCGCTCGATTTCGATATCATCAGCCTTGGGGCCGCTGACCAGCAGGAAGCTGGCGAAAGGGAAGAGAAGGGTCAGACCGAGGATCGAGCCTACGATCAGATACAGCTTCCCCGGAGTGAATTGAGTTTTAGTCATGATCAATTCTTCAGTTTCATGCTTTCGAAAATCCGGGGATCACGGATGGGGATGGTATTGCTTTCACCTATGCTGGCGATGACCTGGGACAGAACCAGGCTGCCGATGCCAAAGAAGAAGGTGAAGTCGAAAATGCTTGGAGAGATATCTGCGTGGAAGTTAGGCAGTACGTTCCAGTAAAGATCCACTGCGTGCATCAGCAGGATCCACGCCGCGATCATGGAGAGCGTCAGCGAATTCTGCTTTAGCCACTGGGGTAGCAGGAAGATGAAGGGGAGTATGAAGTGGCCAGTGGTCAGCAGCATGGCAACGTAAGTCCAGAGGCCGTTGTTGCGCTTTACAAACCAGTTGGTTTCTTCGGGAATGTTGGCGTACCAGATCAGCATATACTGGGCGAAGGAGACATAGGCCCAGAAGATCGTGAAGGCCAGCAGATACTTACCCATCACGTGAAAGTGTTCGGAATTGACCTGCCTGAGGTAACCGAGCCGCTTCAGGATGAAGCACGTGATGATGAGCGTTGCAATGCTGCTCTGGACCGAGCCGGCGAAGATGTAGACACCGTACATGGTGGAGTACCAGTGGTAATCCAGGCCCATGAGCCAGTCGAATGCCGCGAAGCTGATGGCGAGTGCAATGACCGGGATACCGCTGATGGAGAGGTAACGGTTGCGGATCGTAAAAGCGGGGTGACCTGTTTTATCCTGCTCCATTGAGTTGCGGCGAAGGTAATAGGCCCACAGGAAGGGCAGAAACAGGATCAGGAAGGCGCGCAGACCGGCAAACCAAAGCGTCAGGTAAGGAGACTTCAGGGTGACGACGGGATCCGTTTCACGATTAACCATCCAGAGCCAGAGGTTCTCGCGAAGAAGAATCAGCGGGATGAACAGCAGAATCAGCATCCACCATGAGGAGATAATGTTTTCCAGCTGGCGGCGAACCACCACGGACCAGTCGGCATCCACGGCATGGTGCAGAACGGTCCAGAAGAACGCGCCGCCCACGATGGTGAAGAAGTAGATATAGGCGAACAGGTACGAGAAAGCGACCTGCTTGCTGTTACCCGTCACGAAGAAGAGCACCAGGCTGATGAGCAGAAGGGCGCCGCCTGTCACCAGGAGGCCCAGACGCAGTGGTCCTGTGCCAGTAACACGTTCTGCTGTCGGAAGTGTGGGTTTGTGGTGGCTCATGGGACGAATGAAACAGAGGTAGAAGGAACGGCGGGTGTCGCGGAGGCGGCCGGAGCGGGTGCTGGTGCTGGAGCAGGGGCGGCGCCGGCGGGCTTTAGAGAACCTCGCTGGCTTTCGGGCACATCCTGGATACGGGCGTTCTGGCTGCGCTGCAGCACACGGACATAAGCGATGATTTTCCAGCGGTCTTCGATAGAGATGCTGGCGCCGTAGCTCTGCATCAGGCCCTTTCCGTGAGTGATGGTGTTGAAGATTTCGCCTTCATCCATCTTGACGAACTTTTCCTGGTGCAGGTTGGCGATGCCCTGAAGACCAAACTTGGAGGTGAAGCCGTTGGCGTCACCCAGGGTACCGTGGCAGGGCTTGCAATAGATGAGGTAACGCTCCTGACCGCGCAGAAGGTCCTGCCGTGTGATCTGGAAGGGCTGCCCAGTCAGATCGTTTTTGTCCGGAAAACCTGCGCCCCAGTTCTGGCCCAGTTTGCCGCTGGTGAAGTAGGTTTCGCGGGCAGGCATTTCGATGGCGAGGGTGCCAGGGACGGGCATACGGGCAGCGCGACCATCGGCGAAGAATTCGCTATGGGTCTGGTATTTCACCTTTTGCTGACGATCCATGTCAGTCAGGAACTCGAAGGGACGCCCGGGGCTCTTATGTCCACGGAGACCTGCGATCCCAACCACGAATGCGATGGTGAAGAAAAGGCAGATCACGAAATATCGAAGAACCATAGATTA
>JBGGNE010000054.1:0-20330 GCA_041287705.1 Methylacidiphilales bacterium | reverse complement strand
TTGTCCCTTGAGCAGAACCCTGCGGTAAGCAGCATGCATTTGCAAATATTAGCTTTGCTGATGCGCACCGGGCTTTTTCAGGAGCACCATTGCGCAGAGCTTCACGCCATGGCAATGAAGGCTACTACAGCGGATGATGTACGCCGCCGTACTCGCGAAGACCTGCGACACGAAATTGTCATGCTCATGTTGAATGCAGACGGTTATCGGAAGTATGGGAACAGAACCTATCTTTTCACCATGATGTCCGGAATCTGGGCCAAACCGAGTGAACCAGGCACTCTTTTCAGCCTGGGCACCCTGCGCGCTCTGCTTCCGCAAGAATTGGGGCTGTTGGAAATGCGGGCGGCTCTGAAAGACATGGCGGCCTATGAGCAGCAGCTCGCCTCGCAGACCGGACAGCCAGGCATCAGTCAACCCCGGCTGATCAACGACGCGCCGCGGGAAATGAGCAGATCTTTCAGTAATGGTTCTCAATATGCCATGACCCATAATATGCGGCTGGCTATTCTCTCTTTCGCTCTGTGGCGCGCAAGGCATCCCGGCCGCCTTCCCGCCTCTCTGGATGACTTTCTGGATGAGGAAACTCGTGCGGCCTTCATACCTGTTGAAGGAGTAAAGCTGGAGTACCACGATGAAATGTCCGGCACGATATATCACCGTACCTGCGTGCGCTGTGTCGTGGATCCGGCTGTTGCGCCACTGTTGGATCTCGGGCCTTTTATCGTAGTCTGTCTGGGTAAGGATGTTCAGAAGTGATATTCCAGCAGCTGCTGACAAGCGTGTATTCAAAGGTATTTGCATAGCCCTCGCATACTGAAATCGACGTTATGAATTCCCCATCATCCTCCCCATCCGCAGCCCGGACTGCCAGCCGTGGCGACCGCTGGCATCAGCGATGGGACGTATGGGTGCTCGGCTCCATGGCAATGGTGGTGCTGCTGGGCATCCTGACGTGGCTGCTGTTTGGCCAGTGCTGCGTTTGGATGTGGGACGGTACGGTTTCAGAGCTTCGTGCTGCTGGATATTCCACTACCAGAAATGAAGAGACAGAAGCTCTCTCCCGGCGCTGGCGGGCAGAACGGGAAGCTCACCCTGTAGTGCGGCATGTTTCTGCCAGGCTGTGTCTGTTTGGCATACGAGTGGCCACTCTTAGTTTCTACGAGCCCATCCTGAACATGCAGTCTCCGCCTGATATAGACCCGATCAGTTCTTCCCGAGGTTTCAGCACCAATCAGGATATTGTTGCCGTAGAGCAGCCTGCTCGAACCGCTCTCTCCATTCTCGGATCGCGCGTTCGCAACTGGTCTTACAATGGCAAGATGGTGAATGGAGAAGTTCTGCTGCCAAAAACATATGGGTATCGCGTCGCACTGCTGTGGCGGCAGTTGCTTGCCATGGATGGTCCGGATATTGAAAGCGCGGAGCGCTATGTGACGGATGATGCCCTGAATTTACACATCATCGTGTTCATTCTGATATACCGGCCAGACTTGGCTCAGGATGCCTGCCTGGAAATCATGCGCCGCCCTGCGCTGCCGATGGAGCAGAAGTGCTCGCTGAGTCTGGCGCATCTGCAGACTCTGGCTCTGCTGATGCGCGTCGGACTGCTTCAGCAAGAGCATTTCGTTAATCTTCGCGCCATGGCTTTGACAGTTACGGCCGATGACGTTCGACGCAGTGCCCGCGGAATGATGCGCCAGCAAATGCGTAATCTGATTTCCTTGTCAGCCAGTTACAGAAAGTATGATGGCCGATTGTTTTGGGACATGACACACAGAATGTGGGCCAAGCCCCGCGACATTATCCAGATCTTCAACATACGCTGCGTGCTTCCTTTTCAGTATTTGCTGGTAGACATGCGCGATGCCATTAAAGAGCTGGCTGTTTACGAGGCTCAACTGGCCGCGCAGTATGGACAGCCGGGTATTAGTCTTCCCCAACAGGCCAAAACTTCTCCGTTCAGACTCAACGCATCACTCACCTATGGCACTTCCTTTGCGATGTTCCACAATATCCGGCTGGCCCTGCTGGATTTTGGTTTGTGGCGCGCAAGGCATCCCGGCCGGATGCCAGTCAGCCTGAACGACTTTTTGACCGCGGAGACGCGAGCTGCCTTTATCACCGTTCCCGGCACCGCGCTGGAATATCAGCAGGAGCTTCCGGGCAGTCCAAAGAGTCGCACTTACCTGCGCTATATAGTCGACAGATCCATTGCGCCGACGATTCAGGCTCCGCCACCTGTGCTGATCTTCAAGGCTGGCGACGATTCCTGAATTACTGCCGGCCATAAAAAGCTTGTCCCTCTCCCTGCAACCTTGGTTTAATCACCGTTTCCGAATGCCCGGGCGGCTTCGACCTTCCTTTCTATCTCTATCTTACCCATGTCTTCGCAAGGCATTGATGTCAAATATGTTGCCGATCTCGCGCGCTTGCAGCTGAGCGATGAGGAGATTGCGACATTCCAGAAGCAGCTCACGGATATTCTGGGCTATGTAGCCCAGCTCCAGCAGGTCGATGTCTCCAGCGTGGAGGCGATAACAGCTTCTGCACCAACGAGTAATAATCTGCGCAGTGATGATCTCAAGCCCAGCATCAGTGCTGAGGCGGCGCTGGCCAATTCGCCTTCGCAGTCGGATAACCTCTTTATTGTCCCCAGGATGGTTGAATGATGATGAAGCTGATACACTCTTCCATCACGGAACTGCGCAAGCAGTTGGTAACCAAGGAAATAACCCCGCTCGAAGTCGTCGATGCCCTGGTAGCGCGCATTGAAGCTGTAGACCCGCAGGTGAAGGCCTACCTTCATCTGGACGCGGACGCCGCGCGCGAAGCTGCTAAGAACGCCGACATCAGCAAGCCCCTCGGTGGCGTGCCGATCGCCATCAAGGACGTGCTGAACGTGAAGGGGGATCCCTGTACGTGCGCATCCAGGATCCTGAAAGGCTATATCGCGCCGTACGACGCCACGGCAATTACGAAGCTGCGCGATGCCGGTGCCATTTTGCTGGGACGCACGAACATGGATGAGTTTGCCATGGGGTCCAGCACGGAGAATTCGAGCTGGGGCAGCACGCGCAATCCCTGGTCGCTGGAGCACATTCCGGGCGGTTCCTCCGGTGGATCCGCGGCGGCGGTGGGCGCGCATACCGCGTTTGCAGCGCTCGGCTCCGATACTGGCGGCTCGATCCGCCAGCCTGCCGCGCTCTGCGGTTGCGTGGGTCTGAAGCCGACGTACGGCCGTGTATCCCGATACGGACTGGTGGCATTTGCATCTTCGCTGGATCAGATCGGGCCGTTTACCAAGACGGTATCGGATGCGGCACTGCTGATGAACGTGCTGAGCGGTCACGACTCCCTGGATAACACGAGCTCCCGTGAGACGGTGCCGGATTACACTGCCCGCCTGGATTGCGGCGTAAAGGGCATGCGCCTTGGCGTTCCCAAAGAATACTTTATCGAAGGTATCGACCCACAGGTAAACGCGGCGGTAAAAGCGGCCATTGAGAAGTACAAAGAGCTGGGAGCGGAAATCGTGGAGATTTCCCTGCCGCATACCGAGCATGCCGTAGCTGTTTACTATATCATCGCAACGGCGGAGGCTTCGGCCAATCTGGCGCGCTTCGATGGCGTTCGGTATGGTCACCGCACCGCGAAAGAGTTCCCCGCCTCTATCCTGGTGAACGGAGAAAAGGAGAAGGTAAATCAGGTGCTGGAAATGTATCGGCACACTCGCGCCGAAGGGTTTGGGCCCGAGGTTAAGCGCCGCATTATTCTGGGTACTTATGTGCTAAGCAGCGGCTATGCCGACGCATACTACAAGCACGCCCAGAAAGTTCAGGAGCTTATTCGCCAGGACTTTACGAAGGCGTTCCAAAAGGTGGACGCAATTCTGACTCCTACATCTCCCACCGCGGCGTTCAAGGCAGGCGAACGTACAGCCAGCCCGCTGCAGATGTATCTGGCGGATATCTTTACGATTGCCGTGAATCTGGCCGGCGTGTGCGGCATTTCGCTGCCGTGCGGTTTTACGGAACCGACTGCGGATGTGCCTAAGCTTCCGATCGGCCTGCAGATCATCGGGCCGAACTGGGGCGAAGAAACGATCCTGCGTGTGGCGCGTGCATATGAGCAGAGCACCACGTGGCATACGGAACTGCCTCCTCTGTAGTGCTGTCTATGGACTAACAGGACGTTATGGGCTGCCGCTGGCTGGTAACTCCATAGTGTCTGTATGAGTTCGCCCGTTTTTCATCTCTTTTCTTTATCATTTTCTCTTAGCATAGCGTTATGGAATACGAAGCTGTCATCGGCCTGGAAGTGCACGTCCAGCTCAGGACGAACACGAAGATGTTCTGTGGATGTGTGAATAAGTACGGCGGCCTCCCCAATACGCATGTGTGCCCCATCTGCCTGGGCATGCCGGGGGTGATGCCGACGCCGAATCACGACGCCGTAGTCAAAACGATTCTTACCGGCCTGATGCTGGAGTGCAACATCGCCACACGCTGCAAGTTCGATCGCAAGAACTACTTCTACCCGGACATGCCGAAGAACTACCAGATCAGTCAGTACGACGAACCGCTGTGCCAGGGCGGCGCCGTTACCCTGAATCTGCTGGCCTATCCCAAGGATGCGCAGAAGCTGGAAACAACGGTAGTGGACAAGAAGATTGGCCTTACGCGCATTCACCTGGAAGAAGACGTCGCCAAAAGTCAGCACAGCGAAGGGCAAAGCGGCATCGATTTCAATCGCGCAGGCACGCCGCTCATGGAGATCGTGAGCGAAGCCGACATGCGCACGCCCGAGGAGGCGTTTGCGTACCTTACCGCGCTCAAGCAGATTCTGATCTACGGCAACGTCAGCGACGCCGACATGGAAAAAGGTCAGATGCGTTGCGACGTCAACGTCTCCGTCCGTCCCCGGGGGCAGAAGGAGTTCGGCACCAAGTGCGAAGTCAAGAACCTGAACTCTATCAGTGCTGTGCGCCGCTCACTCAAATACGAGATTGAGCGTCAGATCCAGGACATCGAAGAAGGTAAGAAGATTGTGCAGTGCACGCTCCGCTGGGACGATGTTGCCGGCAAGACCAACGTCATGCGCCTGAAGGAACAGGCTCACGATTACCGCTACTTCCCCGAGCCCGATCTGCTGCCGCTCAATACCAGCCTCGGCCTCAAAACCGAAGCTGAAGCGCTGATGCCGGAGCTTCCCTCCGCCAAGAAAGCGCGTCTGGCCAAAGACTTTGGCATCAGCGATTATCAGGCCAGCGTCCTCTCGTCCGAAGTGGCCCTTGCCGATTACTTTGAGAAAGCCGCAGGCCCAGCGAAGGACAAGGCGCTCGTTGCCAACTTCCTGCTCAACGATTATCTGGCGATCGGTTCCGATCTCACTGCCATTACATTGCCGGCCAACTGGTTCGGCGAACTGGCCAACGAGCTGACCGAAGGTAAAATCAACTCCAGGCAGGCCAAGGAAGTTTTCGGCATCATGGTGAACGAGAATCTGGCGCCTGCGGAGATCATCAAGGCCCGTGGTTTCGTGCAGGTTTCGGATACCGCCCAGCTTGAAGCCTGGTGCGACGCTGCCATCTCCAACCCCTCCAGCGCCAAGAGCGTTGCCGATTATAAATCCGGCAAGGTTTCCGCCCTCAACGCACTCAAGGGACAAGTCATGAAGCTCAGCAAAGGCCAGGCCAACCCGCAAACCGTGGGCGATATCCTGGAGAAGAAGCTGAAGGCGCTGTAAAAGGTGCCGCGCTGCCGCGTCTATCCCCAGCACCCTCTGGTGCCGGGGACGTTGCTGCGCTATTTCGTCGTTTTGATCATGGCGTAGTTGCTTTTGCCTTTGCGCAGCAACAGGTATTGGCCAAAGAACAGCGCGTCTGCGCCTACTACTCGGGCGGGATTGTTATCCCGCACGTTATTGATGTAGATACCGTTGCCCTGAATGTCTTTACGCGCCTGGCCTTTGCTGGGGCATAGTTTGGTTTCCACCAGCAGATCGATAAGGGAAATACCGGCTGGCTGGCCTTCAGTCGCAGAGGCTGCGGAGAAACGCGAGGCTTCCATCTGGATGCAGGGGACTTCGCCGGTCAGATCCGCCATGGAGCGCTCTGAAAGCTCGTCCAGAACGCCGCCAAAGAGAACTTTGCTGGCCAGTTCCGCTTCGTGCGCTTCCTGTGCGCCGTGCACCAGCGTAGTAACGGATGTGGCAAGCGCCTTGTGCGCTTCGCGGGCGCCGGGATTTGCCTCGTGTCTGGCGGCCAGTTCTTCAATCTCCTCGCGCGTGAAGAACGTGAAGAACTTGAGGAAACGCACTACGTCGCGGTCATCGGTGCGAATCCAGAACTGGTAGAATTTGTAGACGCTTGTTTTGTTGGCATCCATCCATACGGCGTTGCCCGCGCTCTTGCCGAACTTGCTGCCGTCCGCAGTGGTGATGAGCGGCAGGGTGAGGCCGTACACGTCCTTGCCGGCCTTCTTGCGGCACAGATCCAGACCTGCGGTAATGTTGCCCCACTGATCGCTGCCGCCCAACTGCAGTTCGCAGCCGAATTCGCGGTGCAGGTGCAGGAAGTCGGCGGCCTGAATCAGCATGTAGCTGAATTCGGTGAAGCTGAGGCCGGCATCGCGGTCTTCCATGCGGGCGCGGACGCTCTCCTTCGCCATCATGTGGTTGACGGTGAAGTGCTTGCCGATGTCGCGCAGGAAGTCCAGGAAGGAGACAGGCGCGATCCAGTCCGCGTTATCCAGCAGGCGCGCAGTGTTGGGGATATCCGTGGAAAAATCCAGCAGACGCACCAGCTGATTCTTGATACACGCAACGTAGTGGCTGAGAATCTCTGGTGTCAGCAACTGGCGCTCTGAGGAGCGGCCCGAGGGATCGCCAATGCGGCCCGTGGCTCCGCCGGCCAGCGCCAGCGGCACGTGCCCGGCGTTCTGAAACCGGCGCAGCGCCAGCAGGGGCACCAGACTGCCGACGTGGAGGCTGTCCGCGGTGGGATCGAACCCGCAATATAGGGTGACAGGGCCGGCGGCGAGGCGCCTGGCCAGTTCATCGCGATGCGTGCAGTCAAAGATCAGGCCGCGCCATTCCAGCTCGTCGAGGATGCTGGCAGGCGTCGTGGTGGGGTTCGTGGCGGAAGCGGTTGCGAATGCGGAGTCGGCGGAGTTCATATCAAACGAGGGCCGGCGTCATGTTGCCGGCTGGTAGGGTGGGAATCATAGCGGATACCAGGGCGGAACTCCAAGCCTGAAAGCTGGGGCGATGGCAAAGCCTGCTCCACGGCTTTGGGCTTGTGCGCAAAGGCAGAGGTGGCGAAGTGAAAAGTCATCGGCTCACAAATGTTCTGAAAAAGGTTCCAGTGTCACTCTGAAGGCTGGTTTTCTTTATAATCTAAACTATCCTGAGGCTTGGCGCAGCTTTCCTGCAATCTGAGCTAAGTCATTCGTTGTGAAACTGAACCAGCTTTATTTTAACCCTGCGGCGCGAGCTCTTTAATCAATAAACATTTCACCCGCAATACCAGCTAGACGAATCAGGCCGGACCCGGCACAATCTGCGCACGTGGATCCTTCGGCTTCAAGCGCTTAGCGCGGACAGCAGAGCAACATGGTGCATAAAATAATTGCCATTAGCCTCGCTCATTGCTTCTATTTTATACTGCTCGATTCACAGACACTTTCCTGATTTGCTAACAGATCGCTCTTTTCTTGCTAACTCACCTCTCGCTACACTGGCGCACGCACTATGGCTTCTCCCACTCCTAAATTCCGCGTCGTGATATGTGAGGATCAAAGACTGTTTCGCCACCTCCTCGGGCACTATCTGCTGCATCATCCAGACTTCATCATCATTGGTGAGGCCGCCGATGGTCGTGATGCCCTGGACATGTGCCTTCGTCTCACGCCCGATCTGGTGCTGCTGGATCTGCAGATGCCTGGCATGCACGGCTTCGATATCCTGCGCGAACTGAAGAAGCAGGTGCCCGCCCCGCGCGTCATCATCATCACCACAGCCGCGGACGAAAATACGTTCAACGAGGCCATGCGCCTGGACGCCGACGGCTTTATTGAGAAGGATGTGCCGATCGAAACGATTGCACATGCACTGCATGAGGTGATGGAAGGCCGCACGTTCGTCAGTCCCACCTTCGCCCCGCAGCCTTTGGAGCGAGAAACCCGCAGCGAGCGCTCCCTGACCACGCGCGAACGGGAAGTGATGGTGCTGCTGGCCGCAAACAAAACACGCGCCCAGGTTTCCGAGGAGCTAAAGATCTCCCTGAACACCCTGCTGAAACACATCACGCGCATCAAGACCAAGACGGGCCTGTCGCAGCCGGAGCAATTTCAGCAATACCTGCTGGATTACCCGGAGTAGTCTGACTGAGCAGGGACTGTTTCAGCGAGGCGTGCTATGTCAGCTCTACAGCATCTCCCGCACGCGCGCCACAATTTCAAATGAGCGCAGCCGCGCGGCGTGATTGAAGAAGTGGCCGGTAATCATCAGTTCGTCCGGATCCGTTTCATTCATGATTTCGCGCAGACGTTCGGCTACCGTTTCAGCGGAGCCGACTGCCGAATATCGCAGCATGTGATGGGCCAGGGATATTTCAGCCGGCAGCGCATAGTCTTCTATCGCGTCGACAGGCGGCGGTACCTGGCCGGGTGTGCCGCGGCGCAGGTTGATGAAGAGCTGCTGCAGCGTGGTAAAGTGGCGCTGCGCTTCATCGTCGGTATCGGCGGCGAAGACGTTGACGGCCATCATGGCAAAGGGGCGTTGCAACTGGCGGCTGGGCTTGAAGCGGCTGCGGTATAACGCAAACGCTTCCAGAAGATTGTCCGGGGCGAAGTGCGAGGCGAAAGTGAAGGGAAGGCCCATCTCGGCGGCAAGTTTCGCCCCGAAGAGGCTGGAGCCCAGGATCCAGAGCGGTACTTCGGTTCCCGAGCCCGGTATGGCGCGGATCTTGCCGTTGGTGCGTTGCGGCTTGGGCAGGTGAAAACGAATTCCGGGAAAGCCCGGGATGGTCGGTCCCTCACTCTCGTCGTTAGCACGCGCCTCTCCATCGCCTTCTTCCGAAGCGAGGTAGTCCTGAAGTTCCGCCACGTCCTCGGGAAACCGGTCCGCGGCGGTTACGGGATCGCGGCGCAGGGCGCGAGCCGTGGCCATATCACTGCCAGGGGCGCGGCCCAGGCCAAGATCAATGCGATTGGGGTAGAGAGACGCCAGGGTGCCGAACTGCTCGGCGATCACCAGTGGCGAATGGTTCGGCAGCATAATACCGCCCGCGCCCACGCGTATGCTGTTGGTACCGCCCGCGACATAACCGATCACGACTGATGTGGCCGCGCTGGCAATGCCTGTCATGTTATGATGCTCCGCAAGCCAGTAGCGGCGGTAGCCCAGCGCTTCGGCATGGCGCGCCAGATCCAGCGTGTTACGCAGAGCGTCGCGGGCGGTGGCGCCCTGGGTGATAGGGGAGAGATCGAGGATGGAGAAGGGAATCATGTACGTCAGGAAACGATGCTGCAGCAACAGCCTGGCCGATGTCCGGCCTGACCGCGCGTGGCAGGTCTTGTAAATTACCTCATTTTTGTCGCCGGGCTGGTGTGTTGACAAAAAACGCGCAATTATTTCGTCCCGACGCGTGGAGATCATTACCGATTACTTGCGGTTCCCATTATTTTCACCTTTCGCATCATCCCCTTTACATGAAGAATTTCTGCTCCCGCTTCGCGCGGATATCCTGCCTGCGTGTTGCGCTTTCAGCCGCCTGCCTGGGTGCGGGGGCCCTGGCCATCGTTTCCGTGGTCGCACCGGCTGCCATAGTCAGCTCCGCCCGCGCGGAAGGGGATGAAAAGCACCCTATAGACAAGTGGTACGACGCCCAGATGGATAAGGCCAGTTCCACTCACGAGTCCCGCGACGTCATCCATAAAGCTCTGGAAAAGTGGGACGTGGAGCTTAATGCCGCCTACAAGGAATTGATGGGCCAGCTCAAGCCACCCGGTAAGGAGTCCCTGAAAGCAGCGCAGATCCAGTGGATCAAGTTCCGCGACTCCGAAATCGAATTCATGAAGAACTCCATCTACGCTATGGACGGCACAATGTGGCTGCAGGTCGGCGACGACCGGGTGATGCGACTGACACGCGACCGCGCTCTGCAACTGCGTCGCACTTTGGAAACTCTTTCCAACGGCGGGTAAGCAGCGTGGTGCGTCAGCCTTTTGGGACCGCAGTAACTCACCGTGCATCTACGCTGCCTGCGATTATGACGAACCAAGGAGATACATCATAACGACCTGGCACTAAACAGATTGGAAAAATCCGAATCTTCCCTTAGCATCCGGGGCGGTTTCATATCATACTAGGTGAGCGCTTCTTCCCCGAATCATGACCGCTTCGTCTTCATCATCTCCTTCATCTTCGCCCTCTTCCGGAAAAAAAGTACTTCGAAAGGCTGCCAACAAACCGAAGCCTGCGCCAGGGGCAAAGTCTGCCGGTGCCAAAACAAAGGCAGCAGTCCCAGCGTCTTCGGCCTCAGCTAAAAACCCGGTTGCTCCGCTGCCGGAGCGCATTCCTGCTCTCGTAGAGCTTCTGAAGAAGACTTACCCCGATGCCCATTGCGAACTGGTGCACAGCAATCCCCTGGAACTGCTGATCGCCACCATGCTTTCCGCGCAATGTACAGACGTTCAGGTCAATATTGTCACCAAAGATCTGTTTAAAAAATATAAGACACCTTCTGACTACGTTAATGTTGGTATTGAAGAGCTGATGGAGGACGTAAAGCGTATAGGTCTCTATCGCAATAAAGCAAAAAACATACAGACCTGCTGCAAGCTCCTTCTGGACAAACACAACGGCAAAGTGCCGAACACCATGGACGACCTGATTGAGCTGGCAGGGGTAGGTCGCAAGACAGCCAACGTGGTGCTGGGCAATGCGTTTGGTATCAATGTCGGGGTTGTGGTGGATACCCATGTGGCGCGCCTTTCGCAGCGGCTGGGCCTTACCACGCTGATCGATCCTGTTAAAATTGAGCAGGTGCTGATGAAACTTTTTCCCAGGCATGACTGGACAATGCTCTCCCACTGGCTGATTTTCCACGGTCGCCGCAGGTGCAAAGCGCAGCGTCCGGACTGTCCGGGCTGTGAGCTGAAAGCGGTCTGTCCCAGTTACCCGATTACAAAGTTTTGAGATCCAAATTAAGATTGAGGCTAAACTGGTGTGAAAGCCGGTCGAAACATGTCTCACAACGTGGCGAAGGTGTGCTTCGACAAGCAAACTGGACGTCATGCGTAAGTGGCTGCATTACAATACCCGAGGGGGCTGCGCGTGACTGACTGACATGAGCGGCGGGGCGATTCGGTTTGTGATCAAAGTATCCGACACTGGAGTATTGGCTGAATGCATTGCTTCACTCTTATCTTAAGATACAAGTCCTTGCATCTTCCATATTTTTTGTCTCGTCAACAGAAAAAAATGCTTGAACTTGAACAGGTGACGTCTAATGGTTTCCGGCTCCACATCACTATCGCAGCGTATATCCCTTAGCGCTATTGCAGCCTCTCCATCCCACTCCTTTTCCATGAAGAAACGTGCCATAATTTTCCCCGGCCAGTGCTCGGCACAGCCAGGCATGGGGCACGATTTCTATGTCGAAAGTCCGGGAGCGCGGCAGGTGTTTGATAAAGCCGAAACCGCGTTGAATATACCGCTGCGCAAGCTGTGCTTTGAGGGGCCGGCCGAACGTCTGGCATGTCCCTCCGTGGGTCAGGCCGCCTCCTTTACGCTCAGCTGGGCTATTCTGGAGGCAATTCGCGATCTCATTCCCGGCTTTGAATTTGCCGCTTCGGCGGGTATTTCCGCGGGAGAGATTACCGCCTTTTCCGCCGCGGGAGCATGTTCGTTCCACGCCGGGCTCAAGATTGCCCAGGGGCGCGGCTCTTTCATGCAGGATTGCGCGTACGCCCAGCCCGGTCAGGTGGCAGTGGTGCGTGTGGCGAATTACCAGCAGGGCAAAGAACTCGCGATCAGCATAGGCCTGCACGTCTCGTCTTATCTTTCCCCCACCAAAATGGGGCTGGCCGGAAGTATCGCCCGCATTGCCACGCTGCAACGCATTGCTGAAGAACGCGGCATAGAGATCCAGTTGGGTAATCCCAAGCTTGGCGCGTGCCACAGCCCCATGATGCTTCCCGCGCAGGAGCACATGCACCATCTTCTTGCCGGCATGGAGCTGCAGATGCCCTCCATCCCCGTTATTTCCGGCATGTCCGCCCGGCCCGCGCTGCGACTACAGGAAGTGCGCGAAGCCCTGATCTCCCAGCTCTGCAATACGTTGCGCTGGGAGGAAAGTATCCGTTATCTCGTCTCGTGCGGCGTGGAGCAGTTTGTGGAAATTGGTTCCGGTCATGTTCTGCAGACCCTTTGCCGTGAGATCTGCCCTAACGTTCCCTGCATCAGCATCGGCACCTGGGCGGAGTTGCAGGAGCATCTGGCGGCAGGCACTTTGGCTCCCATGGAAAGCCTGGTTCGCTGAGAGTTTGGAAGTTCCCGGCATATCGCCGAAATTAGTGCTGGCAAGGCTGCTCCGCGTTTACTAAGAAACTCGGGATGCTCCTCGAGAATAAGAAAGCAATTGTAACGGGCGCCAGCCGCGGCATAGGCCAGGCCATCGCGCTGCGCCTTGCCAGGGCGGGTGCGGACGTCGCCTGCGTCAGCCGGTCTGTGGAATCCGTGCAGGGAACGGTGGACGCCATTAATGCACTGGGCCGCGAAGCCTGGCCCGTGGCGGTCGATGTCTCCGACGGCAAAGCCGTGGAGAAGGCCGTGGAGGATATCCTGGCACTCATGACACGCGTCGATATCCTGGTCAACAACGCAGGCGTCACGCGCGACACTCTGCTTGCCCGCATGTCGGAGAATGACTGGGACGCCGTGCTGGATACCAATCTGAAGGGCGCGTTTCACTGGACGAAGCCCGTGTCCCGCCTGCTGATCAAGCAGCGCAGCGGTCGCATTATCAATATTTCGTCTGTCATAGGGCTTATCGGCAACGCCGGCCAGGCCAACTATGCCGCCAGCAAGGCCGGCCTCATCGGCTTCACCAAGTCGATCGCACGTGAGTTTGCTTCGCGCGGTATTACCTGCAACGTGGTTTGCCCCGGTTTTATCGATACCGACATGACCAAAGGCCTCAGTGATGACCTGAAGAAGCAGATCCTCAGCAAAGTCCCCCTCAACCGCCTGGGCGAAGGCGACGACATTGCTGCCGCAGTGGAATTCCTCTGCAGCCCCGGCGCGTCTTATATCACCGGTCAGGCCCTGGCAGTGGATGGCGGCATGGTGATGTAATTAAGGAGAGCAATGCGGTAAAAATAAGGCCGGACTCCTTCTTCCTGAGAAAGAGTCCGGCCTAATGATGTAATGTCGGAACCTGCAAACCGCGATGCGGCGCAGCGCGATTACTTACCGCCTGCCATCTTGATGAGTGGTGAGGCTTCCACGGCGTCGCCGGCGCGGAGCAGGGCGTTGGGGTTGATGATGACGCTGCTGTCCTTGGCCAGAGCAGTGCTTGTCACTTCCACGGACTGGCCGAAGTTGCGGCCCGTGGAGACGTCTACATATTTCACCTTGCCTCCATCCACAGTTGCGACCGTCGTTTTGCCTTCACGAACGATAAGCGTGTTAGTGGGGACAAGGAATGTACCGGCCATGGGCGGCAGATCAAACGCCGCAGTACCCGTCAGTCCGGCGGGAATCGACAGATCTTTGTTCTCCAGCTGAAGCTCGACACGCATGGTTCCGCTGGCCGTATCGAAGTTGCGGCTGCTGCGGGCCACTTTAGCAACAAACGTCTGGCCGGGGAACTCATTGAAGCGCACCTTTACCGTCTTCTGCTGGGCCAGGCGCAGGGCCAGATCGGGCGCGGCGTTGATGGCAAAGCGCAGCGTATCCAGCCGGACGATGCGGTAGAGCCAGCCTTCCTGCGTGGCGGAATCGCCGCGGACACGGTCGCCGCGATCAAAGTTACGCGCGGCAATCACGCCGTCAAAAGGGGCGTGCACAACGCTGAAGCGCTGCTGCTCTTCCAGGCGTTCCAGCGCGGATTTGGCCTGCCGCACGGACGCATCGGCTTCCAGGGCGTTGCCCAGGCGCTGTTCGGCTTCTTCGACGCTCACCGTTTTGCTTTGCAACAGCTTATTGCTGCGGTCGGAGAGATCGCGGGCATTCTTGGCGCGGGCGATAGTCACATCGACGGCGGCACGGGCAGCGTCCACGGAGCGGTCAATATCAGGTGCGTCCACCACGGCAATAATGTCGCCGGCCTTCACCACATCGCCAATGTCGAAATTGCGCGACTTGATGATGCCAGTGGCACGTGTAAAGACGGTAGCTGATTCGATAGGTTCAGTACGGCCCGGGGTTTCGTACGGGCGATTGGTAAGGCCTTCCGTGCTGGGATTAACGGTGCGCACCACCATTTTATCCGTGCCGGGCGAAGGCGCAACAGGACCGCCCACGGGCGAAGTATTACCGGCAGGCGCGGGTGCGGAACCAGGGCTGGGCGCATTGGACGTCGCAGGAGCCTGTGCATGAGCCGTGCCGCCCGGCATGCCCGTACCAGAGGGCGCCAGGGCGGCAAACGCGGTCATAAGTGCAATGGAACAACCCGCGATAGCGCGGAAACTGATTTTAAACGAGGGATTGACCTTAGGAGTGATCATAAACTGCCTTTATAAAAAGTGATGCAGGGAAAAGAAGGAGATGGCGATTTCCGAAGTCCATTTCGTCCATCCTGTTTCAGTTCATTGGCTTTCAGGGACAGGATGGACTGCATGAAGGAATTGGACTTTCGGATTGAGGCCCTGGTATCAGGTGCTCGGCTGGGGTTGCGCGCCGTTATCGGGAAGGGGACCTTCGCTGGGGTTGGCGGGTGGCCGCGTGCTTGTGCGCCGGGCTACCGCCTCCTCAGGCTGGGGCTCGGGTTTGTGCTCCGGCTTTGGCTCGGGGGTATGGCCGTGGCCGGGCTTCTTGCTGTCCTTGCCGGTATGGTTTTTGGCGGCTTCAGCGGCCTCTTCAAGAGCCTCCTCACTGTAATCATCTTCCTTATCCACGGGGCGGCTGTCCTGATCAGGACCCGTGCCGGGGGGATGAAACCGGGCGCGTACAATCGCAAAGACGATCGGCACCAGGAACAGCGACGCCAGCGTGCCGAAGCACAGGCCGCCGATAACCGCGCGGCCCAGAGGCGCATTCTGTTCACCGCCCTCGGCATGACCGATGGCCATCGGGATAACGCCCAGAATCATCGCCAGCGCTGTCATCATAACGGGGCGCAGTCGGGTGGTGGCCGCCTCAATCGCCGCGTCAGCGGCGGAGGCGCCTTCATCAAAGAGATCGCGGGCAAAGCTGCTGACCAGCACCGAGTTGGCGGTCGACACACCCACAACCATGATGATACCCATGAGCGCCGGAACGCTGACCGGTGTGCCTGTTGCATAGAGGCCAAAGATGGCGCCTGACATCGCCACTGGCAGACCGCAGATGGCCACGAAGGGCAGCGTCCAGCTCTGGAAATTGATCACCATGACCAGAAAGACGAGGATCGCGGCCAGGCCCAGACCGCCAATCAGCTCCGAGTAGGCGGTGGCCATCAACTTGGCCTGACCCGCGAGCTCGATCTTGTTACCCGGCTTCAGTTTGGTGCGCAGATCCTTCAGAATGCCTTCCAGTTCGTCGGTTACACCGCCCAGGTCGCGGCCCTGCACGTTGGCCACAACGGTCAGCGTGGGTTGCATCTGGGTGCGGGAGACGCTGGCCGGTGCGGTCTTCTCGATAATGGTGGAGAAGGCGCGCAGCGGAACGCTCGGGCCGCCCGTGCTGGATTTGATGGGAAGATTCAGCAACTGCTCCACGTTCGTCAGATTGGCGGGAGGCGCGATCACCTGCACGTCGTAAGAGGTACCCGTGACGGGATCACCCCACAGATTAGGCGTCACCGTACCCGCGCTGCCCAGAACAGCCAGGAGCGAGTTGGAAGCGTCCTGCACATTAATGCCAAAGGTGGCGGCACGGGCGCGGTCGATGCGGATCGAATAGCCGGGCTGGTTCAGCACTTCGCGCAGCGTGATATCCACGGCGCCACGCACTTTGCCCAGGCGATCTCGCAGCTCCTGCGTCAGTGCAAGATTACCTGCGCGGTCACGGCCGATGAAGCGCACTTCAAAGACGGTAGGCGCGTTGTTGGAGAGCGTCTGGCTGGTCGCATCCGCAGGGCGGAAGAAGGCCTGCACATCAGGAAACTTCTCCTTCATCATGGCGCGGATCTGCGCCATGTAGCCGGCGCTGGGGCCGTGATGGCGCTCCTTCACTTCCTCGCCATGCTGTCCGGAGGATCCGGGGGCGGGAGCCTGAGCGCCGTCCTTGCCGGCATCGGTCTTCGGCTTTTCCTTCTCCACGTTCTTTAACTGCACCTGAATTTCCGCATCAGCGGCCGTCAGAGAGGTCGTTTCCACCCACGCCTGATTGATAGGATTGGGCGAACCAATGTTTTCCACGATGAACTGCAGCTCATCCTTCGGGATGATCTTGCGGATTTCCCGCTGGATATCGGCCAGGACAACCGCCGTGTCTTCCACTCGCACGCCGCTTTTCACGCGAACGAACAGTCGGATCAGACCCGCGTCTGTCGTCGGGAAGAACTCGCGGCCGGAGTGCAGCGCGCTCCAGGCACCGATCGCCAGCGCTATGGCCACGGGGATCAGGATCACGAACTTCCAGTTCATCAGCCAGCGCAGCAGGGCGCCCTGCCATTCGGCCAGCTTGTCCACGCCGTGCTCAATATAGTGGTGAATGAGGCTCAGGCCGCGAGGTCCGCGATCCGCGTTCTTTTTGTCCGCCTTGATTTCCGCAGGCAGGAAGATGGAAGCCAGCGTGGGCACGAGCGTGCGGGCCAGCAGATAGCTGGAGATCATCGCGAACACCACCGCCAGCGCCAGCGGACGAAACACGTCGCTCGCCGTACCAGTCAGCAAAAAGATCGGCAGGAATACGATACAGATGGAGGTCGTGGAAACGAACTCAGGGAAGGCAACCTGGCGCGCTCCTTCAATAATGGCCGAGCGCACGGTAAGGCCCTGCGCCACCAGGCGTTTGATGTTCTCGATTTCCACCAGCGCGTTATCCACCAGTATACCGATAGCCAGCGACAAACCGCCCAGCGTCATCAGGTTAAACGTAGCGCCAACCAGATTCAGACCCACCACCGAGCACAGCAGCGCCAGCGGGATGGATGTCAGCACGATACACGTGGAACGCCATGAACCCAGGAACAGCAGCACGATGACGGCAACCAGGCCGCCCACCAGCAGGATTTCATGCTCCACACCGCTCACCGCCGCGCGGACGAAGACCGACTGATCGAAGATAGGCTCGATATTCATGCCCTTGGGGGCCGAAGCACGGATTTCCGGCAGGCGCGCCATGATGCCGTCGATAATGTCGACCGTGCTGGCATTACCCAGCTTCAGGATGGAGATCATAACGGCGTTCTGACCGTTCAGGCGCGCGACGTTGCTCACCACGGCTTCACCGTCGCGAACGTTCGCCACGTCGCGCAGCATGATCATGCGTCCGTCCACATTGCGCAGCGGCAGATCCAGAAAGCTCTGGATCGTCTCGGGCGCGGCGTTGATTTCGATCGGCATTTCGCGGCCGCCTTCACGCAGGTAACCGGAAGGCAGCGTCAGATTCTGGCGAGCGACCGCGGAGTTCACCTCGGCAGTAGTAATACCGAACGCGTGCAGCGCATCGGGATTCACGTCCACCATGATCTGGCGGGCGGCGCCACCGTAGGGCAGAGTAATCAGCATGCCGGGCACGCTCTGCAACTGGCCGCGCAGGGTAATACGGGCATAGTCAAAGAGCTGTGATGATGTCAGCGTGTCGGACGACATCACCAGTTGCACAATGGGCACGCTGCTGGGGCTGGTCTGGACAATAAGGGGCGGAGTCGTGCCCTGAGGCATGCGTCGCAAAATCGTCTGAGCCACGGAAACTGTCTGGCCCAGCGCAGTGGGCATGCTCGCCGTGGGCTGGAAGGTCAGCTTCACCAGTGCAAAGCCGTTCGCCGTTTCCGAGCGGACTTCCGCCAGGTTATCCACATTGTTCATGTTGGCGATTTCCGAGAACGACGTGAGCTTGGTCGCCATGTCGCCGGCATTGAGGCCTGTGTAGGTCCAGATCAGCGTGATCTGAGGGGCGTCTACCTTCGGAAGAATGTCTGTGGACATGCGTCGGGCCGACATCAGGCCGAACAGCAAAATGACGATGGCGAGCACACCGACGGTGTACTTGTAACGCAGGGCAAAAAGGACGATCCACATATCAGGAATGTATTAGGGTGCGACACCGCGGTGGTGAAGAGCCCGTCGCCGACAACAGTCCGACCCCGAACGGGCGGCCGGACTGCAGCGGCGCAGGTCTGGAGAGTGCCGCAACAGCCTCCCCATACGGGCGGAGGCTATTGCGGCTGTTCTCCCCGGTGCACCCATACAAGCATGCACCAAAAGACTTCGGCAATCCAACCGAAAAGTTGACTAGCTAGTAAACAATTCGATCGATTTACCGGGCGCTTCTGTACCGGAAGACCTTCGCGTATCGATTGTTCGCTTTTCCCAAACAGGCGAAAAGGAAGGAAAACGGCGCTCAGACCCCGGCGACAGCTAACGCTACACTACTTTCGGCCAAAAAGTATCCCCGTAAAGAAAGAATATTGTATCGACCCGTACCAAATCCCTCGAAATCGTTACAATTTGATACACCTTTCTTCAACCACTTTTCCCGAAAGTGTGTTATGGATATTAAAGACACCGCACAAAGCAGTTGCGCGCTTTGGTGCCATGGCGTTATATTGAGCACGTGCTACATGCCGCTGCTTTCCCTGGACCCAAACCGTGGCTTCCGGCTCCGGTTTTGTCACTTTGAACATATTTAACTGCTTAGCTTAAGCCGGATCGCCTCCGTTTCTTTATTGTAAATACAGTGTGTGCAGTAGTGCGCGTAACAATCATCGTTAAAATATATGATACACTCTACCGCAGAATATCTTCAGCTTATAGCGCAAAATGATGAACCAGGCTGGCATCGCCTTCAGTGGGAAGCCGCACCGCTCGAAGTGTTGGCCGACGTTCTGACGCATTATCCTGAGTTCAAACGAGTTGTTGCGGCGAATAAGTTGCTGGACGCCTCCGTAATGCGAGTTCTGGCCCGGGACGAAGATCCCCAGGTACGTAGTGATATTGCATCTAAAAACAGTCTGCCGGATGATCTCTTTTATCTTTTAGCGCAAGATGCCGACGAATCAGTAAGAAGCCGAATCGTGTATAATAAAAATGCTCCTATTGAATTACTTCATCAACTAAAGGAAGATGTATCTGAAATTGTTGTCCAGGCAGTAAAGAATCGACTCAGCGCGCCTTTCCGCACCGGTAAAATCGTCAATCCGATCGCCATTGCCACCACTCCCAAAAGCAGTGACAAAGCCACCACAAATCTGAAGCAGGTCTCCCACAGTGGCACCTTTACCCCGCAGACTGCCCGAGCTGCATAATTCGCCCTGCATCATCTTACCCCACGTCCAACTTTATTGCCCTGTCTTAATCCTATGAGCCAAAAGCCAGAACCTGCAGAAATCGCAAAGTGGGACCGATGGTTTGCGATTGAATGCAACAACCGCGCGTGGGATCTGGCTGAAAAGGAAACGCGCACCGCGGAGGAAACCTCCGAGATGATTGATGCCGCCCACTCCGCCTCGCTGCACTGGGGCCGCGTTGGAACGGAGCTGAACAAGGTGCGCGCCGCCATGTTGCTGGGCCATGTCCACGCCCTTGCCGGCCACGGCGTACAGGCCATGCATTACGCCAGAATCAGTCACGCTTACTTTAATGATGCCGCTAATCCCAATGCCTGTCCGGACTGGGAGCTGGCTTTCGCTCATGCCATTTTGGCCAACGCGGCCCATGCCTTCGGCGACGCGGATCTCTATGCCGAGATGTACGCCAGCGCCAACCGCCTGGGCCAGGTGATTGCGGATCCCCAGGATCGCGCCATTTTCCAGAAGACTTTCTTTCGTATCCCGGCACCTGCACCGGAAGTAGTCACAGCCTGATTTTTACCTTTAGGAGTCGCAGCTGAATAAACTATTGAACTTAGGTCTCGATTTTGAGGGAGTGCATTAGAATAATGCTCGACCGGAATTCCAACGCCGCTATCGCTCAAAAGCGAGAGACTAGCGAGAGACTAAATTCAATAGGTTATTC
>JBGGNE010000053.1:0-9206 GCA_041287705.1 Methylacidiphilales bacterium | reverse complement strand
GCCTTCGTACGATTCCTGATCTGCAGCTCTGCCGCACCCTCTTTCTCTCTTAACACGTCCACGTGAAACGCCAGCCTTTACCGACAGCAACAGAAGCGCCGCCACCAGCCTCATCGGCACCGCTGCTGCTTATGACAGTTGCCGACAGCGGGCCTCCACCAAAGCGACGGGGCCGCCCCCCTGGTGCAGCAAGTACTTCCAGATCAACAAAAGCAAATTCATCTCCCTCCCTGAGGTCACTGCCGCCTCTGCCCGATCTGGCGACTTTTGCCCAGCCCCTGATCGCCTGGTATCGCCGCACTGCGCGCAATCTCCCCTGGCGCCGCACGCGCGATTCCTACGCGATCGCCGTCTCTGAATTCATGCTGCAGCAGACGCAGGTCAACACCGTTCTGCCTTACTACGCGCGCTGGCTGGCGCTCTTCCCTACCTGGCAACATCTGGCCGCCGCGCCGGAGTCCGCCGTCATCAAGACCTGGGAGGGCCTGGGCTACTATCGCCGCGCCCGCAATCTGCATCGTCTGGCTCAGGTCGTCGCCGCATCCCCCACGGGCCAGCTTCCCCAGACCGCCGCCGGTCTGCTGGAACTTCCCGGCATCGGCCCCTACACCGCCAGCGCCATAGCCAGTTTCGCACACGACGAACCCACCGCTGTGCTGGATGGCAACGTGCTTCGGGTCCTGACCCGTCAGCTCGCCTACGGCGAAGATATCGCCCGGCCAGTCGTTCAGGAAACTCTGCGCACCGTCGCCCAGGCTCTGCTGAATCCCGCCGCGCCCGCCGATTTCAACCAGGCCATCATGGAACTCGGTGCCACCGTATGCACGCCGCGCGGTCCCCAGTGCCTCGTCTGCCCCGTGCGCACCCCATGCCACGCGGCAGCCCAGGGAGATCCCACCGCCTACCCGGTCAAGGAACGCGTCGCGCCCACGGAAATTGCCGAAACGGTCGCCATCGTGCAGGCGCTCGATATCGCAACCCCGCGCTGGCTGTGCGAAGAGATTCCCACCGGACAA
The DNA here is from genome assembly GCA_041287705.1 of Methylacidiphilales bacterium. Classification (GTDB taxonomy): domain Bacteria; phylum Verrucomicrobiota; class Verrucomicrobiia; order Methylacidiphilales; family UBA1321; genus LW23. The sequence goes on along the minus strand of JBGGNE010000053.1, from coordinate 8,190 downwards.
CGCAACGCCGGCCTGTGGCGCTTCCCTCATTTCGATCCGGATACCATGCTTGGTGGCGCCGCGGAACTGTGCGCCTTCACCTACGGCATCACCAAATACCGGGTCCGGCTTCGCGCCATCCACGCTGCGCTTGCGTCCAGCGTTGCCTCCGCCATATCCTCCTCATCCTTATTAAGCGAAGCAACAGACTCTGCGTCCGTCATTCGTGAAGACTGTGCTCCCGTACGCCTTGTCACACCACCACCAGGCATGCGCTGGCTCTCAGCCGCCGATATCGACGAACTGCCCTTCGCCTCCGCCCACCGTAAGATTGCAACGCTGCTGCTGAAGGGATAATTTCCCTCCGAAACTTGGTCTTCGTGTCTTGGTGTCTTGGTGGTGAAAAAATCCCCATCCAAACGTGCACAGGGGAAATTTGAACCACGAAGACTCCAAGTTTCGGACGCGGATTTTCCCAAGTTCGCGTTCTTGGCTGATGGAACCCTTCAAGCAAGCCGACCATGTCTTCCAACTCCTCGGCAACAGCGACATGCTCGCTTCAGCAAACGCTTCCTCCAAAAAATAAAGACTAATTAACGCATGCACTTGGTCTCACTTAGCCGAAAGCCGATGCCGGGCATTATTTGCCTGCTGATTCAGTCGCAGCTGCGGCACCGTGAAAATGGGGGACAAGCGTTTTATAAAGCGTCGCCAGGGAAAAAGGCTTCTCCAGGCACACACAGCCGCTGGCATTAACGAACGATTTAGTCGACTCGCGCACCAGATCGCCGCTCATAAAAATAAAATTGCGGCTGTAACGCTTATCCAGTGCGCGTGCCATCTCGTAGAAGCGGAGCCCGTCCGTGCCGGGCATGCGGATGTCGCTGACGATAACGTCAAAGCTTTCCTTGCGCAGCAACTCCAGTGCAATTTGCACGTCTCCAGCGCTTTTTGCCTGTACATCCATGATCTCCAGGTAGTCCGACAGCGACTCCAGAATCTGGGGCTCGTCGTCCACCAGCAGAACCTTGCCGGTGGGTCGCGCCGGTGCACCGGGGCTCGCGGGTTCGGAGGGAGCCACCATAGTGGAATCCGGGTCCGGGTCCGAAACGGCAGTCTGGCGAGGCGTCTCGGGGCTTAGCGCAAGCGGCAGCTCCACCGTAAAGCAGGAGCCGCGCGATGAACTGCTTTCGACAGTGATATCGCCTCCATGCGTCTCGATGATGGAATGGGCGATGGAGAGCCCCAGGCCAGTGCCTTCACCAAGCGGCTTGGTGGTGAAAAAGGGATCGAAGATGAACTTCTGGACTTCGCTGGGGATACCGGTGCCATTATCGCTGACGGAGATGCGCACCTTTTCGCCATAGCGCTTGGTAGTGACGCGGATGGTACCGTCTTTGCGGCTGGGCGGTATGGCCTGCTCCGCATTGTTAATCAGATTCAGGAAAACCTGCTGCACCTGCTGGGCGGAAACGTAGACAGGAAAGGACACCTGATCCAGATCTGCCATCAGGCTGATGTTGTTAACCTTAAGCTGGTAGCGTTTGATGCTGCAGGCGCGGTTGATGAGCTCATTGATTCCAATGATTTCCTTGCCGCCTGCTTCCTTGCGACTGAAGGACAGAAGCGATTTAACGAGGTCGGCGGCACGGCGTGATTCGTTAAGGATGGCCTGGACGCTCTGCTCATCGGTATCGCGGCCGCGCTTCAGAGTCAGCAGGCTGGCGTGGGCAAGCACCGACGTAAGCGGATTGTTAATCTCGTGAGCAATGCCGGCGATGATTTCACCCAGCGAAGCAAGCTTCTCGCTCTGCACGAGGTGCCGCTGAAGTCGCTCCTGCTCATTAACCTCCAGACGCAGGGTAATGGCAAACGAGGCAAGTTCCGCAAAGACGCTAAGGGTCGCCAGGGTGTTCTCGTTAAAAGCGTGAACGGACAGACCGTCCATATTGATGATGCCCCAGACCTGATCATTCACAATAACAGGTACGGCGAGCTCGCTGCGGACGTAATCGAACAGCGGATAGTATTCAGGATCCCGCGTGACGTCGCCGCAAAGGTGAGCAATGCCGGTGGCCGCGACGCGACCAGTGATTCCCTGGCCGAGCCGGAGCTGGCATGCCTGCTTCTCCAGGGTCCAGTCCGGACCGTGCGTACTGGTAATGATGAGGCGCCGCGTCTGGTGGTCAACGGTGATGAAAGAACCGTGTAACGCGTTGGCGATCTGACAGGCTCTGTCCAGAATCAGCTCGACAACTTCGTCCACGCGTTTGCGATGGCGAATGGCCGTGAGGACATCGCGTAGCGCGGGGGCGATTGGGTTGTAATCCATGGGTCGGGCTTCTTGGAGTTCTGGCAGGTGTGGGGGAAGCATGAGATGTGCCATTCGCTTCACTTATGTTACGGAAAAAAGCTCCCACGTCGTGGGTTCGTTAAGGCTTCCGTACACTACAAAGCTTCGAAAGATTGTCAAAAATGCAGTCAAAAGGAAGGTGTTAAATCCGAGTAAAAGGAGAGGGTTAAAATAATCTGGGTGGTAAACTATATTATCGACCATTAGGCAAGAACGCGCAGGTCTTTTTTGCCTAGCTCCCTTTCAATTCGTCCATCATGGTGCATTTTTAATCAGAACGGCGAGTCTGGGACAGTATTCCGCATCTTTTCACCATTTTTTAACCCGCCTATTTTATCAGCCAGTGCGCCGTTGCCTGGAAACGAGGGAGTTGCGCATTCTTGCTAAGATTTCGGCTGAATTTGCTTTTCCTGAGATTATCGGCACAAGAGTTGCACTGGCGATTTTTGTTACGCATGCGCGCATTTTATCACTGACAAGCCGGCCCGCATGTTCTAGGATAGAGACATCGGCCCGCCGCTGCTGCCTGAAGGAACCGAGGCCAGACAGTCCCCGGCGAGATCAACTCTGTCCCCACCTCTCCGCACCTGCATCCCCGCGACAGTCCCCACAGGGCTGTCAGCTACAGGATGCTACGTCACGTTGCTCGCACTGCTATGAAGATGACACGCCGCTACTTTCTGCAGGCTTCCGGCCTGGCCGCCGCCTATTGTGGCTTTGCGCCGCACCTTTCTCTGGGCCACGCCGCGCTGCCGGAGAACCAGATCGCGCCGGTGACGCGTAAGAAAACGCTGGTCACCATCTTCCTGCGCGGCGGCATGGACGGCCTTAACTTTATTGTACCGTTTGGCGATCCCAATTACTACGCCCTGCGCGGAACTATTGCCGTGCCCCAGCCCGGCACAAGCGGCGGCGGCCTGAAGACGGGCTCCGCTCTGGATCTCGACGGATTCTTCGGCCTTCACCCTAGCGCCTCGTCGCTGATGCCACTCTTTAAGTCCGGTAAAGCCGCGGCCCTGCAGGCCGTGGGTTACGATCGCAACACGCGTTCCCACTTCGAAGAACAGGATACGTGGGAAACGGGCATGATCGGCAATACCATCGCCAGCGACGGCTGGCTGAACCGCCACCTTGTCACCAGCAAAGGCAATGGTATCATCCGCGCGGTTGCCCTGGGTGATACGCTGCCTCGCATCCTTCGCGGACAGGCCAGCGCGTTTGCCGTTCGCGGGATAACCGATCTTGCCATGCCCGGCGGACTTCCGCCCGAGGCGCAAAAGGTAATGGGCGCCGCGCTGGAGCACGCCTACAAAGTGGATCCGAAATCCGCGCAGCCCCACGCGCGCCAGCTTCTTGCCGACAGCGCCACCACCACGATGGAAGGCATCGAGCAGATCAAGAAAGTCACGCAGCGCGAGTACAAGCCGGCTGCCGTCTACCCGAAATCCAAGCTGGGCAAGCAACTGGAAGATGTCGCCCGCCTCATCAAGGCAGACATCGGCCTTGAAGTCGCTGAAATTGACTATGGCGGCTGGGATACTCACCAAAACGAACTGGCGTCTTACGGCAATCTGGTGCAGGGCCTCGCGGAAGCGGTTGCCGCGTTCTGCCAGGATCTGGAGAATCATCTGGACGACGTGCTGCTGCTGACGCTGTCAGATTTTGGCCGCACTGCCGCGGAAAATGGCACAGGTGGCACCGATCACGGCTGGGCCAACTGCATGCTGGCCATCGGCGGCCCCGCGCGCAAAGCCACGGGTGGCTCACTGAAGCCCGTGCTGGGCAAATGGCCCACGCTGGCCCGCGAAAAGCTCTACGAGAAGCGTGATCTTGCCCACACCACCGATTTCCGCGACGTACTGGGCGAAGTCGTCTCCGTGCATCTGGGCAACAATAATCTGAAGAGCGTACTGCCCGGCCACACCTTCAAGCCGGTCGGTCTGGTGGCGGCTTAAAGCTGAGCGCACGAGGCCGGGAATTCAGGGCGACATGGAGCCATGCTCGGCCGCATCATTGGCAGGGCCATTGCGTTTATATAAAAGCGCAGTAAGGTCGTGTATGCATTTCTTTCCCAGTCTTGGGCTCCAGGAGCAAGTGCATGTGCTCTTACGAGGTTGCCGACGGAGCTTTTCCTTCATACGCTTATTCCTTATCGTGGTCGCTACGATTGCGGTGAGCGAGGCTGCGTCTGGAAATAATAACGCGCTTACTTTAACAGAGCAACAGATCGATCACCTGGAGAAGGAGACACTTCGCCTGGCCGCTCTGCAAACAGAGGATATCTCGTATGGCACGGACAATGGAGCGTCGGTTTCGTACCTTAACCACAAGGGCGCTTTCTATTGCAGACTGAAAGTGGGTTTATCTAACCGCAACTGGATCAAAGAATATTTTGTGCTGAATGGCAGGTTACTCAAGGTAAGATGCAGCGATGAGCGATACGAGCATAATGAGGATGGCACTTTGAATCCCAATGCCATCAGCCGCGAGAATTCGGTACAGTATAGCGTGTATTTTGTCGGGTTGAAAGTAGCACCTTCCTCAGGCCCGGGTGGAAGGTGGGAAAAGCCGGCAAAGTATCCTGATGAAGCCAGAATACTGGAAGCGTACATCGAGAGTCGGGATTTCGCGGGAATTGTGGACATGCTTACTGGCGAACAGTAGGCCAGACGCGGGCATTGCGTGGGGAATGAAGCGTCCGCGATGCGATATATGAAAGGCAAGTCCAGCTACAACGTTAAAGCTTCTCTCTTCAACCCGATTTTCTAGGGAGATATTACGCAATTCACGTTAGACAGACCCACTTTTCCCGTTTTCTCTCTTTGACCATTGCGAAGGTTTCCATAATAATGTGGCGCGCGACTCTGCCAGCCAAAGCGCACGCCAGTTCATTTTCCTTTCCCTCATCTCCATCCTTACCCAAAGGGTTACCCTCGAATGGCTACGCATCAATCGCATCCCCCTCAAGACGTCGCCCTGGTAGTTCAACGGTTAAGGCCGGCCACGTTTTCCGTGGCGGTGGTGCTGATTGTGGGCGTAGTGCTGGTGCAGGCGGTAGCGATCGGCTCCATATTCTGGCTGCGATCCGTAACCGCAAATGCCAAGGCTGTGGCTCTTGCTCTGGAAAAAGCGCCTGACCAGCCTCTGACACCCCCCACCAACGGTTTTGTGGTGCCGACAGATCCGAATGCGGTGGCAGGCGCACCGGGTGCCGCACCGGCGGATCCCAATGCGCAGACCCAACCTTCGCAGCCGATGACTCTGAACTCTGGCGGAACCGATGCAGGCACGCCGGTAGCAGCAACCCCCACGCCTGGCGCCCCTGTGCAGGTGTATGAGCCCGAGACACCCAATACCTCCCAGCCGGAGGCGAACAAGCTGACCTCCGCCCTGGAACCTGGACTGACCCCGCCACCGGCTTCTCTGCCGGGCGGAGCCAGCGCTATGCCGCCGGGCATGGAACCGCCGCCATCCACAGCGAACATGTCGGAGGCAGCTGCCGAGATGCGCCGCAAGATCCACTCGATCAATTCCGAAGGTCTGCGTCTTAAGGAGCTGGGCGATGTGAACGGCGCTGAAAAGAATTTTCACGAAGCGCTGGCGCTGGACCCAAAGGATGCGAATACACTGCTGAAGCTGGCCGCACTCTATACGGAAAACAATCGTAAGGAAGACGCCAAGTTGTACTGGCAGAAGCTGGTGGACCTAGGCGCCACCATTGGCGCTCCGTACCTGGAGGCGAAGGAGCAGCTTGCCTTGCTGAATCCCGCTCCGCCCAAGATCTCGATTGAGTCGTCCCTGCAGAAAAAACTGTTTATTGATAAGGTAGAGCGTGTGGCGGCAAACCCAACACGACCGAACAATGAGTTCGCGATGCGCATTGTCGTCGCCGCCAATGAACTGGAGTCGGTGGACCCGGGTCTGGTTGGCATCAAACTGTTCTTTTACGACAAGCTGCCGGACGGTCGAATCGCACCGAGTGCAGCGCAGTTGAAAGTGAAGTGGGAAAGCGGCCAGCAGACGTGGAAGAACAATGCCCGCGAAACGCTAAGCGCCAACTTTACGCTGAACTCGCCCGAAGGCCGCGAGTATTACGGCTACGTGCTCCGGATCAATTACGAGGGCAAACTGCAGGATGAGAAGATTGAGCCCGGCCCGCTGGCAGAGCTTGTAGCGCCCGCCCAGCAGCAGCCGGCCGCCGCACAGTAACGCTGAAGTACTGCCTGCTGGCTGGTGTCTGATGGGCCGGGTAGGGATTGCCCTAAAAAAGGGCTAAGCGTCACGCTCGTCAGGCTGGTATATGGGCGGCGGCGTAGTATACTGATGGGGTCAGCGCCGCTCGGGAGGGTGGCGCTTTGGGCTTTTGTCAGGTTAAAAGGTGGAAAAGATGATTTTTTCACCATTTTTGCCACACTTGCTCTCTATTCCCATTGACAAAGGTAAAACGCATTAGAGACAACAGAAGGTGATGGCCTCTCCACGTCGAATCTGCCTAATTCAGCCGAATGATGAACTGCGCACTTATTTGCAGCAGTACATTGCTCAACACTTTCCACGGGTGACGTTGCTTACCCCGAAGCCCGCGCCAGATATCGGGGACCGCCTGAACGCGATAAGGCCAGATCTGCTGATTACGGAGGTGGCCTTTGAAGGCGGACTGGAGATGGTGCAGACCCAGCGCCGCCAGCTACAGGAGCGGGTCGTCATCTACACGGCCTATGATATCTCGGAGTATGAGATGTATGTGGCCGGCCTGGGCGTGATTTACCCGCCCACCGTGGAGAACCGTGCGAATGAGCTGAACTATCTGCGCGAACTCCTGGGCTATTTTCTGCCGGGCGAATACGAGGAACCCGCCCCGACTGCCACGGCAACGCCGCGCGTGGCAGTGGCGCAGCCTCAAGTCGCAGTAGCGCAACCCCACGTTGCGCAGGCAGCGGTCGCTCAGCCGCAGGTTGCCGTGGCAGCAACTCCCCGTGTGGCAGTGGCGCAGCAGGCACAGCCGCAGGTGGCGGTCGCTCAGCCACAGGTAGCCGTGGCAGCGGCGCCTCGCGTAGCCGTTGCCCAGCCGCAGGTTGCTCAGGCCTACGCCCAGCCCCAGGTCGCCGTTGCTCAGCCTCATGTGGCGCAAGCTTATGTGGCACAGCCCCAGGCAGCGGTCGCTCAACCGCAGGCAGCCGTGGCCGCTGCTCCACGCGTGGCAGTAGCGCAGCCACAGGTAGCTCAACCGCAAGTTGCTCAGCCCCAGGTGCGGGCGCAGGTAGCGCAGCCAGTTCTGCCCCAGGCTTATGCTACTCCGGTGCAGGTTTCCATTCCACAGCCAGAGTACCGCGCACCTTACTCTCAGCCCGCTGAGCCGTCCTATGACGGTGCCCAGACTCAACAGCAAGCCGCCCGGGTATACGCTACGCCGGTTTCGATAGACGTGCCGGATACCGCGGTTCCCGCCCACTTCTACGCCGAGCCTGCTCCATCCACACCTGCCCCGGCAGCTTACTCTCCCGCGCCGGAACCCATGGCCGGCTTCTACACACCTGCGCCTGAACCGGAGCCGGCTCCCGCCCAGCCCGAGCCGCAGCAGCAACAGCCCGAAGCTTATTATCCGGCTCCCCAGATCGAGCAGGCTCAGCCCGAGCCCGAACCCCAGCCGGAACCGACTCCCGAGCCGGAGCCCGCGCCAGCCCCTTCCGTTGCAGCCGTCGCACCGGTTCTGGTGCGTGTGGCTACACCCACAGCCGCCCCGCAGCAACCCCAGGTTCCGCAGCCCGTCGTGGCCCGCGTCGCCGTTGCCGCGACGCCCCAGGTTCAGCAGCCGGTTGCTGTCCCCATCCCTACAGTTGCACCTGCGCCTGCGCCGG
>JBGGNE010000052.1:0-3547 GCA_041287705.1 Methylacidiphilales bacterium | reverse complement strand
TAACGCTAAACAATTGTTTTATGTACTAGGTCAGTCGCTTGACAATCGGACCACTTTTCGCAGTGTAGTACTTGAAGGGGGCATGAAGAATTCAAACTTGGGCCAAGGTCCTAAGCCAAATATCGAAGATCTGATAGCATTTATTCAGGAAAGAATAAAGCGTGCAGATGCTTAACCCTTCCTCTACTCACAAATCCAAGCGAACAGGCAAGAAGGCCTGAATCTCCAGCGGCCTGATTTTGCCTGTAAAAGTCTTCATAGTTTAGCTTCGCAACTCGCAAAGATCTTCATAATACTTGGCAACAGGCTCAAGCTCATCAATCCAGGCGTCTAGCGTTTCCAGCGGGAGATTGGCTGGTGCTTCCTTCTTTAGCAGGCTGGCAAGGCTGGCCATCTCGCGAAGAATCTGAGAGCGTAACATGCACTATTCCTTGTCTTTGACCGGTTCCTCGGTGCGCGCGGCCAGGCGGATGGCGGCGCATAAATCTGATGCTGACCAATTCTTTTGTTCGGCTTGATCTAACCAGTCATCCTGAATCGCGGGATCGTCAATGCCGATGACTTTAACGTGGTGCTTAAAGCTAAGCTTGTCCCGCCGGCGGGACAGACAAATCTGTTCACACACAGACTTGTAGTTGCGCAGCGTCTGATAGCTGAGGCCGGACAACTCCTCAGCCAGCGTGTAAAGCGCGGGCCGTCCTCTATGATCAAGCGGTTGGAACGCTTCTGGCTGGCAAGAGAAATGAAGGCCAGCCAATCCCCACAATACCACTGCATTCGCTTCTCCACTCCCGAAAGCATGGAACCGATTTCCCTGAATTGCTCCTCTGTGATATCAGAAGGAAACACAATGCCGTTAACGCGAGAATCAACGTAGGAATCATAAGTGGATTAAGCGGCGACGGCTTCAGGGTTTGTGCGTGGTCCATGCCAACGCTTGTGAGTCAGCCTCGCAGGCAAGCGCGTGCTGAAGCAATTCGCCACCCTTGACGCAGCCAAAACGCACGCCAAAGAAGCGGCACGAAAGATGGCCAATGGTCGCCAAATGCCCCACCCAAAGAGAAAAACCCGCCGCCTTTCACGCACTCAAACGCACTCATTATTTTGGCTTTTTCTGTCATGATTTGTCACAGGGCGTAAAAAAGCATCCCGCCATAAGATGCTTTATACAAGCTTATTACGATCATTAAATGACACTCGATGACAGATCGGCGTGGTTTCAATTCCCACCACCTCCAGTGGTTGGAAGTTTTGGATAGTGCTTCTGAAAGCGCTCGGGGGCGTAGTGAAAGGTTCGTGTGGATCGATGACTTTCATCGTGTCCTTCTTTCTGAATACTTACGGAAGCAATAGCAACATGAAAGCTATGCGTCGCGGGCCGGAGCGCGGACGCGGGGCGGAGACGGAATGGAGCGGGGAATGGATGAAGACTTGGCAGGTGCGCAGTAACGTTGTACTGTGTGAGTTACATCTCCGCCGGGTGGCGTGCGGCCCCATGACTTTTTCTTTCTCGGGGCGCAGCTTTTTCGCGGCTCGGCGGTAATGCTATTATTTTAGTCTATGGAACTGGCAACGCGTCTGCGGACCTTTCTTGGTCGCTCACCGCGCATTCATGCGACGGTTTATATCTCCCGGCATGCCGCGGTAGTGGGGGATGTTCGGCTGGCAGCTAACAGTAGTGTGTGGCCCATGGCGGTGCTGCGCGGGGATATCAACTACATCGAGGTGGGCGAAGGGACGAATATTCAGGATGGCAGCATTCTGCACCTGAGCGATGATCACCCTGTCGTGGTGGGTTCATACACGACGGTGGGACATCGGGCGACGCTGCACGCGTGCACGGTGGGCGATGAGTGCCTGATCGGCATGGGCGCGACTATTCTGGATGGCGCGCAGATTGGGACGCACAGCATCATCGGCGCGCACTCGCTGGTGACGCGCGATACGGTGATTCCGCCCGGCTCTCTGGTGATGGGCACGCCCGCCCGGGTAGTGCGGGAGCTGGATGAGAAGGAGCGCCTGGATCTGCGCTACTGGGCGGAGAAATACATTACGGTGGCCTATGCTCACCGCAATAAGGAGGAGCACTCACGCTTTGGCGAGAACAGTCACCGCAATCATCTCTCCAAGCGCCAGCAGCAGCAACAGCAGGCTCAACAACAATAACCATCCATCCAGCCAGCGTGACGCTGGACCCTGTATGGGGACCGGCGGACCGGTTTTTTGGAGAATTGTGGGGCGGCGTGATAATTGATCCGTCCTGACTGGCTGCCACCCTCAGCCAGGCTAAACCTAAAAGGTTACGGCTGTTCCCAGCGGAGCTTGTGAAGTTTGGTGACGGCCATGAGTTCCAGGTCGTCCAGGTCTTCGAAGTAGGCGATGCTGGACTCGTAATCGGGGATGTATTCCCAGAGAGGAGGCGTGACGTTGTCGGTAGCGCAGGCGCAGGCCCAGAGGATGCGCGTGGATTTTTCGATGGCCGCACAGCTTGCTTTAAGAGTTTCGACGCCACCTGCCGCAGTGGGATCCATCATGACGACGGGCTTGGGAGCGGCGGCCAGGATATCGCGCACGCGGCGATAGGCGTCCATGGTAATCTCGCTATCCGTATGTTTGCGCGCGTATTGCTGGAATTTATAGAGAGAGGGGGCGTCGCGAAAATCCATATAGCGTCTAGATTAAATATACTAAATCATGGGGAAAACCCCGCCTGCTACACGGGAATTATCCGGGACAGGAGAGGACGTGCCGGTTGCCGCGGGCAGACTTTATTTTAGCAGCCAGTCAGGTCCTAGCAACTAATACACACTTTTTCCCCTGCTCCAAACGAAAATTAGCTTAATCGTTGCAAAATGCAAATCTCAGGGGACAGTTTACCATGTAGGCCGGGACAAGATTGCGGGCTTTTGCCTCTCATGCAATACAATCCGCACAATGCGGCGGGCACTACGCTGGCTGGTTGCGTTTTTGTTAAATGTAGCGCATGATGTGATATATCGCAGTGCTGAATAGATTTTCCTGTCGCCATGACATCCCTACCCTCCCCTGGTGCCGCCGGATCGCCCGGCCACTCCACGACTACGGCCGGCTCCATCGACCGCGTGTTGCAGCAGCTCAACACCGTTATTCTGGGTAAGGATTACGCGGTTCGCATTGCGCTGGCCTGTCTTCTGGCCCGCGGCCACCTGTTGATCGAGGATCTGCCGGGTGTGGGCAAGACCACTCTGGCTCAGGCACTTACGCGGTCGCTGGGGCTATCGCTCAAGCGTATTCAGTTTACGAACGATCTGTTGCCTGCGGATATTCTGGGCAACTCCATCTTCGACCAGCGGCTGCAGAAGTTCGTGTTCCATCCGGGACCCATTTTCAGTCAGGTCGTCCTGGCGGATGAGGTGAATCGCGCCACGCCGAAGACGCAGAGCGCGCTGCTGGAGGCCATGGAAGAAGGTCAGGTGACGATTGACGGCATCAGCCATCCGCTGCCGACTCCCTTTTTTGTTATCGCCACGCAGAATCCCAGGCACCAGATCGGCACCTACCCCCTGCC
>JBGGNE010000051.1:0-3307 GCA_041287705.1 Methylacidiphilales bacterium | reverse complement strand
ATGAGGTCGATCGCCTTATCCGGCAGATAGCGATCGTGAATGTAGCGCGAGGAAAGCTCTACGGCAGCGTGGATCGCCGCGTCGGATATCGTGATGTGGTGGTAATCTTCGTAACGCAGGCGCAGCCCTTCGAGCATGCGGACGGATTCCGTGCGCGAGGGTTCCAGGACCTGAATGGGCGAGAAACGACGCTCCAGCGTGGCATCTTTATCGATATAGAGCCGGTATTCTGCCGTTGTGGTGGCACCGATGCACTGGATCTGGCCGCGGGCCAAAGCGGGCTTCAGCAGGTTGGCGAGATCCATGGAACCTTCGGTGCGTCCGGCGCCCGTTATCGTGTGTACTTCATCGATAAAGAGGATCATCCCGGAGGGATCTGAGCTGATTTCCTGCAAAACGGCCTTCATTCGTTCTTCAAACTCGCCACGATACTTGGCGCCCGCCAGCAATGAAGCGAGATCCAGGCTGACGATCGAGCGTCCTCGAAGCCCGGCCGGCACCTGATTGCGCACAATGGCCTGGGCAAGTCCTTCCACGATCGCCGTTTTGCCTACGCCGGGTTCGCCGACCAGGACCGGGCTGTTCTTGGTGCGGCGCAGCAGCGCTTCGATCAGTTGCTGCAGTTCGCTGGCGCGACCGATCAGCGGATCCAGCTCGCCGCGCTGGGCCTGCTCGGTCAGATTATGCGCAAATCGTTCCAGCGCAGACTCTACGACTGCGCCCACCCTGGCGCGCGTGGCCGCGCCAGTGCGGGAATGGCCGCCGGACGAAGAGGATATTATCGACGATGAAGATGAGGTCGGTGATGACGGCGAGCCCGGCAAAGATGAAGAGCTGAAGCTGCGCGAGTGCGACGCCCCGTCCATCGCGTTACTGCGGCCGTTTCCCTGGCCATTAACGTTGCCATTGGCGATAACCGTAGCGCCATCCTTCTGGGAGAGGCGGCCGTCCAGTTCGGGATTCTTCTGAAGCGCCAGATAGATATCGGTGCGCGTCAGCTTATGCTTCTCAAAGAGGTTGGAGATAACATGTCCCTCTCGCTCCATACTGAGCGCCAGCAAGAGGTGCGAGACGTGGACCAGAGGGGAGAAGAGCTTGCCGGCATCGCGGCGGGCGCGCATGTAAAGCTCCTCCGTCTCGCGGGAGACTTCGATGGGCCCGGCTGGTTTGGCAGGTGCCGAGGAGCGGCCGAAAAAGCTGCGCCGTGGTTGCAGCATGGTTTCCAGGCTGGAACAAAACAGGTCAGCTTTAACGTTGCAGAGCATCAAGATCTCGTTCACATCCTCCGGATTATGCCGTAAAATGGCATGAAGCACATGCTCTGGCAGGATTCTGTCCTGGCCGAACTGTACGGCGGAATCCTGCGCGTAGGTCAGCAGACACTGGCAGGCGGAGCTAAAGCAGTGAATGTCCTGCTGAAAGAAGGAGTGTAAGACGTCGTGCATGTGCGCGGGCGGCGGCTGTTGAGGAATTCTCGCCATAATTTAGCGCGAAAGGCTGGGAACGCAACGCCGGGCTGTATTACCATCGCAACTCCTCGACACGGTATGACTATTTTTTACGACTTTACTGAGCAAACGCTCTATCAGTTCTACTTCTGGATCGCGCTGATCGCCCTCCCCACGGGCCTCATTCTGCTGAGCATCGCCTGGCGCCGCTGGTACACTGCCGGCGAGTTCCTCGACTGGAACCGCACCAACGGCACCGTGCAAACCCTGGATAAAATGACCGGCGGATCCGCCACGCTCACCTACTCCTACGAGGTGGAAGGCCGCACCTTCACCTGCAGCCAGACCTTCGCGACGCCGCAACTGCTGCCCGCGCCGCTGGACGATACGGAACTGCACCCAGGCTCGCGGCTGGCCGTGCTGTATCATCCCACGCAGCCCGAGCGCGCCCGCATCAATCCGCAGCCGCCGATGTTTCCCTACATGGAACTCGCGCTGGGGGGCTCGGCGGTCTTCTTTGGGGTGATCTCGGTAGCGTGTATTGCGTATCTGTTATGGGCTAAAGGATCGTAGCGGCAGACTGTGCTGGTATGGGCTGAAAAGGTGATCAATCATTGATCACCAATGCGCAGCGGTTGCGCGAGATGCGAGGGTTTTTGAGGTTGCGATTTCCGTGTAATATAACTCAAATAATTGTGTATTAGATTGTTACATATTTTGATGTGAAGTTGGCACTGGGCTTGCGTATAGAGACGGTGATGCAAGCCCGTAACTCCACCCAGGCACGTGACCTTTCCCTCGCTCTTCAGAAGCGGGCAAAGGCGGAGCGCAATCCATTCGCCGATCGTGTAGCAGATACCCCTGCGGCTGGCAAAATGCGGCTTGGCGTCCTTGATTTTATCCGCGGGCTCCTGCTGGTACTCATCACGGTCAACCACTTTCCCGGGCCGCACGCCGCGTTTACCTACGAGCGCCTGGGCTTTTTCACATGGGCGGAAGGCTTCGTTTTCCTGGCTGGAATCACGGGCGGTTTATTCTGGGGGCGCGGTCTGGAGCGCTCTGGTTCGGAAGAATTTTGCGGGAAAGTATGGGCGCGGGCGCGCGAGATTTACGTGTGGCACCTGTGCACCGTGGCGCTGGTAGTGGCCCTGGGGATGGCGGTCACGGTGTTCACCAGCGGCACGGCCCACGCCGCGTATGGTGCGTGGTTCTCCAACAATCTGGCTCCCTTTACGGATCGACCGCTGGTTTCCTGGCTGCTGGCGGGCGGGCTGATGATTCTGCCCAGCCTGCTGGATGTGCTGCCGATGTACTGCCTGTTTCTGCTGGCCGCGCCCTTCGCCTACATGGCGTGCCATGCGGGCCGTGTAAAGACGGTGCTGGCGGTCAGCGTGGGGATCTGGATTGCGGCGTACTTTGGTCTGGGCAGCGTGTTTACATTCTGGATGCCGGCCGAGTGGCGCGCGGGTTTTCACGTGTTCGATCCGTTTGCTTGGCAGTTGCTGTTTGTCATTGGCATGGTGTGCGGCCATCTGGCGGCCAGGAATGAGCTCCCCGCGTGGGTGACAAGTCGCTGGACCCTGGCCGGGGCCGGTCTGCTGGCGCTGAGCTTCTTCGCGATGCGTCTGCCTTGGGAAATGTGGGGTGTGCACGTCTGGACGTTCCCGCACGAGATGGTGGATCGCCGCCTTCTGCCGCCAGTGCGTCTGATGAGTTTCCTGGCCGTCGCGCTGCTCTTTTCCGCCTTGTATCGCGCTAAGCCGCACTGGTTTGCGTGGGAACCCCTGGAGCGCCTGGGACGCAACAGTCTGCCTGCGTTTTCGGCGCACATTGTATATCTGTACACGTTTACCTACTGG
>JBGGNE010000050.1:0-26538 GCA_041287705.1 Methylacidiphilales bacterium | reverse complement strand
GAATAATCATAAGACCTGAATGTAACCACCAGCATTAGCCATTCTTCCTTTCGCTTCCCCCCTTTCCTTTACCTGCGCCACAACACGCGGTACTCTTCACGCCCCTTTCCTACACCTCACCATGACGTCGTCGCTTCCTCCTCAGTCCTGTACGGCCGGCCGCCGACGGGAAACGTTTGCACCGCAACCGCAGCTGCAACAGATTCTGGCCGCAGTACTTTTGATGCTGGCCGTAATCGCGACGCCCGTTCTGGCTGAGACAACAGCGCCCGCTCCTGCTTCCGCTTCCGCCGCGCAGCCCTCCGGGGATGTCATGCAGGACTTCGAAAACGTCCGCGCCTTTGCCCGCGATATCACAGTAGACGCCGCAGGCGCCGCGCTGCAGGAGCAGCAATGGACAGCGCGACATGCAGAAGCCAAAACGCTTCTCGTCACACTTTCCGCCCACTTCCGTGCTCACAGCCGTGAAACGCTTCCCGAGCCTACTTTTATCAATAACCGCCAGGCAGCCGAATGGGCCGGCGTCACCCGCGCCCGCCTGGAGCACCTGGCTGCCACGGAAATGCTCGCGGCGCAAAAGCAGGGCGATATCACCTCTGCCCAGACATGGCGCGCGCTTATCTCCATGCCCAAGCACGCCAATGCCGTGGAAGGAGCGCTGGCCCTGCAGCGTCTGGGCGGCACGTCTCAGGGCGCCGAAGGTGTCAGCCAGTTGCTGGCCCGCGAAGTCATCATGTGGCAATCCAGCCGCATCCGCGAGAAGCTGGAGGCCGCGCGCCGCCTCATCCTCTCCGGCCATCCCACCCTGCCGCTGCTGGCAGGTCGCGCCGCTGAAATCGATGCCCTGGCCGCCACACCCGCACCTTTGATGGCCGCCGCGGAAGTTCCCGCCGCCGCGCCCGGTTCCGGCGCGGGCAAGACTCCTTCGTCCGAGGCCGCTTCTCTCTCTACAGCCACCTCTCAGGCCTGGCTGGATCGCGTGCCGATTGCCTACGCCAACCCTATCCCTGCCGGTGAAAAGCCCGTTTTGCCCGAAGGCTTTACACAGTGGCGCGAGCGCATTGAGCTGGCACTGCCCAATCTCCTTACCGAGACCGAAATCAATCGCCGCGAGCGCCTGGTCCTCAAGTTGCTGCGCCTTATTCCCAAAGAATATGACGCAGGTGTGCGCGAAGGGCAGGTTGTCGTGCCAATCGAATACCGCGAAGCAGTGGTCTTCACCGCCAATGTCGACGAGATCATTAACGAGCTGGCCCCCGCATGGCGCGTCAGCAAGGCGCAGGCCGCCGCCGATAACGCAGCTCCCCTCGCCGCCGAACTGACGGCGCTGGATGAAGCGATCGCCGCTAAAGCCCCTTCCGCCGAAATTCATCGCCGGGCCAACGCCGCGCTAAGCATTCTGGAAGGCAAATACGGCCTCACCCTGTTCCGCAGCGGCGCCCGACAGGACGTGGTGAACGAGATGCTTCTGGAAGTTCGCACCAGCCTGCTGGCCTCTCTGGCCGAAGCCCGCGCGGGTCGCTGGCAGCAGGCCGAAGCCATGCGCCTGGACGCCTACTCGACGTTCGACACAGAAATCGAAATCCGTGCCATGACCCGCGACGCCGCCCTGGCCATTCGCACCGAGCGCAGCTTCCTGGAAGGCGTGCCCGGAGAACGCGGCATCAAGGCGCTGCTGGATCAACGCGCACCGATCGCCGAGCTGGAGGCCGCCTATCAGCGCACCCTTGGCATGCTGGATGAGTGCGGCGCCCTGCTTAAAGTCATCATTTCCCCTGCCACCATCATCTTCCAGGCGTTCACCATTGTGGCGCGCGAAGGTCTGGAGGCCGTCGTTATCCTCGCCGCTCTGCTGGCCGGCATGCGCGGCGACGCCTATGCGCGTCAGCGCCGCAACATCGCGATCGGCTCGATGCTGGCCGTGGTGGCGTCCGTCGCCGTGTTCTGGCTGAGCCAGACGCTGATTGCCTCGTTGATGAAGTATGGCGAGCATCTGGAAGCGGTCATCTCCTTCCTGGCGGTCATTATTCTGCTGATGGTGACGAACTGGGTTTTCCACAAATACTATTGGGTGGGCTGGAACGCCAACCTGCGCAAACTGGTCACCGCTGTCAATCAGTCCGGCGCCGCCACCAAACCCAGGGGTAGTAAACAGGCCATAGCTGCCAGCGAAAGCCTGGATGCCGATGAAGCCGCTGACGCAGTTGAAACCGCCAAGTCCGCGCCAAAGTTCAGTGAAGACCTCGCGATGATCGGCGTGGGCTTCCTTACGATATTCCGCGAAGGCTTCGAAACCACGCTCTTCATGCAGTCTCTGATGTTTGATGGCGGCACGCAGCCTGTCAGCATCGGCTTTGGCATCGGTGTGGTCTCCATCTTTGTGCTGGGATGGCTGATCTTCGTGCTGGGCAACAAGCTGCCCTATCGCAAGATGCTTGTGATTACCGGTATCCTGGTCGTGTCGATTCTGATGACGTTTACCGGCAGCACGGTGCGCATCTTCCAGACAATCGGCTGGCTGCCCATCCACCCGATCGAGGGCCTTACCATCCCAAGCTGGATGGGTCTGTGGCTGGGCCTCTATCCCTCCTGGGAAGGCATCGTGATCCCGCTGCTAAGCCTCGTTTACGTCGCAGGTGCCTGGCTGTATGTGAAGTTCACTTCCTCCACCGCCCCTGTGGCGGAGGAAGGTCCGAAGATGGTGGATGCCGCCAAACTGGCCAAACAGCAGAAAGCCGAGGCTGCCGCAGAGTCGCATGCGTCCCTGTAGACAAATTTTCAGCATAATTGCCCATATCATATACGGGATTCGGCATCAACGGAACCTGGTACACAGCAATGTTCCTCCTCTGCTTGCTCCCCCTTGGTACCCTCTTTGTACCTTCGTGGTGAAATCCCCTGACTTTTCAATTCTGCATCGTTTGCGCCTGGGAAAAGGGGAATTTAACCACGAAGGTACAAAGAGGGTACCAAGGGGGGACCAAGAAGAGGCAGAGGAAATGAGTAATATAGTGTAAGAAAAATCTTGATGACTCCTTTAGGCTCCACTTTGAACTGCACCGCGATTGCCAAGCCGCGTCGCGGGGCGTACAGTGGTGTCCGTTTCACCCGCCCACGCTGCCTTTGCCAACTGCTTGCCCATGACGCCCGCGCCCACGCCGACGATACCCATCACCGTCCCAGTCCCCGAGCGCGAGGGCGATACCGATTGCACGCAGCGGGCGCGTGCGGTCCTGGAAATCGAGATCGAAGGGTTGCGCCACGTACAGGGCCGGCTGAGCAGCGCATTCCAGCTCGCGGTAACCGTGCTGCTGGACACTCTGAGCGCTGGACGCAAGATCATCGTCACTGGCGTCGGTAAATCCGGCCATATCGGCCACAAAATCGCCGCAACGCTTACCAGCACCGGCGCCCCCAGCGTGGTGCTCGATACCGTCAATGCCGTGCACGGGGATCTGGGTGTGGTGACCGAAGGCGATGCCGTGCTGGCGCTCAGCTATAGCGGTGAGACTGAGGAATTGCTCCGCATTCTGCCCGCACTGAAGCGCCGCTCCGTACGCATTATCGCCCTGACCGGCAAACCGGCCAGCACCCTGGCCACCAACGCTGAAGTCCACCTGGATGTAAGCGTGCCGCGTGAAGCCTGTCCGCTCAATCTCGCGCCAACAGCCAGCACCACTGCCATGCTGGCTGTCGGCGACGCCCTGGCCATGGTGCTGCTGGACGCCCGAGGCGTTACGCGCGAAGACTTTGCCCAGTTTCATCCCGGCGGCAGCATCGGTCGCCAGCTTCTGCTGCGTGCATCGGAGATCATGCGCTCCGCCGATCAGCTTGTCATTCTGGATATGGCCGCCACCGTTCAGCACGCGCTGGAACTCTGGGGCACACGCCGCAGCGGCGCCGTCCTTATCGTGGATCCCGCAGGCCGTCTCGCCGGAATCTTCACGCACGGCGACTTCATCCGGTCGCTTCTGCGCAACCCACGCATTGCCGAAGCGCGGCTCGTGGATGTCATGACGCCGCGCCCCATTACCGTGCACCAGGACCGCCTGGCCGCCGAAGTACTCAACATTTTCGAGCGCCATCGCATCGACGACCTTGTCGTCCTGAACGACAACCACCAGCCGGTCGGCATCGTCGACGGCCAGGACATCGCCAAGCTTCGTCTCGTGTAGAGCGAAGAGCCGGGCACGCCATCCCCAACAGCAAGCAGGCACTCTCCAAAGCCTGCCTCAAGTCACAGGCCATCCCCCATGATTGCCAACGCTACAGCAACCGCAACCGAAGCCTATCACTTCCGCAAGGCCACTGAGACGGATCTGCCCGCCCTGATCCCTCTCATGCGCGATACCGTCGCCGCGATGATCGCCGGCGGCAACGATCAGTGGGATGACACCTACCCCAGCGCGCAGGTCATGTCCAAGGATATCGCCGCGCAGACGCTGGAAGTTCTGGTCGAAACCGCCACCAACCGGATTGTCGGCTGCGTCACGGTGGACCGCTTTATCACTCCGCTGTGGGCCGGCATGGCATGGACCTTTCCTGAGGATCAGGTCACCGCCGTGCATCGCCTGATGATCCACCCGAGCCAGCAGGGCAAAGGCCTGGCCAAAAAGATGATGCAACACGTGGAAACCGTAGCCCGAGAGCAGCACCACTCCACCTGCATCCGGCTTGATACCTACGTCAAAAACACAGCCGCCCATGCTCTATACCCGCGTCTGGGCTACCGCTACACCGGTACCGCCGACATGCGCAAAGGCAAATACTCCTGCTTCGAAAAGCCGCTGAACTGATCTGACAGACATGATTTGTCCCGACTGTCAGCGAGCTTAGACGCTTGTAAATCGTTCCTGCTTCAAAAAAACTTCACCCATTTTTCGTTCTACCCCAAGAATAATTGACTTCCTGCTGCGATGCCTTAGCCTGTGGGTGACAGTGATGATACAAAATCGGTCGGTCTTCCTACGTCCGCGTCCGCTTCATTACTCTAATTTCCATGCGCCTGTCGGAAACCATTAATTTCGAGAACGCCCGCGTAATTCAGGCGCTTATCGCCAACGATCCCCAAAATCTCAAGCTGCTGGAGGACAGATTCGATGTCAAGCTGACGACTCGCGACGGTTGGATCAAGGTCGAAGGCACCGATCAGGGCATCGCACAGGCGCGAGAAGTCTTTTCCCAGCTCTCTGCTGTTAAGGATAAAGGCCACCACATTCGCAAGCACGAGATCCGCTTTGCCGTCGATTCCGTCTCCAAGGGCGACGACGTGCAACTGCAGAATCTCTACGAAGCGCGCATTCAGTACTCCCCCCGCAAGCCGCCCATTGTCCCCAAGAGCGAGCCGCAAAAGAATTACATTGAGGCCATACGCAAGTTTGATCTCGTGTTCGGTATCGGCCCCGCAGGTACCGGCAAGACCTATCTTGCCATGGCCATGGCCGTGGAAGCTCTTAAGGCAGACAAGGTTACGCGCATCATCCTCACCCGCCCCGCTGTTGAAGCAGGCGAAGCGCTCGGCTTCCTGCCCGGTGATCTGAAGGACAAGATCGCCCCGTACCTGCGCCCTCTCTATGACGCGCTGTACGAGATGCTTGATCCCGAAGAAATTGAGCGCCTTATGGATAAAGGCGTCATCGAGCTCGCGCCGCTGGCCTATATGCGCGGACGCACGCTCTCCCACAGCTTTGTTATTCTGGACGAAGCCCAGAACACGACCACGGAGCAGATGTTCATGTTCCTGACGCGCCTCGGCCCGGAATCCAAATGCATCGTCACGGGTGACCCCACGCAGTGCGATCTGCCCAATCACCGCAAGAGCGGTCTGATGGAAGCCATCCAGGCGCTGAAAGATACCGAAGGCATAACTTTCATGAAGTTTGACGATAGGCACGTCATCCGCCATGACATCGTTCAACGCGTTATTCGCGCTTACCGCGCCCATCGCGGTGATCGCGCTACCAGTGCATCCTTATGAGCACCAATCCCTTAGCCACACCGCCCGGCGCCCCTCAGCCGCCTCTATGCAAAGTCGGCTATTGTGCTCTATATTATAGCCTTCCTCTGTCGATATCTATCCATTCGACCCTGATGACCGGCATTCGTCCGGTTTCTCAGGAAGGATCTGAAAGGCATATATGATTGGTTTTGATTGGTTTCAACGGCAACGGCTTGTCAGCAAAGGACTTGCCTGCCAGAAGATGCGGCGTAACGCGGACGAGGATTCGTGGCGCGAATGTTTCGACGCCAATCGAACCGTCAAGCTCGCCATTCTTTCCGCTTACGCCTTCTCGCTCTATGCGCTGGCCTACTGGGGCTCGCTTGTCCTGGGCACGCCCTACCCGTCGAATGAGTCCAATCTCATCACGTTCATCATCTTCCTGGTTTCCATGATGATGCTGGAGCTGGAGCACGGCCCCGTCTGGACGTGTAACAGCAAGCTCGCTCTGCTGCTCGGAGCCATCGTGGTGAATATATTCACCGTGAAGGGCATGTGCATCATGTTCAAGGACACGGTGCCGCAGACTTCCGACCTCTACTTTCTGCTGCCGACGGCCCTTGCGCCGCTCTGCATCAGCCTGTTGCTTGGCACGCGCCCCGCTCTTTATACCGTTTTCGTCACGAGCATTCTGCTCAGCCACATGATGGCGAAGGATTTCAGCCTTCTCGTCATCAGCCTCGTAGCGGGCTTCACGGCCGTCTATTTCACCAAGAACATCCGTAAGCGTGGTGATCTGGTCAAATCCGGCGTCGCGATCGGTATCGCGAGCCTGATGACTGCTCTGGCGTTCGGTCTTATCCTCGGCCACGACACCACGACCCTGGGAATTGCCGGCTTGCGCGGCATCCTGATGGGTATGGCAACCGCCCTGCTCGTCAGCGCCATTCTGCCGATCCTGGAGTCTACGTTCGATATCATCACGGATATGTCGTGGATCGAGCTGGCAGATCTCAATCACCCGCTGCTGCAGCGCATGACGATTGAGGCGCCCGGCACGTACCATCACTCCCTGGTTGTCGCCAACCTGGTGGAAGCCGCGAGTAAATCGCTCGGCCTCAACCCTACGCAGGCCCGTGTGCTCGCCTTGTTCCACGATATCGGCAAGACGATCAAGCCCAGCTATTTCACGGAGAATATTGCCTCCGGCCAGAAGAGTCCGCACGACAATATCTCGCCCACCATGAGCGCGCTGATCATCATCGCGCACGTCAAGGAAGGCGTGGATCTTGCCCTGCAGTATCGCCTCAAGCCGCCGATTATCGACGCCATTCAGCAGCATCATGGCGACTCGCTGGTCTATTACTTCTACCGTCGCGCCAAGCAGCAGGAAGATGACGCCCGCGAAGGCGGCAAGATCATGAATCTGCGTGCCGATGACATCCCTCAGGTGTCGCAGCAACAGTTCCGCTATCCCGGCCCGCGCCCGCAGACCCCAATGGTGGGCCTGCTGTGCATGGCCGATGCAATCGAAGCCGCGAGCCGCTCACTGGATAAGCCGACACCTCAAAAGATCGAGAGCCTTGTCGAAGAAATTATTCAGCGCAAAATAAGCGAAGGTCAGCTGGATGAGTGTCACCTGACGCTGAACCAGATTCGCACCGCATCGGAAAGCTTCGTCTTTACGGTAAAAAGCGTTCTGCACCAACGCATCAGCTACCCGCCCAAGGAGACTAAATCTGACGACAAAAGCGACACGCGCGACGGACGCCCCGGCACCGGCCACGGCCACGGACATGGCCCCTCTGGTACGGCTCTCAATATCCAATCGCCAAAGAAAGCACCGGCTCCCACCTCGTCGCAAACTTCAGCGGCAGCTTGAGCTGGTTGCAGAACTGATTCAGGGAGACGCCGGCCCCATTGACAAGGCCGGCGCCGCTCCCTCGCCCCTGCCCGCGGATATTGAGATCCACTTTGTCGGCAACGCCACGATGTGCGACGTGCACGCTCAGTTCCTGTACGATCCGACGCCGACCGATGTCATCACATTCCCCTACGGAGAGATACTGGTCTGCCCGGAAGTAGCTGTGGGCCAGGCCCCGCTTTTCAACCGTAGCTTTGCGGAAGAAACGTTGCTATACGCCATTCACGGTTTGCTGCACCTGGCAGCCTATGACGATAAATCGCCCGAAGTGGCGCGCATCATGCATCGCCGCCAGGACGAGCTTCTGGCACAGGTCCTGAAGCTCGAACCATTCGACGCCGCGTGACGCCGGCCGATCCATCCTTTACCGGGATCTGAGCCGGCAACCTATCCCACTGAGTACGCTGTACGCACCCCCGATGACCACGCCACCCGCCGAAGCCTCAGCCTCCCCCGCCTCATCTTCCGCATCCAACACAACGCCGCGTCCCGCCCCGAGCTGGTGGCGCGCCAACGGCTTCATCATCGGCCTCATCTGTGCGGTCATTGTCGCGTTTATCCTGCCTGGCCCGGGTTCGCGCAACGGTATCCTGCACGCGGATATCCTAAACAACGCGGGCATCGCACTCATTCTCTTCCTTCAGGGTCTCTCGCTTGCATTTGAGAAAATCAAGGAAGGCGCGGGTAACTGGCGGCTGCACCTCATCATCCAGTCATTTACCTTCCTGGTCTTTCCGCTGGCGGGTCTTGGGCTGGATTTCATCATCCCCTACCTGTGGCACACCGAGCCGCAGGCCATCCGCGACGGCTTCCTCTACCTGTGCGTTCTGCCGAGCACCGTCTCTACCTCCGTGGTCCTGACTGCGGTGGCAGGCGGCAATACGCCCGGGGCTCTGTTTAATGCGGCGGTGTCCAACATTCTGGGGGTTGTCGCCACTCCTGTTCTCGTCCACATGCTGATGGCCACAACCGGCAACTCGGCACCCTTCCTGCCGTTGCTGGCCAAGATTACCGCGCTTACGCTGGTGCCCTTCGCCATCGGCATGATGCTGCGCCCCTCCATCGCGGCGTGGGTGGACGCCCGTAAAGTGTGGGTCACTCGCATCAGCAACACGGTCATCCTCTTCATCGTCTACAGCGCCTTCTGCGAAAGCGTGGAAGAGAAGATCTGGCACAAGTTCGGTATCCTCCTGACGCTTCAGGTTCTTGCGGTCGTGCTCTTTCTCTTCGCCGCAATGTCTCTGCTCATTTACGGCTCGTGCTCGCTGCTGCGCCTTCCTCGCGGCGACGCCATCGCAGCCTATTTCTGCTCCATCAAGAAGACACTGGCCATGGGTGTCCCTCTCGCCATGCTCATCTTCGGCGAGCGCGCGGATCTCACTCTCATTCTGTTACCGATCATGTTTTACCATCCGGTTCAGCTCTTCATCAATGGACTGCTGGCAAATCAATGGGCCCCGCGCGATGGCCAGTTGCAATTATAGATAAGATCGATAGTGTCACCACTTAAGCATGTCTACCCCTCTTAGGTTGGCTCTTATTGGTTCCGGCGGTATTTCATCGGCCCACGCGGTCGGTATTCTGGCGCATAGCGACAAGATTAAGTGCGTAGCGCTTTGTGATGTTTCGGAAGATAACCTGAACGCCCGCGCGAAGCAGCTCGGCGAAAGCGAGGTGTCTCCCATCGCAAAGTACCGTGACTGGAAGCGAATGTTCGCGGAAATCGGCGATTCCATCGACGCGGTGGATATCTGTCTGCCGCATCACCTTCACGCGGCGGCTATCTTTGACGCAGTGGCCGCGGGCAAGGCCGTGCTGTGCGAAAAGCCCATGTGCATCAGCCTGACGGAAGCCGACGCGATTGTGGACGCGGTAGCGCAGGCCGGAGTATTGTACATGTCGGCGCATAATCAGCTCTTTACTCCCGCTCTGCAGGAAATGAAGCGTCGTCTGGACGCCGGAGTTATAGGCAGGGTGCGCTGGATCCGCTCCCAGGATTGCTTCATAGCACCGACACAGGCCTTCGCCGGCAAATGGCGCTCGGATATCAGGCACCAGGGCGGCGGCGAACTGATCGACACAGGTTATCATCCCAGCTATCGCCTGATGTTTCTGGCAGGTGCTGAGGCTGTTGCCATTCGCGGAACGATGGGGCGTTTCGAGCAATTTATTCAGGGTGAAGATACGGCCAGCGTCCAGGTGCGTTTTTCCAACGGCGTCATGGGCGAAATCTTTACCAGCTGGGCGATGACCAAACCGTCTGGTACGCACGATCTGCATGTCATTGGCGACAAAGGCGAGATCTTCGGCACGGGCAATCGCATCTGGCAGATTATGCGCGGCGAAAAGGAGGCGGTCGAAACCGTGCTGCCCGTCGTGGATACCTTTACGGCGCAGATCGGCTGCTTTGCCGACTGTATTCTAAACAAAACCGCCCCGCCGCACGGCCCCATCGAAGGCCGCGACGTCCTCCGCATCATCCTGAAAGCAAGCGAAAATGCCGATGGCTGGCAGGAAACCGCACCGCTGAAGATAGGCTGACGGAGCTGGCCGGAGGCTCTGTGTGGCAGAGAGGTTGCGAAGAAAGAGAGCGGCGGATCAATTTCCTTGCAACGCGCGATTGCATTCGGCTCGCGGATTGCGCAAGTTGATCCTCCATGCGTTATTCCCGTGTCTGCCTGGAAGCCCTCGGGTACGAGCTCGGGCCGGAAGTCGTGACCTCGGACGATCTAGAGGGGCGACTGGCCCCGCTGTACCAGCGGCTACATTTTTCTCGCGGCCAGCTGGCGGCCCTTACCGGCATTCGCCAGCGCCGTTTCTGGCCCGCCGGCACTTCAATGTGGTCCGGCGCTCTGGCCGCGGCGCGCAAAGCACTGGCGTCGGCTTCGGTGCCTAAAGAAGATATCGGCGCGGTGCTCTATTGCGGCGTGTGTCGCGATAACCTGGAGCCGGCCACTGCCTGCGCCGTGGCGGACGGCCTCGGCCTTAGCGGCGAGGTGATCGTTCAGGATATCTCCAACGCCTGCCTGGGCGTGCTGTCCGGGATGATTGACGTGGCGAACCGTATCGAGCTTGGGCAGATTAAAGCCGGTCTGGTGGTGTCGTGCGAAAGCGCGCGGGAGATCACCGATATCATGGTCGACAAGCTTCTGTCGCACATGGACATGGAGCTTTTCCGGGTAACGCTGGCCACGCTTACGGGCGGCAGCGGCGCCGTCGCAGTGCTGCTGACGGACTCGGACCTTTCGCTCTCGCAGCACCGGCTGGTGGGCGGGGCTGTTCGCGCTGCACCAAAGTATCACGAGATCTGTCGCTGGGGCCCGGATACCGGCATCCCGCCCAGTGCGCCGATGACCATGGAGACCGATGCCGTGGCCGTGCTGACGCATGGCGTTGCGCTTGGTCAGCATACTTGGGCGGACCTGCTTCGCGAAACCGGCTGGGAACAGGGCAAGGTGGACCGCATCGTCTGCCATCAGGTGACCAGCGGGCATCGCGCGGCCATCCTGAAGGCGATCGGCATGCCGCCTGGCTCGGATTTCTCCACAGTGGAGTATCTGGGCAACATGGGCACCGCCGCGCTTCCCTCCGCCCTGGCAATAGCCGAGGAGCAGGGCGTGCTGAAGGCGGGCGATCGCGTCGGCCTGCTTGGCATTGGCAGCGGCCTCAACTGCATGATGCTGGGCGTCGAATGGTAGGGCAGCATGACGCTGCACCCTTTAATTACAGATCCTCTTTTCAATTTTGGCCGGCTCTGAGTCATATTTTTCCGCTTTTTCCGCATGAGCCGGACTGCTCCCTTTCCCTTAACACTTTCTATTCCCCATGGCTTTCTCCCCACAACTCTTTCAGGATCTGTATCCCTTTAAGCCGCACACGTTCAAGCTGCCTGTCAGCAGCCTGAACTACAGCTATGTGGATGAAGGTCCGCGTGATGCGGAAGCCGTGCTGATGGTCCACGGGAATCCCACCTGGTCCTTCTATTACCGCAACGTCATCAAGGAGTTGAGCGGCGATTTTCGCACGATTGTTCCAGATCATATCGGCTGTGGACTGTCCGCGAAGCCGACCGACGAGCGCTACACCTACACGCTGGACAGCCGCGTGGCGGATCTGACGGCCCTGATGGATTCGCTGGGTTACAAAAACGGCAGCGGCAAGCGCGTCAACATGGTGGTGCACGACTGGGGCGGTATGATCGGCCTGGCATGGGCGGCGCGTCATATGGATCTGGTAGGGCGCGTGGTCATTCTGAATACGGGCGGCTTTCGCCTGCCGAAGACAAAGACGCTGCCTCGCTCGCTGTGGTGGATCCGCAACGTGTCGCCCTTCGGCAGCGTGGCGGTGCGCGGCTTCAATGCCTTTGCGGGGCAGGCGCTCAAGATGGCCGTCGTAAAGCCTCTGGATCCGCGCGTGGCTTCGGCCATGGTCGCCCCTTACGATAACTGGGACAACCGCATCGCGACGTTGCGCTTTGTGCAGGATATCCCCCTGGGACCCGGACATCCCGCCTGGAAGACGGTACTGGAAGTGGAGGCGTCTCTGCCGGAGCTGGCCCGCAAAGAGGTAATGGTAGCCTGGGGCGAACAGGATTTCGTCTTCGACAACCACTTCCTCCGCGAGTGGCAACGCCATCTGCCCGACGCCAAAATGCATGTCTACCCGGACGCCGGACACTACGTGCTGGAAGACGCGCGCGAAGAAGTCGTGCCGCTGATCGGACAGTTTATGCGGAAAGAGAAGTAGGCGGTCTTAGCGATCCGACGCTGGTCGGGGTGCAGTCTGGGCGATGCATTCGAGCGAATCCAGAACTCCTCCCGGTTCGCATGCGTACATCGCGGATGCCCAGGATTCGTTGGTTTCGACCACGGCCCAGCCTTTCTCGGTACAGCCGATATCAATGACCTGGGAGGGAAGAAGAGTCACATTTGTGTCCGCAAGAACCTTACGGATAAAGTCGAAGGCTTCGTCCTCTTCTTCCTGTTCCCACTCCCGACTATACTTGAACGGCTTTCCGTACCGTGCATAAATGGAAAAAGCTTTAACGTCACGATTTCCGATGAAGAAGCGCCACTCGTGCTGAAACTCAACGGGTTCGGATATATAGACAGGAGTATGAGGATCCAGCGAGAAATGAGTCAGGGCCGGGTCGTTGATGCTGCTGTAGACTTTGGCGGCAAATACTTTATCGGATGCAGGCTTGATGAACCAGGGAAGTTTGTGGTGCTTCTCTAGTGAAGGCAGATTGTACAGTTTCGCCGAAATTACCCAACGCCTCGTATAGCATTGTGCCTTTGCACATAGCCAGTCCGGAGAAGGAGAGGGGAAATGAAGATTCGCATGTTGTGCAAGTGCGTTTGCCGTTAACGAATCTCCATAAAACACCACATCTCCCGAAAGTTCCGGATACGGTTGATGTAAAGGCCACCTTATTACTTTGGAGCCTCGCCTGATGGCCTCGCTTGCTAACGCTGTGTAGTAAGGATGCGAGCGTTGAGGCAAAACCAAAGTATAGAGCATTTTCGATCGGGGTATATGCCTTGTTCAGGAGCATATTTCCGTTGTACAAGCCACGAGGATGCCTCGGACGGGGTGCTTGCCGGCTATGCCAGCCTCGCGCCAATTTCCCCCTGTCCGAAGCTATACAGTTCTACTCAGCCCCTAAGCTCATTAGAACAAGCTATCTACTAACCTTTCGGCGCGCGCTTCACCATCTCTTCGTTGCTCAGCTCTTCCTGCATGGTGGCGATGTGCCACTGGTTGCCCCAGCTGTCTTTAACACTGCCGCTGCGTTCGCCGTAGAACTGGTCGGTGGGCTCCATCAGAATGGTGGCGCCGGCATCCAGTGCTTTTTTGAACGTGGCATCTGTATCCGGCACGTAAACATGCAGGGAAGCGGGGATGGCCGGCCAGTTGGGATTGGCGTCGGACAGTTCGATGACGGCGCCGTTCAGAGTGACTGAGGCGTGCGCAATTCCGCCGTCGGGCATGCGCATCACGATGATTTCCTCTGCGCCAAAGACATTCTTGATGAAGTCGAGCAGGCCGCTCGCGCCCTCTACAATGAGATAAGGCGTGACGGCCGGGTAACCTTTGCGGATGAAGGGAGTGCTCATTGACCTTGCCTGTTTCTGTTTATTTGGGGAGTCGGCCGTGCTTGATGATGATCTGCTTCAGCAGCGCGAATTTCTTCTTGTAGCGTTCGTCTTCGGCCAGTTCCGACAGGCTCATATCCAGGCGCTCGCTCCAGTTGGTGTTGGTGCTGGTGCCGGGCATGTTGAAGCGCTGCTTGGTGCCAAGAACGTCCGTGATCATGTAGACCACCCAGGCGCAGGGCAGTTCCACCAGCTTTTCAAGGAAGGCGGCGTGCAGCTCGGGGGTGAACTCGGTCGGCGGCTTCTCATCGTTCAGTCCCAGGAAGCGCATGATACGCTGAACTTCCAGCCAGCCGTCGTGGCCGTTGGGCCCCAGCCACTTGGCGACAAGATTCTCGTAATAGGCGGCGAGAGGATCATGATCGTGCGTGGCGAAGGTGGCCAGGCGGCCTACGGGAAACTCTTCCAGCTTGCGGATTTCCCACGTCTTTTCGTCGTGTTCAAACTGAGGGAGAACAAATCCGGGGATGTTCAGATCTTTCAGCACCTGCGGCATGTAGGGCGGCACGCAGCCGAGATCTTCCGCGATGATGGCGCTGTCCTTGGCCGCATCAATAAAGACGCGCAAAATGGCGCTGCCTTCCGCGGCGTTGAGCTCACCGAGCTCTTCAGGCTCGTCGGGGCGGGGGATGAACTGCGGTTCGCGATCGTTGGTGAGAAGCTTGGCTTCCTCCAGAGTAAGGTCGGTGAATTCCCAGTTGCGGTCGGGTGTCCAGGGGAACGAGTAGACGCGGAAGAAGCCCAGCACATGGTCGATACGGAAGCCGTGGCAGGTATCCAGTGTCTTGGTGATGCGTTGCTTCCACCATGCGTAGTTGCTGAGGCGATGCGCTTCCCATGGGTAAAGCGGTACGCCCCAGTTCTGGCCCCATTTGCGGGTGAACTCGTCCGTCTGGAAGAAGCCTTCTGGCGGTGCGCCGCCGGACCACGTGAGGTCGAACAGCTCGGGCTCGGCCCAGACATCGGAGGAGTAGCGGCTGATGCCAAAGGGAATATCTCCGATGATCTTGACGAGATTCTTGGTGGCGTAGGCCTTAACGTCGGTCCATTGCTTGTACGCGATCCACTGCACGTAGGCGGCGTAGGTGCGGAAGCGGTTCAGATCTTCGGCGTTCTCGGCGGTGGAGATCCATTCCTCGGCGGAGGCAACGGTAAGGTGCTCGGTCTTCCACTTAGGCCACGAGGGGTCGCCCTCGTACTCATTCATCAGGGTGCGGAAGAGTGTATAGGAGGAGAGCCAGGATGCTTCGCTTTGCAGAAACTGCGAGAACTCCACGGCTTCGGGCGTGGCGTGCTCCAGGTGGGAGTCTTCGAACTCGACGAAGGCGGCGGCCAGAATGCGGGCTTTGAGTGGTTTGACTTCCTCGTACAGCACCGGGCCGGAGCGCAGGGTGGTGAGCAGCATGGAGTCGGTGTACTCGTCCAGGATCTCGGGTGTCAGGCCGGGAACAAGCTCGGGTGTCAGCGCGAGAAGCACGGGCTCCAGTGCGACGGAGCTGATGGCGTTGTAGGGGCTGTGATCGCCGCCGGTTTCGTTGATCGGCAGGATCTGAAGGACGCCGATGCCGTGTTCGGCGCAGAAGTCAATGGATTCGCGAACCGCCTGGGTGTCGCCGATGCCGAGGTCCTGTGTGTGTCGCAGTGCAAAGACCGGCGCAAGAATGCCGGCGACCTTTTCCTCCGGATGAATAGGCATAGATGATTGGTATCGAATGAGATAGGGGAGCGGTTAGCGGATGTTGCGGTTGTCGTCGGTGGCAGGCGATACGTGGAATGACTGGCCGGAAATAGACCGCGCACCCTATTCATAGCCCAGCAAGGGAGGCAACTGCAAGGCTGAGCGTGTGGCAGAGGGAAAAGATTTACGTTTCATTCCTGCTTCACATCCCTGTCCCCCTTTCGTGCTTTTCTCTGCTTTTCGCGCCTTTCGTGTTAATTACTACTGCTCCTTTCTAAGCCATTAAGCACAACGCAATTTTCGTATTTAATTAACACGAAAGGCGCGAAAAGCAGAGAAAAGCACGAAAAAGGGGACGGGGATGTATGCTAACAGTCCTCAGGCTTATAGAACCACGCTTCTGGTCACTGCTTTGGGATAAGAACCAAAATTGACTATCAGACCGAAATCATAACCAGTCGATTTAATGTAATTTCGCACCTGGACAAAATGTTCAGGCGCAATTTTGTCAACCGCTTTAACTTCTAAAATAATTTTGCCATAACAGATGAAATCCGCTCGGAAATATTGAAGCAGTTTTTCACCTCGGTAGAAGATGTTTAATTGTTTTTGTGACTCGTACACGATGCTTCGATGAATAAACTCCCTCTCCAGACATTCCTGGTAAACTGATTCGACAAATCCAAAGCCTAACTGACGGTAAACCTCATAAACAGCTCCGTTGATTTCATAAATCTCTTTCGCATAAGTCGATTCCTGATTGAAAGCCATTAAGACACATTACTTGATTATGTAGCTTCACGCCATCAATAAGAGGTGTAGGGGGACTGCTTGACATTGCACCCTCTAAAGCCGTATCATTCTCGATTCTTATGTCACAGCCACCCAGTATACCGGATCCAGCAGGTTCCCCAGCGGAGCCAGCTAAAGTTGTCATGACGAGTCTCGAACGTCTGCGGCACTCGACTGCCCATGTTCTCGCGACTGCCGTGACTACACTGTGGCCGGATGCTCAACTGGCGGCTGGTCCGCCAGTGGAGAACGGCTTTTACTACGACATGGATCTGGCGCATCGTATTACGCCGGAGGATTTTCCGGCGATCGAGGCCGAGATGGCCAAGGTCATCGCCGCCAAGCAGCCGTTCGTGCGCAAAGTCATCTCCCGTGACGAAGCAATTGCTCTGGGTAATGCAGGACGCCTTGGCTCTCAGACGGAACGTGCCGTGCCCAGCCAGTTCAAGCTCGATATCCTCAACCGTATCGACAAGGACGCGGTGATTACGCTGTACCAGAATGGCGAATTCATCGATCTGTGCGAAGGCGTGCATGTCTCCGATACCTCCAAGATCGGTGCGTTCAAACTGACGAACCTCTCCAGCAGCTACTACCAGGGCAAGGAAACGAACCCTCAGTTGCAGCGCGTCTATGGCACGGCGTTCCCGTCCAAAAAACAGTTGGACGAACACTTCGCCCACCTCGAAGAAGCGCGCAAGCGAGATCATCGCCGCATCGGTGCGGAAATGAAGCTGTTCCAGGTCGACGCCCGTGTCGGAAGCGGTCTTCCCGTGCTCCTGCCCAAGGGTGCCATTCTGCGCCGCGAACTGGAGCGTATGATCGAAGAGAAGCTCTTTGATTACGGCTATCAGCCCGTATATTCGCCGCACATCGGAGCCGTCGATCTCTATAAGACCAGCGGACACTATCCGTTCTATGCGGAGAGCATGTACGACACGGTGAAGATTGAGGAGCGCGAGTTCCTGCTTAAGCCGATGAACTGCCCGATGCACATCCAGGCCTACGCCTCGGAGCCTCGCTCGTATCGTGACCTGCCGCAGCGCTATGCGGAGTTTGGCACGGTGTACCGCAAGGAGCAGAGCGGCGAACTGAACGGCCTGGTGCGCGTCCGCGGCTTTACGCAGGATGACGGCCATCTGTTCTGCACACCCGAACAGCTCGAGGATGAGTTCCGCGGGTGTCTCCGAATGATACAGGAGGTCATGACGCTGTTCGGTTTCACGACGAAATGTCGCATTTCCCTGCGCGATAAGGTCAAAGAAGGCAAGTACGTCGGCAGCGATGAAGACTGGAACCGTGCCGAAGCGGTGATACGCAAGGTCGTCGAAGATCTGAAGCTGGAGCACACCGTGGGTCTGGGCGAGGCTGCGTTCTACGGGCCGAAGCTGGACTTCATGGCGTACGACTGCCTGAATCGCTCGTGGCAGATC
This sequence comes from Methylacidiphilales bacterium, assembly GCA_041287705.1. Classification (GTDB taxonomy): domain Bacteria; phylum Verrucomicrobiota; class Verrucomicrobiia; order Methylacidiphilales; family UBA1321; genus LW23. The sequence goes on along the minus strand of JBGGNE010000050.1, from coordinate 8,618 downwards.
GCGACTATCCAGGTCGATTTCGGTCTTCCGCAGCGCTTCCAACTGGAGTACACCGGTTCAGACGGCCACAAGCACGTTCCGGTGATGATTCACCGCGCTGTGTTCGGGTCGATCGAGCGCTTTATGGGGCTGGTGATCGAGCACTTTGCGGGCGCGTTTCCCACCTGGCTGGCGCCGGAGCAGGTGCGCGTGCTGCCGATCAAAGAAGAACAACAGCCTTATGCCGAGGAGCTTATGGCGGAGCTGAAAAAGCGCCGCATTCGCGCCACGCTGGATAACAGCCGCGATAACATCGGGCCGAAGATCAGCAACGCGCGTAACGCCAAGGTGCCGTACATCCTGGTGCTTGGCGCCAAGGAAGTTGCGGAGAAGAAGGTGGCCGTTCGCAGCCGCAAGCTGGGCGACGAGGGCGCGCAGCTCTTCTCAGACTTCCTGGAGCGTGTGACGGAAGAAATCCAGACTCGCGCACTTTAAGAGATCGATCTGATCAGAAGATAAGAATCTTCAGATCTCCAAGCCAGGCCGGCGGGCATCTTGCACTCTGTTGCGATTTGCACGTCCGGCCTGCATTTTATCGTGCGGGATTTTCGCGTTGATGTAACGAAATTGCCGGGCAGGCGGGTGATTTTGCCCGAATACCGGTATTTTGCACCATCCACACACGGTCATGGGCAGCGCATGGCTCTCGGGGCGAAAGTTTCTTGAATATTGTAACGCATTAAATCGTTTTCCGCTTTACGCGCGGCACATCTCCTGCTTTGTTATTATGAGCAAAAGTAACGTTGTGTCGGGGTTCCTGATAAACATGAATGTTGGAGCCCGCCTATCCTGCAAAGCGGCGCGCGTTACTGGAATACACCTCAACCCCTCCTGCCCTTGCCTCCACGCAAAACAAAGCCCTGGAATACTCCTTCCCACCAGCAAATCCGTGCCAACAACAAAATTCGAGCACGTGAAGTACTCGTGATCGATGTTGATGGTAAATCGCTCGGCACTGTGCCCATCGCCGAAGCGATGACAACTGCACGCCGCCGCGGTCTGGATCTGGTGGAAGTTTCCCCGAACGCCGTACCCCCCGTTTGCCGCATCCTGGATTTCGGCAAATACCGGTACGAGATCTCCAAGCGCGACCGGGACGGCAAGAAGAACACGTCTGCGACCAAGGTAAAGGAACTGAAGTTTCAGCTCAATATCGATGGGCACGACCGTGAGGTGAAGATGCGTCAGGCCGAGTCGTTTATGATGCGCGGCATGAAGGTGAAAGTTATCGTGGCCTTCCGTGGCCGCGAAATGATGCACCAGGACCGTGGTATCAAGCTCATTGCCGCTATTCGCGCCGATCTTAGCGGTGCGGGTGTCGCCGATTCAGAGCCCCGCCTCATTGGTAAGAACATTACCATGATGCTGACGCCTCACCCTGTCCAGAAGCGTGTACGCAAGTTCTCCCATGAGGACGATGAGTACGATGACACTGACGACAGCGATCTGGAAGACGAGCACGATGATGACGATCAGCCCGGCGAGCACGCGGAAGTTACTGCGATCGCTCCTGCCGATTCTGCTGCTCCCGCTTCCGCTGGTGATGCTGATGTTCCTGCTGCTGAAGGATCTGAGACCGCTGCTCCTGTCCCCGCCGCTCCAACGGCACCAGTTGCTCCCGCAGCGCCCTCGCCGAAGTACAAGAATAAAAAGCCCGCCCCCGTGGTGGAAAAGAATCTTGTGCCCGGTGTGCCGGACCTTTGATTCTCTGATCTGAACATAGTTTTCGTTCATTCTTTAAGCCATTAGCCGGCGAACAGTGTCATTTCTGATCCTGTTCGCCGGCTTTTTGTTTATTACCATGTCTCTATCGATCCAGCATTGTTGAATACTTCATCCAGGAAATATGACTGATACTAATACAACGAATCGTCCTGCTGAACACAGCGGCACTTTTAAGATTGGCGGAGACCTTCCCGTTTATCGCATGGGCTTTGGCGCTATGCGTATTGTGGGTAAAGGCGTATGGGGACAGCCCGAGAATAAAGAAGAAGCCCTGTCGGTATTGCGGGCTACGCTTGATCTCGGGATTAACCTTATTGATACAGCGGACAGCTATGGCCCCTTTGTTTCGGAGGAGCTAATTGCAGAAGCACTCTATCCTTATCCCGGCGGTCTGGTTATTGCTACAAAGGCGGGTATGCAGCGTACCGGTCCAGGTCAATGGAATCCTGATGGCCGCCCGGCACATTTGAGAGAGCGTTGTGAAGGAAGCCTGAAGCGCCTGAAGGTAGAGTGTATCGATCTGTTTCAACTGCATCGCATCGATAGCAAAGTGCCTGTGGAAGACCAGATCGGCACGCTGGCTGACCTTCAGCGCGAAGGTAAAATCCGGCACATCGGTCTGTCGGAGGTATCTGTCGAGCAGATTCGTGCCGTACAGAAGCTTGTGACGGTCACTACGGTGCAGAATCTCTACAATCTTTCCGATCGCAAATCCGAGGCCGTGCTGGATTATTGCGAGGAGCAGAGCATTGGTTTTATCCCGTGGTATCCTCTCGCCAACGCTACTTTGGCCGGCAAGGACAGTCCGGTGGCACGTATCGCTCAGCAGTTGAACGCAGAGCCGGCCCAGGTGGCACTGGCCTGGTTGCTTGCGCGCTCACCGGTTATGCTGCCTATCCCTGGCACATCCAAAGTCAATCACCTGATCAGCAACACGAAAGCTTCGCTGCTGAAGCTGGATCCTGAAATGTTGAAGCAACTGGATGACCAGACGCAACCCGCCAGGGCGTAGCGTACTGCGAGGCATCTTCCTGAAGCTGTGCCGGGCGATCGATCGGAGCAAGGAGGGTCTTGCATTGACGCGCGTCCGACCGCACAGTAACGGGTATATCATGAAAGTTGCCATTCTTGGGCTGGGAATTATCGGGGCGGTGTGGGCGCGCAACCTGCAGGAGGACGGCGTGGAGGTGCGCCCGTGGAACCGCACCAAACGGGGTTTCCCCGGCGAAACCGAAACAGCTTCCGAGGCGGCGGACGGAGCAGACTTTGTCGTGATTGTCGTGGCGGATCCCCCCGCTGTACAGGGCGTTCTGGATGAGATTCAGCCGGTGTTGCGCGCCGGGCAGACTGTCCTGCAGGCCAGCACGATTTCCGCCGAATGGACGCGCCGCTTTGCCGCCCAGGTGCAGGCTGCGGGTGCTGTCTTTCTTGAGGCTCCCTTTACGGGCAGCAAACCCGCCGCGGAAAAGCGTCAGACGGTCTTTTACATCGGCGGCGATCCCGAAGTATTCCAGGCCGCGCGCCCGCTGCTGGATCATATCAGCCGCGCGGCGCTTTATATCGGGCCGATCGGCTCCGCTTCGTCGCTGAAGCTGGCGATGAATATGAACCTGGCGGGCATGGCGCAGTCTCTCAGCGAGTCGCTGATGCTGACCCGGGCGGAAGGGATTTCCGACGACGTCTATTTTGGCGCGCTGCGCATGAATGTGGGCTGGTCCGGTCTGGCTGAGTTGAAGGAGCCGAAGTTGCGCGATGCGGAATACGCTCCGCAGTTCTCCATTAAGCATATGGGCAAGGATCTGCGTCTGGCTCTGGAAACCTCTGCCGCGCCTGGTTCGTCCTCTCCGCTGGATCTGCCCCAGTTAAAGCGTATCGTCGCCCTGTATCAGGAGGCGATTGACCGCGGCTGGGGCGAAGATGACTTCATCTCCCTGTTACGGCTGGTGGAATCGAAAAAGCAAAGCTGAACCAGGCCAGGCTGATTAATCATTCCACAAACGCTATTTGCCCCGCATGCTGCCCCGTATCTCCATCGTTACGCCTTCTTACAATCAAGCCCCGTTTCTCGGCGAAACCCTGACCTCGGTGCTGGGACAGGACTGGCCGGACCTGGAATATATCGTCATGGATGGCGGTAGCACGGATGGCAGCGTGGACCTTATCCAGGCGCAGGCGCACAAGCTCGCTTACTGGCAGAGCGCTCCGGATGGCGGCCAGAGCGCAGCCCTGAACGCCGGGTTTGCCCGAAGCACCGGCGATATTCTGGGCTGGGTGAACTCGGACGATTACTACCTGCCGGGCGCCCTGCAGCGCGCCGCGGCGGTGCTGCATCCCTCGCGAGCGGAAATACTGGTGGCCAACGGAATCGTGTACGATATGCCCCGTGCCCGCACGCTCGCTACGCGTGTCCAGGACCGCAGTCGCTCCAGCACGCTGGAGTGGTTCGACTTTGTGCTGCAGCCTGCCACCTTCTGGACTCGTGCCGCCTGGGATCTCGTGGGTCCGCTGGATGCGGATCTGCACTACGCCTTTGACTGGGAGTGGTTTGTGCGCGCAAAAAAGGCCGGCGTGCTCTTTCATATTCAGGAGCACATGCAGGCTGTCGCGCGTGTTCATGGCTCCACCAAGACGGAGACGGGCGGATCCCGCCGCGATGAGGAGATTGCCACCGTGTACGGGCGTCACATCGGCCTCCACGCGGCTGCCTTCTATCGATATGCGGCCCAGCACCGCAAGCAGGTGGCGCGTTTGCGTAAATGGCTGCGCCGCGTAGGGTTGCAGGATCATACCAACACCGCGCTGCGGAAGATGTGGGGGGCAAAGATAGTGCCGGCCCTGACTTCCCAGCAGACAGAGAATCTGTTGGACATGCTGTAAGGGTAGCGTGATGAGGTTGTATTAAATAAATACGTCTTTCACAATAAAAACGCGGACATCCGCATGAAATGAGAAGATTTGTCTAGCTTTTGTGCATGGATTGAGTAAAAAGCTGACTGTCATGTTCTCACGCCTATTTTCCTTCCTTGTGTGCGGCGTTGCGGCGGTCACGGTTGCGACCGCGGCTCCCAATACAAAGTCCCAGAAAAAAGGGACTCCTCAGGGACTGTTTACGGCCAGCGGAGCCGCAAGGGTATCTCCACCCAAGCCGAAGCCTTTGGATACACGGCAGGTTGTCGGCTATCTCCTGGCTGATAACGAAGTATCTGTCACTCAGGATCTCGTCGTACCACGCTGGGACAGCAGTATGAAGGCACCGCTGAGCCTGCTTCAGGAAGCAGAAGGACTTCAGCCGCATTACGACGCCAAAGGGCTTCAGAAGAAGCCTGCTATAGTTTTTGACGGTGTTATGGATGTGATGCTGGGAGTAGTTCCGGAATTGCGTGGCAATCAGCGTACGATGACGCTGGTCATGCAGGTGAATAAACTTCCGGTTAAATTGACGACTCTGCTTCTGCTGAATGGTACAGAGGGGCTGGCGTTGAAAGCTGACGGGGGACTGCGTGCGATTATGCCGCAGGATCCGGATCTTCCCGTCGAAGTGGTGGAGACCGAGCCTCTTAAAGGCGCCTGCATTGTGACCCTTTGCATGGGCGATGGAGCGACGCAAATCTTTGTAAACGGCACCCGAATGGGCCTTGCTGAAGTGAACAACGCAAATCCCGAGATGCCGCTGAATAGTCTGGTTCAGTTAGGCTGCGATGGGTTCAACGGAGCTGTTGCTGCGGCGGTGATTCTTAACCGTATGCTGCCTCCCATTGAGCGTCGTGCTCTCGAAATGACTTTCTCAAAGAAATTCAACATACCTCTGGGCGAGGAATCTCCTCTGCCTTATCGCAAGCCGCGCATGGGTAAAATCATTAACGGCAAAATCTAGCTACTGACTCCGCGAATCGGTCTGCTTTAATCAGCCGGATGGACATTCAACAGCTGGACGTTGGGTGATGTTGCGAGAATAGCTGGGGAAGAGATATTGTGCGCTGGTATTTTCGAGGAAGCGCGCTCACCTCACATAGTGGGCCAATGCTACCCAGCATACGCAGCCCAGAATAAAAAGCAGAACTATTCCCAAATAGACAGGAAGTGCACTTCGCGGGTACTCATCGTCGCTTTGCGGTTTCGGAACTCCAATCTGGTAGCCTTCAGCATCGTACACTTCGCATTCCTCGCCCTGCACTGTTGCGCCAAGCTTCTGTGCCAGCTCATACAGCTTGCGGCGTATTTCCCGGTCGGGGTTCTTTGTCGTGATACAGCCGTTGTCCGGTTCGTGTTCGACCCACGCCATATCGCCGTCTTTGCCATGCCTGGAGTAGGCCGTCCAAACCCAGATACCGGGGGATTCTACCCTGATGGTTGCGGGACAAAACAAATCTCTTGTCGTCGCTTCCCCGTAACCATCGCAGCGCATGGCGGGATCGGCACCGGCAACGCGCTGCCACTCTTCGGCGGTTATCTCTTCGCCTTCCTCGTCGTGCCAGTTTTGTTTGCGCGTGATGTATAAATTATATCCCATGGGTTGGTTCCTGCTAATCCGTTGCGCCAAGGGTCATTGAAGTCCGTGTTGACGCATGTCGCGGAGGAAAAGCCACATGCCGACCGCATAGATGAGGCCACCCGCATAGGCGGGGGCCAGGTGAATGATGTCCGTGTAGCCGATGCTGAAATGCACGATGATGGCGCAGGCGAAGCCGGTACCGCCCGCGATTAACAGCGCCTGCCACAGATGGAGGGCCGGGCGTGCATTGCATAGAATCAGCCACATGGTGACGCCGCTGCAGGCCAGCCCGCCACCGAAACCGGCCCGGTCATGGGCAATCAGCGGGATGAGGCGCGGGTTGACCGCCGCCAGTTCGGAGGTCTTCATGCCTATAAAGCTGAGATCTTCCGGCACAAAGACAATCGTCATGCCCACCGCCATGATGACGAGTCCGGCACCCGTCTGGCCCAAAGCTGTAAGCAGAAGCAGCGCTTTGCCCGTACCAGGCCTTTCGGCAGGCCATAGTCGAAGGGTGCCCGCCCCAAGCTTGCGGCTGCTTAATGCCATGCCGCCCAGATAAAGCGGCAGAAGAACAAGAGTAGCCGCACCGTGCCAGGTATCCAGATAGCCGTAGCCCAGGTAGCAGAGGAAACTGCTGAAACCGGCCAATCCGGAAGCCGCAAATGCCTGCCAGGCCCATCGTTCGCCGGCATGCAAAGGGAAGGCCGCCATCCAGACATACAGTGTGCCGATCGAGATCAGCACACCGCCGAATGCCACGCGATCGTGAATCATGAAATGCACAATGCGGCACTGGTTCACCCGGCAAAGATCCCTGGCTGTCATCCCAAGATAATCCACATCATGCGGCAGAAAGGAGCCTGTGGCGGAGAGAAAAAGCGCGAAGCCGCCCGCGAGAATCAGGCCCAGACCCGTCAGCGTGAGCAGTGGCGTGCCATCACCCAGAAGCACCGCGAACAGGCTGCGCTCCGCGGATCTGCCGCCCGTATCTATGGATGAGTGCAGGCTCATAAAAGGGAGTGTAGAGCTACGCGGCAGGTTAAAACCAGAGCCGATGTGCTTTTATCCCGGCGCGCTCCAGATACGGATCCAGGCGGCGTGCCAGTTCGGGCCACTGGAAATGCGGAACCTGTGGATAGAGATGATGCTCAAGATGATAGAGGTGCTCCAGCGCCAGGAAACCAATGACGCGGCCACGAAAGAGACGTGTCTGGGTTAATTCCGTCGCTCCATGGGCGTCGTGGGGAATCCAGCTTGTGGCGATCGGGTAGACCCAGCTGCCCGCCAGATTCAGTCCGCAAAAGAACGCCGGAAGGCAGGTCCAGGGAAGGGCGGCCAGGCTGCCTGCCAGGATCAACAGAACAGCGGCGCCTTCGCCCCAGATCCAGGCGCGGTCCCGGCGCGATGATTTTACAGCGTGAAGCCAGATACGCACCTGCAGCGTGGGGCCGTCGAGAAGCGCGCGCCACCAGGGCATGGCGGCAGCGGCGCCCTCCAGATCATCATGGCTGGGAAAGTGCGCGTGATGATGCAGATGCGAGGCTCGGTAGGCATGGCCGGCGCGAAGCGTCAGCAACTCGATGGCGCACAGCAGAACTTCATTAAGCCAGCGCGGCAGCCCCAGGTTGCGATGCACCAGGTCATGCGAAATGGAGGCGTAGGTGTAGAAGCTCAGCACTACCGGGCAGAGCAGCGCCGCGAGCCACCACCCTTCCAGGGCGAAAATGAAGAAGCCAAACGTGAGGACGAAAGGAAAACTCAATGCCAGAAAAGCGCCGAACCGATTGACCTTCAGCAGGTCCGGGCCTAACTCCTGAAGGGTGGGCATTGAGTAGGCGGTCATGGTTTCGCCGGAGGAATAAGAGAGAGTGGCTGGCTTTCAGCGGGGAAATAGACACGGAACGTGGTGCCGCGTCCGACTTTGGACTCGACCTGCACTTTGCCCTGATGGTTCTCCACAATCTTCAGCACCATGGCCAGACCTATGCCGGTGCCTTTTTGCTTGTGGGTCAGGAAGGGGGCAAAGAGATGCTCCACCTGATGCTCGCTCATACCGTGGCCGTTGTCACGAATGGTCAGCATGACACACGGCACATCATCCAGAAACTCGGCGGCGGCGTTGAGGCGCAGAATGCCGCCTTCCCGCATGGCGTCGGCGGCATTGAGGATGAGGTTGAGCAAAACCTGCTCGACCTGGGAGCGGTCGGCGCGGAATTGCGGTGTTTCGGGCGCTACCGTTACGCGCCGCACGTATCCACGTACCGGGCGGCAAAGGTGCTGATCACCAGCCACCATCCGCTGCCCTGTCGCGCTGACTCGCACGACCTCGGGACGACCCCGCTGGAGATCTCGATCCGGC
>JBGGNE010000049.1:0-5918 GCA_041287705.1 Methylacidiphilales bacterium | reverse complement strand
GTTTCGGGGCGATTCGTCGTTTTTTTCTAGTACATTTATAATAACCGACGGGGTAAGTAAGTTTTCGATCTCTCTGGATTCTAATCCGTAGAATCTTTCTCCGAGTTTTGTGGTTAGTTCGAGGAGTCTCGTTTTCTTTTTTTCTTTCTTTCGCTTAGTGTCTTTGGAATCGCCCGGGCCGTCTACTCCATCGTTGTCCGCGATCACCATAATGTTAGAAGAGATCCGCTCCACTTCGATTGAATCAGGTTCATTATCAAGAAAAGACCAGTGCGTAATATTTCCGCCCGAATATTCGACAAAAGAGAAATGAAAGTCCTGCTTAGGAATAAATGGAGACTTTAGCTCAGGATTAATTTTCTTTCTGGTTTTGTAAGTTGAAAGTAACTCGTCCTTATATCGCTCTAAAAAGTAAGATAGATACCGCCTGTCAGTTATACCTTCTACCCATATAGTGCAATTGCTTAAGAATACCGAAGATGCTCGAGTCCCTAGCAAATCCAAAATATTTCTGTCGTGTGTCTGGGCGGGTTCAATAAGAAAAGTTATTTCTTTTTTGAGATTCTGAAGCTTTTTTGCTAAATAGATAGAGATATTATTGAATTCAATAGTCAAATCCAATAGATGATTAGAATGCGTGGTGATAAAAAACTGTTTTTTAGGGAAATATTGTATTAATGTTTTGAGTAGTGTTCGTTGCATTCCTGGATGAAGAAATAATTCTGGCTCTTCTATAAATACCAAGGCTGGTGTGTCTTTCTCCAAAAACAACGGAAATGTAATGATGATTACATGTTGTAGACCATCTCCCAACTTATAAACTGGAAGTTCCTTATCGTCGCCTATCTGTATATTTAAAACATCCTTTTTGCCGTCTTTGTCTTCATGAGGAATTAAGGTAACATTTTCTCCGGAGTAAAATTCTCTGGACAGAAAAGTCTCAAATTCTCTGATAATAGTCCGTTGCTCTTGCCAGCCAAGTAAAAGAGATCGAACGGTTTTATAAAGACCTAATCCGGTGAATATATTTAACTTCCGTTTAGCCTTAGAGAAATAGTCAGTTTTTGTGCGTAGTTCAAACTCGTCCTTATCATCAGCGTCCGGATTTAAGCGCCTTAAACCACGTAGAGTGGGTATGTAGACCCATTCAGAATTTTTGAGAGTATCTAAATTTGAAATCGCCATTTCATACCATTTTCTTAATTCTTTAAGCGCGGCTTCAAAAGCTTGTTTCGGTTCATTTGTTTGGGGGTGGTTCAAAGACTCAATTCTGCCTGTATGCTCATGGTTAAAATCTCGGACCCAATCTTCAAGACTTTCCTTTTCCTTTTTTATCTTTATCGCGTTTGTATTTTTGGTAGCGTTCTCAAAAAATAATGTTGCTCGAACTTTAAAAGCTTGTTGCTGAGGAGTTATATTAGCACATGCATATTCGGTGGCATTTTTAAGGGCCTCTATTTTTGCTCTTAATGTACTAAAGTAATTTTCTGGTAAATAAATTAGTTCTTCCTGAGAAGCGATTTCTCGGATCAGACGACTTTTGCCAGAGTTGTTTTCTCCAACAATAAAATTAACTTTCGATAATCCAGGTATTAACCGGTTATCTTTATCATCTAAGCTTTTTACTTTGTAATTCTTCAACTCCTCCGTGTCTGGGAGCAAAAGGTCCGAAATGATGCAGGTACGGAGATCGTCGTCCATAGCAATTACAATTGATCCCTTACGTTCCCTTCCGTCTACCCAGGCCCACCATTCCCCCGAAATACTCGGCCATGGCGGTTGCGTTTTCCCAGCGGCGGATCAGGATGTCGGCGAGGAAGAGGAGCAGGAGGAGGCGGACGATCCAGGGGGTCATGTCCACGTAGGCGCCGCGGGTCAGGCCTTGCAGGGGGATGCTTTCGCCTTCCTTTAGCACGGTGCCGCCGCTCAGGGTGGCGGCGCTTTCCAGAAGGGGGAGGTTGATCTTGCCGCCGGCGGTTTCGCCGGAGATATTGCGGACGATTCCTGCCGATACCATGTCCGCTCCGCTGCGGGCGCGGATGATGTAGACGCCGGCATCCTTCAGGTTAAAGTCCGCCTGATAACGGCCGGGGGCCGTCTGGGCCAGGGGCAGTTTGGCGAAGGGCTGCAGAGCGCCGCCCAGAGCCGTTGCGGGTACGAAATAGACGTCCGCGTCCACCTGCGCGGCGTTGCGGAACTCCGTGGCGTCGCGCAGCAGATCCACCACCACGCGCGCTTCCTCGCCGCGCTGCTCTATCTGCAAATCCATAAATTGCCCGGACGGTTCACGCGCCATCTCTCGCAGCACCTGCGCCCAGAACGGCGAATAGCCGCTCCACCCGGTGATCCACAGGCTGGCCCAGCGGCTTTTGCAGTCTGACGTAAACGCGGTTACCTTGCCCAGGCCGAAGCGCCATGTGGCCAGCAGCGGCTCGCCGGTATCGGTGACCAGGGGCACCTGCGCCGTGGCTTTGCGGTTGGTTTTGACGTAGCCCAGCAGTTGCGGAGTCTTCGCGGCGTCCCAGTTTTTCAGCATGGGATTGCGCTCCACCTGACGCGGGGCGAAGGCTTCCTCACGAATCAGTTTGCCCAGGTGCACCATGGCGTCCTGCGTAAAGATGCGGGGCAGCATGCTGGCCTCGCTGGCGTAGTAGAAGCTGCCGCCGCCGCTGGCCGCGATTGCCTGCAGCAGGCGCAGATCCGCATCGGCGCCCACGCCCACGCTGCTTACAGTGATTCCCTTTGACTTGAGATCGGCTGCCAGCGCTTCGTAGCCCGTGCCGCTCGTCTGGCCGTCGGTCAGCACAATCATGTGCTTGATGCGCGCCTTTATACCTTCCAGACCGGTGCGGCCCTGAATCATGCCGGGGTAGATGTTTGTGCCGCCGCCGGGGCTTATGGTGGCGATCATCGCCGCAATGTTGCTGACGGAGGTCACCTGCGTCATGTCGACGATCCACGTGGCATTGCTGTCGAACGCCACGACGCCCACAAAATCCTTGGGCGAGAGCAGCTCCACGGTGGCAATCGCCGCCGATTTACAGATCTCGATCTTCTCGCCTGCCATGGATCCCGAGCGATCCACCACGAAACAGAGCGCCACACTTTGCTGCTCCTCCTCGTTCGGCGACTTCATCTTTACCGGCAGAATATCTTCGATAGGCGTGCGATAGTAGCCGCCGGCGCCGAAACTGTTCTTGCCGCCGATCATCAGGAAGCCGCCGCCGAGCTGCTCCACGTAATCCCGCATCAGCGCCATGGAGGCATCGCTGAACTGCGCCGCGGGGACGTCCGACACGATGATGCCGTCGTACCCGGCCAGCTCCTGCAGGCTCTGCGGCATGGCGGAAGCGGAGCGCGTCTGGAGCTGAATGCCTTCCTTCGCCATCGCATCCGCCAGGTAATGGCCTTCGCCCGGTTCGCCCTCTAAATAGAGGAGCAGCGGCCGGCCGGCCACGTCCACCAGGGCCAGCCCTTCATTGTTATCCGGTATCGCGTCGCCTTCAATGCCTTCGACACGGACGCGGTAGGAGTAAAGATTGCGCTGCCTGGGCGTGCGCGAGAACTGTACGGAGGCGGTCTTGCCTGCCTCGATGGAGATGGGGCGCGACTCCACCTCGATGCCGTTTTCAAACAGCCGGATGGTGCCCTTGCCGCTGATGGCGCTGTCTATAGTGGCAGTAAGATCGACCGACGCGCCTTCGTTCACGCGGGCGCGGGTGGGCGTCAGGCTTTCGACGCGGACATCGGGGCGCACTTCGCCGGCCACGGGTACGGCGTGGATCACCGTGCCGCCCAGCGAAGCATTGCGGGCGGACGTTTCCAGATCACCGCGCGTCTGCACGCCGTCGCTCACCAGCACCAGCGTTCGGGATGAGCCTGCGGGGAAGAGTCCGGACGCCAGCGCCACCGCTCCGGAGAGATCGGTCTGGGCGCCGTCGGTTTCCTGCAGCTTCGCCTCATCTTCCGGTTTGGGCAGCGTGCGGTCGTCGGAGGGAGCGCGCTCCACTACGGTATGGCCGCCTGCGGAAACAAAGCCGATTTTGACGCCCGCGGGCAATTTATCCACCAGCTGCTGAACACGGGTGCGCTGTGCTTCCAGGCCTTTCCTGCCCTGGCTTTCGGAGTGATCCAGCACAAAGATGACGGCCGCCGCGCTGCTGGCCGCGCGCACCGCGGGACCGGCCAGAGCCAGCAGGGCCAGGGTTACCAGAGCGCCGCGGGTAAGATACAGAAGACGCCGGCGCTCAGGCGGCATCGGGTGCGTGGAGCCACGGTCGATCCAGAAAAGCAAAGCCCACGCCGGGGGAATGAGGAACAGGAAGTAGGGATTTGCCCAGTCCATGGGTTGTGGTGAGTCACCGCCGTGCGGCCAGATGCCGGCATCCGCGTAAACCCCAGCCTAGCAGCAAAATGCGCCCTCGTATACGGGAAAAGCCGGGCGATTTTCTGCTGGGGGAGGAGCGGAGCCGGGCAGGGAAGTGCAGGCGTTTTCAGCAGGCGGATTTTCCGTGAGCCCGCATGCTTTCATTCGACAGAGTCTGCAGGCATGGTTATAGTGTGCGGAAGATGCCCTCATCACATGCCACCAACGTCTTAGGCGGGGACCTTCAGTGTTGCTGCGACAAGCCTGCCACCGGGTATTATCGTGATGGCTTCTGCCACACGGGCCCGCAGGATCGTGGCCTGCACGTAGTTTGCGCGGAAATGACGGAAGCGTTTCTGGAGTACACACGTCTTCAGGGCAATGATCTCAGCACGCCTATTCCGGCCTATCGTTTCGCCGGCCTGAAGCCCGGCAATCGCTGGTGCCTTTGCGTCTCCCGCTGGATGGAAGCCATGCGCGCCGGCTGCGCCCCTCCCGTCGTCCTGGAATCCACACACGTCTCCGCCCTGGAATTCGTTGCTCTGGAAGATCTGCAGCGATACGCGGTGCGTTGAAGTGAAGCTCCTGTTTGCTGGTGGTACTTAATTAAGTACCGGTGCGCTAAAGATCTGTTACGCGCTGTAACAGAGGTATGCGTGCCGGCGGTGCGCGTTGACGTCCGCCAACCGGCGTGGACATCGCCACGCAGCTGTGGCATGATCTCAAACCCGCCGCCTGTTCAGTTTCCGTTCTTCTGCTGCTTCGCGGGCGGCTTTCACACTCTCGCCTCCGTACCTTCATGCTTCGTCGTTTCTGGTCTCACTACCTGCCGTATCGCAAGCTCTTTATCCTGGATTTCTCCTGCGCGGTGGTGCTGGCGGTGCTGGAGCTGGGATTTCCGCTCTTTGTCAATCATGTGGTGGATAAACTGCTGCCCGGCAAAGACTACACCCTTATCCTGATGGCATGCGCGGGCATGCTCGGCATCTTCTCCCTTACCGCGCTGCTGCAGTTTATCGTCAACTACTGGGGGCATATGCTCGGCATCAATATCGAGACCGATATGCGGCGCGCCCTGTTCGATCACCTTCAGAAGCTCTCCTTTCGCTTCTACGATAACCAGAAGACCGGCCACCTGATGTCGCGCATGTCGTCGGATCTGTTCGATATCGGCGAAATGGCGCATCACGGGCCCGAGGACGTGTTTATCGCCATCATGACGCTGCTGGGCGCCTTTACCGTCATGCTGTATATACACTGGCAGCTGGCGCTGATGACATTCGCTTCCATACCGTTCCTGATCTGGCTGGCCATTATCTGCAATCAGACGATGACTAAAGCTGTACATAAAATGTTCAGCGATATAGCGGATTACAATGTGCGCGTGGAAGACAATATATCCGGCATGCGCGTCGTGCAGGCTTTCTCTAATGAAGAACACGAAAAGCGTTTGTTTGCGCTTAATAACAGCAGCTTCCGAAAGTCCAAGCTGGCCGCCTACTACATCATGTCGTGGAGCCTCTGTATCAGCCACATGCTGATGCGGATGGTG
>JBGGNE010000048.1:0-10132 GCA_041287705.1 Methylacidiphilales bacterium | reverse complement strand
CCTCCGCGTTCGCGAAAGCGGCGGCGATGCGTCCCGCCATTGTGGGTGCGGCGCTGCAGCGTATCTCCAAGGATCCGGAAATTCTGGAGGCGCTCTTCAATATCCTGGAGACGCAGAAGCTGGTGGAAGGCGGCGCGGATATCGTGCTGGTGAGCCGCAATTCCAGCGAACCGGCCTCGCTCAGCACGCAGATTCTGGCCAGCGCCACATTGCCGCCCGGCTCGCCGCCTCCCATACAGGGCCAGGGCCGCAAATCGTCGTCATCGTCGGGTTCATCGCAATCCGGCTCGCGTTCAACCTCTTCGCAACAGGCTCCGTCGTCGCAATCTCTCCCGCCAGGACTTCACGCGCCGCCACCTTACGAAGGGTGAGGCGCTATTGGGCTAACCCGCGCGTGACGGCGCACTCGGGTTCGTATAGACTGGCTTTATGTCCACGCGCGACGATTTATTTGATGATGGCAACATGGCGCTCGCTATTGGCGAGCTGGAGGATGCGGTGCGCTGCTACCAGGAGAGCGTGGCACTTGACCCGGAGTTTTTCGACGGCTGGCACGCGCTCGGTATGGCCCAGATGAAGCTCGGCCATTACCCAGAAGCGATTGAAGCCGGCCTTAAAGCGCTGGAGCTCAACCCCAATGATCAGATGGGCTGGACCAGCCTCAGCCTGGCCTACGTGCGCAACGGCCAGATCTCCCAGGCCGAAACGGCGGGCGCCAAAGCCCGCATCATCTCCTGGGGCGGCAAAGTGAAGTTCGAGGTTCCCCAGCCCGGCCCCGTCACCCCGCGAGGTGCCGCCTTCACGGCTGGACAGGGCGCGGGCAAACCTGCTGCTGCGGCAGAGGCTGCACCGTCGCCGGAGCCGAAGTCGGAATCTGAGTCAGAGTCTAAGCCACCTGCTTCAGATCCAGCTGCCGATCAGACATCGGCGTAACTCTTCCCGCTTTTCTCGTTTCCAGTTGATCCACGGGCATCCTTTTTCTCTCATTCATCCCCATTGCTATGATGGCAGCTTTAAAACAAGAACCAGGCCTGGACGATCGCGCCTATACGGTCAGCGTGCTCCAGGCTATTGCGGATCCCGTTCTTATTGCACTGAGCCAGAACAGGCTCAGGGCCACCATGCCTGTTGCGGAAGATCGCGCTCAATGCACTCATCTGGAAGCATTAGGCAGGCTGATGGCCGGCATCGCCCCGTGGCTGGAACTCGGCCCTGACGATTCGGCGGAAGGGAAGCTGAGGGAGCATTATCTGGACTTATCGCTGCAGGCCATTGCCAATGCGGTTAACCCGGAAGCGCCGGATTACATGAATTTTGCGACCGGCGGCCAGCGCCTCGTCGATGCCGCGTTTCTTGGTCACGCCCTGCTGCGCGCGCCGAAACAGCTTGGTGCGAATCTGCCGCCAGACGTGAAGGATCAACTGGTGGCCGCGCTTCAGATGACGCGCGATCAGCGTCCAGCCGAGTGCAACTGGCTGCTCTTCAGCGCCATGGTGGAGGCGGCGCTCTTCCGCCTGACCGGCGACGCGCAGGAAGGCCCCATGACCTACGCGGTGACCCGCCACCTGGAGTGGTATAAGGGCGACGGCACGTACGGCGACGGCCCGCATTTTCACTGGGACTATTACAACAGCTTCGTCATCCAGCCCATGCTGCTTGACGTGGTGGACACGCTGCGCCGGAAGGGCCACGAACTGGGCGTGCAGTATGATCTTGTACTGACACGCGCCCGCCGCCACGCCGGCGTTCAGGAGCAGATGATATCGCCCGAAGGCACTTTCCCGGTCGTTGGCCGGTCCAGCACCTACCGCTTCGGCGCGTTTCAGCTCCTGTCGCAGATCGCCCTGATGCAGCAGTTACCCGAAGAAGCGCCGCCCGCCGCCGTGCGCAGCGCCCTCACCGCCATCATCCGCCGCATGATTGAAGCGCCCGGCACCTTCGACGACGCCGGCTGGCTCACCATCGGCGTCATGGGCCGCCAGCCCGCCATGGCCGAACGCTACATCTCCACCGGCAGCCTCTACCTCTGCGCCACCGGCCTCCTCCACCTCGGTCTCCCGCCCCAAAACCCTTTCTGGACCACCCCCGCCCAACCCTGGACCCAAAAACGCATCTGGTCCGGCGACCCCTCCGTAAAGGGAGATCACGCCATACATGTGTAGAGGGGGAGGGGAGCAGCTACGCTGAAGTCTTAGAAGGGGCGCTTTCCTCTTGGTCCCCCTTAGTTCCTTGGTCTCTTCTTCGTGGTTAATCCCCCGTCTGTTCGCGTTGACAGGCTATTTACAGAATTTACCACGAAGAAGAGACCAAGTTACGAAGGGGGGACCAAGAGGAAAAAACTCTGAGACTTGGTGTCTTTGAGTCTTATCCCCTTCCTCCGCTTCTGCGACGTAGTCTCATACGATTCCGCCTTCCCTTTTAGGCAACAATTTGTCACGGTTCGTTAGCTGGGGATAGTCCCGGCTAACTAACTACCATGACGACCAAGCGCATCCAGGATCTCACCGCGCAGGAAGCCCTTGCGCTTGCCATTGCCGCCGAGGAAGAAGACGGCCGCATTTACAGCGACTTCGCGCACCGCATCCAGGCCGAGTACCCGGATACCGCCAGGGCTCTCATGGTCATGCACGACGAAGAAGACGACCACCGGCGGCGCCTGCTGGATATCTACCGCGAACGATTCGGCGATCACATCCCCCTCATCCGGCGCGAGCACGTGCGCGGCTTTATTACCCGCAAACCCGTCTGGATGCAGCAGATCCTCACCATCACCATGATCCGCCGCGAGGTGGAGCTGATGGAGGAGCAGGCGCGCAACTACTACCTGGCCGCCGCCGCCGAGGCCACCGATACCGACGTGCGCAAAATCTTCGGCGATCTGGCCGCCGAAGAAGGCAAGCATTACGATCTGGCCGAAACCATGCAGGAGAGCCAGCGAGCCTCCGGCGCCCGCGAGCGCGAGGACGATTCCGAGCGCAAACGCTTCATCCTGCAGATCGTGCAGCCCGGCCTGGCGGGTCTCATGGACGGCTCCGTTTCCACGCTGGCACCGGTGTTTGCCGCCGCCACCGCTTCGCACAGCAGCCACGAGGCGTTTCTTGTCGGCATGGCGGCCTCCGTCGGTGCCGGCATCAGCATGGGCTTTACCGAAGCGCTCTCCGACGACGGCGTGCTGAGCGGTCGCGGTCACCCCTGGCTGCGCGGCGTCGTCTGCGGCCTCATGACCACCGTAGGCGGCGTAGGCCACACTCTCCCCTTCCTCATCAGCGACTTCCACCTCGCGATGTGGATAGCTATTGCCATTGTCATAATAGAACTCGGCGTCATTGCATGGATACGCCATCGCTATATGGATACGCCCCTGCTCTCCGCCATGTTCCAGATAGTGCTGGGCGGCATTCTGGTCTTCCTGGCCGGTATACTTATCGGTGGCGCGTAAGGCGACAGCCATCCGTATCTCTCCGTCCACATGAGCGCCACCTCCTTTATCGAATACACTTTTTCGCCTGGATTAAGAAAAGTAGAAAACAGAGAAAAGGGGAACTGAGTTTTCAATGCCTCTTGCCCTTTCCTCCGCTTTCCTGCTTTCCTGTTAATACTTAGGAGTCTCCGGAAAATATCCTGCACAACTTAATCCGCCGCTTTTGAGCGAGAGCAGCGTTGGAATTCCGGTCGAGCATTAGTCTAATGCACTCCTTCCATTCCGCCTCGCTCTCATCTCAAAATCGACGACTTAAGTTGCACAGTTTATTTTCCGGAGACTCCTTATGCTGAAGAGAGGAAGAAACTATGACAGTCACAGCGCGTCACGCCTCTTCACAACGCTGAGATGTGATAAATCAATGAAAGTCTTGAAGTAAAATAGTTCAATATTGTCTCTCCACGGCCCGTGCTTTCGCTATAGTATGTTGCCAGAACACTGCATACAACAGGCAGCCCGCACCATATCACGCCGCATCGCACCCTATGGGAGATTCCGATCTCACTCTCGTCATCATCCCCACCTATAGGGAAAGAGAAAACCTGGTCGAAGTGACGGAGCGCCTCTGGAAAACGGACGAATCCCTTCACCTCCTTATCGTGGATGATGCATCCGGCGACGGCACGCCCGAGTGGATTCGCCAACACCCGCGCTTCTCCACCTCCCTTTTTCTGATGGAACGCGATGGCAAACAGGGCCTGGCCACCGCCTACCTTCAGGGCTTTCAGTGGGCCCTTGCCCGCCCCTACCAGCGCGTCGTACAGATGGATGCCGACCTCTCCCACGATCCCGCCATGCTCCCCGTCATGCTGGCCGAGCTGACGCGCGACTGCGATCTCGTTCTCGGGTCGCGCTACATCAACGGCGTGCGCGTGCTCAACTGGCCGATCTCACGGCTCCTCCTCAGCCTCTTTGCCGCCCAGTACGTCCGCACCCTTACCCGCATGCCGATGACCGATCCCACCGGCGGCTTCAAATGCTTCCGCCGCAACGTGCTGGAGAAGCTGCCCCTCACGCACGTCCGGTCCACCGGCTACGCTTTTCAGGTGGAGATCACCTACATCGCCTGGCGTCTCGGCTTCCGCATCCGGGAGATCCCCATCGTGTTTGAGGATCGCCACGCGGGCACCTCCAAGATGTCGCAATCCATTGCCCGCGAGGCCATCTGGCGCATCCTGTGCCTGGCCTTCAAGAATTTTCTTCCTGCGTCGCGACTTTAATTTACAAGATAGTATTACGCCATGACTGATTCGCCAGAGAAAGCGCCCGCGCCCCGAACCACTGCCGCCGATCCCCAGCCGGATCAACCGCAACCGGCCGCCCCGCCGCGCCCATGGCTCTGTGGCGACGTCACGCCGACCGCTCCCCCCAGCCCGCCATGGCTGCGACAGGATTATGTCGCGCTCATCGTCGTCTTCATCATCACCCTCGGCGTGTATATCGCCACCATGGCGCCCTCCGTCACGCTGGAGGATTCCGGCGAACTCGTCACTGGCGCAGCCGCTTTCGGTGTGCCGCATCCCCCCGGTTATCCGCTCTGGACCATCTGCGGCTGGCTGATCGCCAACCTGGTCCCCATCGGCAACCTGGCGTGGCGTATCAATCTGGAGTCTGCGCTGTTCGGCGCTCTGGCCAATGGAATTCTGGCCGGCACCTGCTCGTACGTGGGGCGCTGGCTCTTTGCGGAGCTGGGGCCGCTGCCTGCCGGGTTGCTGCACCGCATCTGCTTCTTCAGCGGCATCACCGCCGGGCTTGCGCTGGGATTCAGCGACGTGATGTGGAGCCAGGCGGTTATTGCGGAGGTCTATACGCTTAACGCGCTGTTTCTTGTCATCATTCTGCTTTGCTTCTCGCGCTGGATGATGTCGCCGCAGTACAACGGCTGGCTGGTAGCCTCTGTATTCTGGTATGCGCTTGGTCTTACCAATCACCATACGCTGCTACTTATTATACCGGCCTTTCTTATAGGCTGTATTATTGGTAACTGGCGCACGTTCCCTTCTGTACTTTGCGGCTCCATCTACTATGTGGGTTCGGCGCTGGCCGTGCTGGCGTGGTTTTCGGAGGACCCGGAGATGCAGCAGATCGCGTGGCGCAGCATGTATCTCAGCTTCATCTTCATCAGCCTTATCGCGTTCTGGTTTACGCGCCGCTGGAGCATCCCGCACCTTGTCGCGGGCGCGGTGCTTATGGGCGCTATTCTTGTCGGCGGAAGCTGGTACATCGGCGGCTGGTTCGAGGTCAATTTCAACTCAACCAAAGTCATCGTCTTTCTGCTGGCCGGCGTCGCCTCGGCCGCGCTTGTCTTCAACTCATTCCTGAACTCGCGCCTCATCATTTCACTGGTAGTCGTGGGATGGATCGGCCTGCTGCCGTACGCCTACATGCCGTTCGCATCGGCCACCAATCCGCCCATGAACTGGGGATACGCCAGCAACCGCACCGGTTTTTATCGCGATATCACCCGCGGCCAGTACGACGGCGCCCTGGACATGATGATCAAGGGCATCCTGATGAAGCCGCTTGGTATCAAGCCCATTAATCCGGAAGAGCCCAAGGCCATATCGATGTCCGATCCCAACGGCACCGTGCGGCTCATCGCCAAAGTTATCTACTTTTACGCCCTGCAACTGGAGGACGGCATACAGATTGTGCTGGCAGTATCGGCCTTCTTCGTCCTGCTTGTGGTGCAGGACATTTCGTTATCGCGGCGATTCTACCTGTTATTCCTCTTCCTGTCCTTCTTCTTCGGGGCCTTCATGATTTCCTTTATCTATCCACCTACAGATTTCAGTTATGATCTGCGGGAACAGGCTAAAGTATTTAACTTACAATCGCACTCCGTCTACATTCTTTTTGTGGGTTACGGGCTCATCTCCGCATGTATCTATCTGGTGTGGCAGGAGCCGCGAACCCCCAAATATGCCTTCGCGGGGCTGATGCTGCTCTCCTTACTGCCCTTTCAGCAGAACTTCATGGAGCACAGCCAGGCCAATCACTGGTTCGGCTACCTGTTCGGCTATTACGGCCTTAAGGATACTGAAAAGGGCTCCGTCATTTTCGGCGGAACGGATGCGGGGCGCTTCGTGCCTACGTACATGATTTTCTGCGAAAGCCGCCAGCCTGAACGCTTCAAGACAGTGCCTGGCTTTGATCGATCCGATCTCTATATAATTACGCAAAATTCCCTGGCCGATCTCAATTACATACGTTATATCCGGGATCAGTATGATGACCGCTTTAAGCCTAAAAACTTCAGCGCTTTAGATAAATGGCTGGGTCGCGAAACCCTGTATCCCAAAGAATCGCTGACCATCATGAAGGATGATGAGTTTGCCGACTGCCGCAAGGAATGGGAACAGACGCGGGGCAATCTTACCGATATACCTTCCATGTTCCACTGGAACGGTATTCTGGCCAAACGTATCTTCGAAGCCAACAAGCACAAGCACACCTTCTACGTGGAGGAAATGTACAACATCCCCTGGATGCTGGATTATCTGCAGCCTGCCGGCCTCTTCATGAAGCTGAGCAACGAGCCCCTGAAGGAGATGCCGAAGGAAGTCGTCGCCGCGGACCGCAAGTTCTGGGATGCCATGACCGCCGTACTGCTGGCCACGCCCGAGTACAAGCAGGATGGCATGGCGCAGCGTGTGTTTGGCAAGCTTCGCTGGTGTATCGGCAATGTCTATTACCATCGCAAAATGTATGATGAAGCCGAGTATGCATTGGCTCAGTCCAACATACTGGCGCCGAACTCCGGCGAAGCTGTTGCGACATACGCCAACTTCCTCATCGAACGTGGTAATTATGATAAAGCGGAAACGCTTCTTCGCAGAATGCGCGATCGCGATCCCAACAGTGGTTATTTTCAGGACAGACTACGCCGCATCGTAGATCGTAAGAAGACTTCGGAAGATATTGCCAAACTGGAAAAGGTATACGCCAGAGAACCTGAAGACGACAATCTGAAGCGCCAGCTGATGCAGCTTTACGTCAAGATTGAGGATAACCAGAAGGTAGAGTCCATGACCAGGCCGGTTGCGGAAATCAAGGATCTGGGTCAGGACGAAGTGGTGGGACTGATGGAAGTCTATCGCAACATCGGCCGCATGGACCTGGCAACCCGCTTTCTGGAGTTCCGCCAGGCCAAATATCCCGGCGACAGGAACACCACGTATAACCTCGCGGCCATGCTGGCCATGCAAAACAGCCCGGACAAAGCCATCGAAATGCTGAAGGAAGCGCTCAAAGTCGACCGCGATTACACTCTGCGCGAAGCCGCCAAAGACACGCGCTTCTCCCCGTTGCGCGAAGATAAACGCTTCATCGAGCTCATCCCCTCCGCCGCCCCCAGCGGCACCAACAGCAGCACCCCTCCTCTGCCCGGCGTAAACGCCCCCGTCCGTCCCGTCCCTCTCAACTGGCCCACCAACCCCGCCCCCTTCATACCAGGCGCCCCAAAATCGGAGAAAGAACACCGCACCCTGCAAAGCAACGAGTCGGCGTTCAACTCAAACTTCTCTTTCGGACCATGAGTCAGGAAGATACGCAGACAACATAGGATGCGTGCTACCTCATTAAGCTCTCCCTCGCGTTTCTATTTTATTAGAAAAGGGAGAAAAGTAGAAAAAAGAGAAAAAGTAATATTCGCTCTTTGTTTGAATATACTCTCCATCATTTTCAGCCTTTCTCTTTTTTCTACTTTTCTCCCTTTTCTAATAAAAATAGAAACGCGCAGGAAAACCACTTAAGGTGGCAAGCATCCTATAATAGTTGTCTAATACGCCGCCTTCACCATCCGAACGGGTTTGCCGAGCGCGGCGGCTAGCTTTTGGGCGAGGCCGGGCTGGCGTTGTAGCTGGAAGGACAGGGCGCTGTTGAGGCAGCGGAACCAGGCGATGCCGGTGTGGGGATCCAGCTTATCCAGAAAGGAGCGGGAGGCGGCGTCCGCGCCTACTGCGGTGGCCCACGCCGTTTGCAGGCGGGCGGTGTTGTTTTGCTGCACATCGGCGACGCGGGCCAGAATGCCGTCGATAAGCGCGCCGCGATTGCGGTGGGCGGGCGGCGGCCCCTCGCCCCATACGGGCGTGGATTGCGCGGCGGCGAAGCGCGACAACTCCTGCGGCATGGGTTTGCGTCCGTGCGTCTTGATAAAAGCCTGCTCCAGAACGACCGACGCCGTAGCTTCGGCGGCAAGGCGATCATAGGTCTCCGCCTCGATGCGGTCCGACATCTGGCGCGCCAGCAGATCCGGCGGCAGCGGGGCGTCGGAATCGCGCGAACGTACCAGACACTCGCGCAGCACCTGCAGGCGCACTTCGGCGTAGCGGGAATTCAGCACCTGCAACGGTGGGCGGCTGGATGCCGCATAGCCGCTGCTGGATCCCGCCGCGTCGGAAGTGCCCGGGCCGGCGGATCCGCCAATCACGCGCCACAGGCCGCCGCGTTCCATACGCGCCCGGCCCGCGCGCGATTTCAGCGCACGATCCAGCCCCAGCGCGCGGTACGTCCGCATTTCATCGCGCTTGCTGCTGCCGGAATCCTCCCGGGATGAACTGGGGCTGGGCATTCGTACGCACCACGCTTGGGGTTAACTTTGCTTTCTTTCGATCCTTCGTTCGCCGATCAACAGATCATTCGACCGACCCTGTGGCTATTCGACGCGGCGGCCTGTGCGGTTCGTCCTCCTTCTGGCCTGCCTGTCGCACTTATCGCGCCACGGGCGCAGCGCCCGGCTTCAGCGATTTCCATTTCTCCACGGGCAGACCCTGCAGCAGCGGGCGCAGCGCCACGGTCAGCACATCGCGCGAGGCGGCATCGTTCGCGCGCAATTCCGCCATGGCAGCCGTGCGGAGCGCGCTGGATCCGTCGGGACGCAGGGAAATGTTGCGCAGGGTCACCAGGCTGTGAAGCATACGGTTCGTCACGTCGTCAATCCGCGGGCGCTGCTGCGTGGCCAGATCCGGGGGGTTAAAGGTCGGGCGCGGGCGCTTCGACTGCCAGCGGGCGTAGTAGCCGCGCTGCAACAACTTGGCCGCCGAAATCTGATCCGCAAAGTAGGACTGCGTGACGCGCGGGTCGAGCCCCAGGGCAACGCCTTTGCGCACCAGCTTGCTCAGAAGCTGCCGTTCGCGCTCTGGGTCTTCAATCGGCAGGCTGCGATTCCACTTGTACCGCGCCACGTCGGGCATCAGCGCCAGGCGCTCGTTGATCAGGGAGATCGCCCTGGCGATATCCTGCTTTTGCGACGAAGAAAGGCGCTTGGCCTGCGAGGAATGGTCGTGCGAATAGGAGTTTTCGCCCGGCCCCAGCGAGAAGTACTCGCTGAGAGCGGGCCGCTGTCCCGCCTGCGGCTCGGTCTGCGCCTGAGCAACCACAGTCCCCGCGACGCCGCCCGCCATCACGATCAGCATCACCGTACGCCGTGCAAAACCTGAAAAGAAATTCATGAGGCCTACACTATAAACAATGCCGCGCGCCTGTCCAATGACATAAGAGCGCCAGAATTCGCCCGGGCAGCGAAGCCAAAATCTCTTTTCTATCTGCTCTCTCTCTCTCATTCTCCTTTCTCATTCCCTTCTCCACGTAGCGGTCGTCGCGGCGTTGCGGCCGTTGCGTTAAAAATGAAATCCGCATGGCTACCCGTAT
>JBGGNE010000047.1:0-27373 GCA_041287705.1 Methylacidiphilales bacterium | reverse complement strand
TGGCCCGCAAAGCCGCTGAGGAAGCCGCGGCGACTTATAACCGGGAGTAGGCGTGAGTACGTGGGAGAACGCGGGTGTTCATCACTACTTTAACACACAAACACCGCCCATCCATGCGGTTCCAGAGTCAGTGGGCGTTCGCCTGTCCACAGAGTGGATTCTCCCGTGTAGATATCGAGCTGATGCACGGCGTGGGTAGAGGCGGAGTAGAACTCCGGCGGCAGCGTAATGCGGCGCGTCAGCGAATCCGGACCTTCGTTAAAGAGCATGACGACGTGCGTGGGACGTACCGGGGAAGCGCTTGTTTCATTGATGTAGGAGGAGCCTTTCGAGACAACGTAGCGGGCTCGCAGATCGGGCGCAGGCGAATCAAGCGTCACGACAGGGCGAACGCGCTTCTGGACGCGGCTCCAGCCGGTATCACTCCAGGGAATGCCGGGCGTTGGGGCGTTGGAGTCCGGATTCTCCAGAGATAAATCCATGCTGAAACAGTCCATTGCCGGGTGGTCGAAATTTTTCTCTTCGATAACCGTAGTGTACCGGCCGGGACCGATGTGCAGGCGTCGCTCGGCTTCATTCCACCCTGCTTTCTTCTCGCCGCTGCCAGAAAGCGATTCGGTTAGCGACATCAGGTCCTCTGGCTCAATGTAGTGGAAATCGATCTGGTGCTGCAGCAATGTGCGGGCTGCTTCCCAGGGAAGCTCCGTGGAGCGTCCCAGAATAGCCACCTCGCACACAGGCGCGTGCGTGGCGTTAATGTGGCACAGGCGGCGCGTAGCATCCGCCCATGGGCGGTAATCGTCCCACCAGGCGCTGTTCGGGCCGACATCGGGCGGGCGCTCATCGCGGCGGATGCCCCGCACGGAATAGTAGAAGGCGTGGGGCATCAACAGATCGCAGCCGCGGATCAACAGCCAGGACGCCAGCCATTTCAGCTCCGTAAAGGTGAGCTCATGCCCGAAAGCGCCTGCGAATTCGTTCATGTTACGCGCACGTCCGCGATGAAACGCCGATGACGCGGCAGCCTTGGCCATTGTGCTTGGCGGCCCCTCCAGAGCGCTTGGCTTGTGCGGCTCCACATGGCGCCACACGATATCCTGGCCGGGAATATGCAGGTACTTCAGATGTCCCAGGTCGGTGGGCTCCGCCGGATGACCAGTGAGAGCAATGCCGTGTCGCGCGCACCACTCGCTTAGCGGCTCATAATAAGTCTCTCCCATCCGGACGGCGATAGCTTCGTTGTACTGGCGGCGATACTCTTCCGCATTCGGCTCATCATCGAACCAGAGCGCGGGCAAATGCGGGGTAAAGTCATAACCCAGAATACGTTGAACATGCGTAAGGATATCCGATGTCCCTGGCATCACCTTCTGCTCGCGGCAACGGCCCAGCGGGTGCGGTTCGTCGGTAAAGATGGCCTTGATGGTGGTGCCAAAGTGATCGCCCAGCTCGGCGTAAAAGCGATCGTACACCAGCCGCCGCAAACACAACACCGCCTCTGGATTCAGCAGATCAGCCGCGGGAGGTTCTTCCTCGGCTGGCCATGGATGCGTTTCGTCGCTCATGTAGTGCAGGCCGCGCACGACTGAATCCACCTTGCGATCATAGATCCATAGCGGCTCGCCATTGGCGCGGGTAACACGCGCAAGCAGCCGGATGTCTTTATCCATCGCACTTTCCTTATCCTTACCGCCCAGGGTTTTAGCTCCGATTTCTTCGGCGCTGAGTTCATGCGTGGAGCAGCTCAGGCAACGGGCGTGGAAAGCGGAATTTGTCGCCACCACCTGCCCAGCCGAGGAGCCGCTGGGGTACATCCCCTCGTCATAGAGCACGACCCACATGCCCAGCCGGCGCGCTTCCTCCACGGCTATGCGCATGAAGCGGAACAGCTCCGGACTCAGCCAGTCGATGGAGTTCGGCAGACCAATGCGCGGGTGAATAACAAACGCCTCGACGCCATGCGCCTGAAAGCCGGCCATTTGGCGTCGGATTTCCACTTCATCCAGGTTATCGTTCCAGAACCAGAAAGGGCACTGCGAATAATCCGCAGGCGGCAGCTTGCCGGACAGTATCTCGGGCATGGGGAGATGCGAAGCCAGGGAAACGGAAGAAGACATCGCGATTTTCTATCAGCCAGGAGATGCTTCGTCCATGCGCGAATGCATCAAAATCCCATACGGATGTGAATACTGATGCACAAGCGCAGAAAGGCAGAGAAATAATGTGCCCCCCGGCCACGGCGAATTCGCCGCGGTACCGGGGCTGAGGAAGAATGGGAGCCTGACGAACAGGTCAACAGGCGACCTTTCGAGGTCAATCGGCTAGTTGCAGCAGCACGCCTTGCTGTCTTTACCTGCGATGGCTGGCTCCGAATCCTTGTTGCAGGCTTCCTGGTTGTCGGGGCTCTGACCCTGAGAAGTCTGATCCAGGTGAGTATCTTCCACATCTCTGGGCGCTACGGCTTTCTCAGGCGCGGCGCCTTTGTCCTCGTACTTATCGTGGCGGCGAACCCAGTCCATAATGGTGCGTTCATTGCGGCCTTTCGGCGTCACATCGAGAAACTGATGCGCACCGATAAAGATATCGCCTGCACGAGAGTAGCTGGAGTAGGTGTGATAAATGCGTCCCTTCTCATCCTTGTAAAACACGCTGGTGCCGGGCAACTCGGTCATGCCACCGCAATCTTCCTCCGTCAGCGTCTCGAAGTTATAAATCGCTTTGCCGGCCGACACCTGCTCCGGGGAAAAGCTGGCCTGATAATCGAAGTTAAAGTCGCTGTCGGCGGAAGAGACCCAGTGGAACTTCCAGCCCATGCGCTTCTTGTAAGCTTCCAGCTTCTCAATCGGCCCGCGTGAAACGACCACGAAACTCACATCATGGTGCGACAGGTGCAGATTCGGCCCGTCGATATGATCAGCAAGGAAGGAGCAACCCGGGCAGCCTTCCTCCCAGTCCGGCGCAAACATAAAGTGGTAGATGATGAGCTGGCTGCGACCGTCGAACAGCTCGGACAGCGTCTGCGTGCCGCGCGGTCCGCGGAAAGTATAGTCTTTTTCGACAAGCTCCCACGGCAGGCGGCGGCGCTCCTCGGCCACGGCATCCATCATATCAGTAAGCTCTTTCTCCTTACGCACCAGTTCCTTGCGGGCGGTCATCCACTCATCGTGGGATACTACGGGCTGGCTGGAGAGGCGGTCGGTCTGTTCCTGCAAAGTTTCCATTTTCATGTCGTGATAATCTCAATTAAAGGGTGAGGAAGAATGGTTAAGGGTTTTGCCGGGACATTGGTCCTGGGCGCGACGGATTTGCCGAGCCCACCCTGTACTATACTGACGAATGGGAAACTTTGCTCAGGACATCTTTTTGAAGGCAGCGCCGCCATGTCGATATAGCAGTGCCAAACCTCGTTCCAAGAGATCCGAAAATAGTATCAGCATCACCTAAAGTTATCTTGATCATACAAGTGTTATGCACTTTATTTGAAATCTCTTGTTCTTATTTAAATAAAGTGCATTATTTCTCCATGGGTGATGCATTAAAGTATCTATTTGTAATCGCGCTTCTTGGAGGAACAGCATACGTGTTCTTCCAGCGTCCAGACCTTCTGGAGAAACTGAGCCTTTCACAACTCACAGATTACACAACGCAGCCTGGCGCGAACCAACAGAACACAGCAATTACCAGCCCTGTTACCACTCCAACCGATGCAGCATCGCCCGCTGAACCTGCCGCATCTTCTGACCAGGCCCAACGACATGCAAAGGATATCGAGCGGCAGACGCGCAGAGAAGCCACGCTGAAAAATCCGCCCAGGGAAATCACGACAATAAGCGGCCGCACGTACAGGAATGTTACGATCCGACGACTGGATCCCGACTCCATTGTCATCGCGCACGATGATGGCGGAGGACGTGTCTCGTTTATGGATATGCCTGCCGCCCTGCAGGAGGCGTTCGGTGTCGACAGTGCGGAAGCCGCCGCGCATGCCGAGCAGAGAGCCCAGGCTCGCGACGAGGAATTACGACGTGTCGAGGCGGCTCGTGCGGAAGCAATGAAAGCCAGTACATCGCCTACGGCCACTACTACGGGCAACAGCAAATCCGGCACAGCACATTCCCGGACAGCCTCTGTGGCGGCCGCTGCACCCGCCGCACCGGTGAACAAAGATCTCGCCGAACTGCAGGAGCTTCGCAAAAAGCGGGAGATGGAGGATAAAGTCAGGCAACTGGAGGCGCTGAAGACAGAGTCAGTCCAGTTGAAAGCCAAGATCTCTCAGCATATGGAAAACTACCGCAGAGCACAGCTTCGCGGCGATGCCACCGGCCAGAAGGCAGAGGCCGAAGACAAGCAAAAGCAGCTGGATGCCATTCGAGTGGAAATGACAACCCTGGAAGCGCAGGTGAAGAAGGACGCAAAGGGTCGCTGAAATAAAAAGCTCCGTTGCGGTTACCGGCAGGAGATGCTAAGCAGTGGGATACGTTATGGCTACCGCGCTACGTCCCCTACTGCTTGGCCTTGGCCTTATACTCCTGGTTTCCGGGATTATGCTGTATGGCGACCGGCATAACCGCAACCGCCAGGTCGTTACCCAGAAGCGCACGACCAGGGAGGTTATCCCTGTCGCGCTGATGCAGTCCGTATCGTCGCCGGTGATGGACGACTCCGTTCGCGGCCTGCTGCGCGCCATGGAGGAGCGCGGCTACAAGGACGGCGGCCGCATCAAACTGCGCCACTACAACGCGGAAGGCAGCGCCGATACGGCCAACAGTATCGCGCTGGATATGGTGGGAGGCTCCTACAAGCTGCTGCTGACCATCACCACCACCAGTCTGCAGGCCGTTGCCCGCAATAATAAAGACCGCCATGTGCCGCACGTCTTTGGCGTGGTGTCGGACCCCTCTATTAGCGGCGTGGGCGTGCACAAGCTGCCTGCCAGCGGCGCGGATAAACCAGCGTGGCTTGCAGGCCTGGGCAGCATGCAGCCGGTGGAACAGATCTTTCGTGCCGCGCGCCGCATTAATCCCGGCCTGAAGACCGTGGGCGTGGTGTGGAATCCCGCCGAAATCAACTCCAAGGTAACGGTGGATCTCGCGCGCGCCATCAGCAAAGAACTCGGCATTACCCTGATAGACGCGACGATCGAAGGCGCGCGTGATGTGCAGCAGGCCGCGGACTCGCTGGTAACCCGCGGCGCGGAAGCGATCTGGACCGGAGCGGATGCCATGGTGGCCAGCGCGCTTCCCGTGCTGACCGGGGTAGCGCAGCGCAGCGGAATCCCCGTGTTCTCCAGTACCACCGGCGACATCATGCGCGGCAGCATGTTCGATCTCGGCGCCAACTTTGAGGACGTGGGCTATGCCATGGGCCAGGTCGCCTCAGATGTCCTGGACGGGAAAAGCACGGCAGACATGACCATCATCAACTACATGCCCGAGCGCGTGCTGATCAACTACAAGGTATGGGCGACGCTGCGCGACAAAGATGCATGGAAATTCCCGGATGACTTCGTTGCAGGCGCGGAAATTATTGTGCGCGAAGACGGCTCCAAAGAAGTGCGAAAGCTCGCCGGCTCCAAAACCCCTGCCGGAACTCCTTCGTCCGGTACCGCTTCCTCTGCCCCCTCCAAGACGGCCCCCTCACTTCCGTCCGCCGCCGACAGAGAGAAAGCCGCTACCGCTCTGGCCGCAAAGCTGCGCCCCAGGAAGCCCGCCGGCCCGCCGGTTGGCAAGCTGTGGAAGATCCAGATTATTACGCTGGTAGAAGCGCCTGCCATTGAGCACACCCACCACGGCATGGTGCAGGGTCTGGCCGACAGCGGCTTGGTGGAAGGGCGCGATTATACGCTCAGCTTCAGCAGCGCACAGGGCGACTTTGCCACGCTGGGCAATCTGCTGGAGATGGCGAATACCAACGCGGATATGATCTTCACGATCACCACCCCTGCCCTGCAGACCGCGCTGAAGAAGATCGACACGAAGCCGCTGATCTATGCGCTGTCCCTGGATCCCCTTCTGGTGGGCGATACCGGCACGCATGAGAATCATCGGCCCAACGTAGCCGGAGTCTACGATCGCAGTCCGTTTGAGGAGATGCTTAAACTGGTGAAGGAGCTGCGTCCCGGCCTGCGCTCGGTAGGAACTCTGTACGCGCCGGCGGAATCAAACTCCGTTAACTTTCGCGAGGAATTTGATAAAGCGACGAAAACCGCAGGTCTGGAGCTGATGACACTGCCGGTCAGTTCCCAGTCGGATGTGCCGCTTGCCGCGCAATCACTTATCGACAAAGGCCCGGATCTTTTCATTCAGATCAACGATAACCTGAACGACTCCACGTGGCCCGCCATTGCCGCGGCTGCGCGCCGTTCCCAGAAGCCGCTGCTCTCGTTTGCATCTGGCTTTACCAAAGAAGGTGCCGTCATGACGGTGGCAAACGACCACTTTCAGGGTGGATGGGACGCCGCACAGATGGCGGCACGCGTGATTCGCGGCGAGAACCCGGCGGCTATCCCCTACGTGGGAGTATCACATACGGTCGTATCGCTGAATCTGAACACGGCCAAAGATCTGGGCTTGGAAATCCCCGCCTCCTTGCTGGCACGCGCGGATGAAGTGATCGGCGGCGAAACGGCGATGGCCCAGACGCCTGCCGCGAAGACTACCGCGCCTGCGGCAGATGTCCAGAAAGCTCCCCCCGTTACGCTTGCGCCGGGCGGTCGTCCCTGGCGGATCTTCATCATGAATTACAACGACACCGTGCCTGCCGAAGAAACCACCGCCGGCATTCTGGATGGTCTGAAAAAATCGGGATACGAGGAAGGCAAACACTTTACGCACCGCACCGCAAGCGGCCACGGAGATCTCGCCACCATGAGCGCCCTGGTTGATCAGGCCATGAAGGAGGATTCGGACATGATCTTCACCATCTCCACGCCTTCGCTCCAGACCGCTCTCAAACGCTGGCCGGCCCATCTGCCGATCGTATTCGGCTACACGGGTAATCCCATGCTGGCCGGCGCGGGCAAGAGCTACACGGACCATCGCGAGAACGCCACTGGCATCTCCTCTATCTCCGCCTTCGAGGAAATGTGCGCTCTGCTGCACGAATACTTCCCGCAGTTCAAACGCATCGGCACCATCTACACGCCCGGGGAAGTCAACAGCGTCTACTATGCCGACGAATTTGAGAAAGCCGCCAAAAAGCACGGTATCATCCTGGAACGCGTAGGCGTCAACACCGCGCAGGAGCTCAGCGATGGCGCCAACTCCCTCTGCGGGCGCGGCATCGACTGCGTCGTGCAGATCTCCGATAACGTGACCAGCGCGGGCTTCGCCAGCCTTTCCAAAGCGGCGCGCGTCAACAAAATCCCCATCTTCAGCTTCCAGAGCGGCCAGCTTAAAGAGGGCGCCATTCTGGCTTACAGCCGCGACTTCCACGATGGCGGTGTCGAGATGGGCGAGATGGCCGCGCGTATCTTCGCCGGCACCTCCCCGCGCGATATCCCCTTCTCCAACATCCGCCGCACCCGCATCGTCATTGACATGAAAAATGCGGAAGCCGCCGGCGTCCACATTCCCGATGAAGTGCAGAAGATGGCAGGCGAAGTGAAAAAGTAACTCCCTCGCAGCAGCGTCGCAGCGCCATCTTTCTGCTGTCTTCGTCCCGCTCCCCACCTTCATGTCAGCGCGCCTCCACGCCTTTCTTTCCTTCTGGAGGCGTATTATCGCCATTGCGGTGCTACAGGCGTCTGGGGGGATGCCGTATCTCTAACTTTGTCTATATTCGCCCACTATGATCTTCCCTCTTTTCACCGGTCCTGTCTGGAAACGCGTTGTGATGATCATGGTGATTGCGTTTGGCCTGCTCGTTGTTGCGGGCGCCATCGTGTGGTCGCAAATTTCCGATAACGTCTATATACGAACCGTGGCGCTTCGGGAGATGATGTGGAGTCCGGATGGCAGCCAGTTGGCGCTGTTTTACACCAACTACAGCAAATCCGCCAGCAGTACGCAGGTGGAGCTCGATATCCTTTACTGGAACGCCGAAGGGAAGCGGTCGGTGCGCCGCATTGTCAGTCCGGCGGGAATCCGGGCGATGCCGTTTGCCATTTCCTGGAGTCCGGACGGTAAAAAGATGGCCTTCTTTATCCAAGGAGCGAATCAGTATGATATCGCTGTCATGAATCTGGATGATCCGGCGGCTGCCAGCGTTCAGTGGCCTTCGGTTACGGGGCAACCCTTTACAGGTGTGGTGATGGAATGGAGTCCGGACAACTCGATGCTGACGCTCTACCATCTCATACCGCGCCCGAGAGTAGCCGGGTCCGCGACAATTTCCGATCCGTATGTGCGTGTGCTGGATGTTGCCGGTCGCGGCGAGTTGCCGCCTGGCGCTGCCCCGCTGTTGCCCGAGCCGCAGTGTCAGGCGGCAGCGTGGAGCAGGGACAATCGCCTGGCCTTGTTTCTATCCAAAGAGATATGCGTGTGGGATCGTAAAGCCGGCGCCGCTGTACGGAGAATTCCGCTGCCCATTTCGTCTGCCGGGCCGGTCAGCTCTCTGGAGTGGAGTCTGGACGGCACTATGATAAAGGTGGTACGCAACAAACGCTCCTGGATTTACGACCTGAAGAACAACCGCACCGTGCTGGACAGCACAGGCTTTTGGAGATTCAGTCCTGACAGCAAAACGGTCGCCGCGGCCTTCCCTCAAAGCAGTCTGGAAGGCATTCGCGTTATCACGCAGTCCATCTCGCCGCCTTCCGCTGCGGATCCTGAATTGGAGAAAATACCCCCAACGGATAATCTGCTGACTCTTAGCTGGACAACAAACGGCAAGTACGTGGTGAGCCAGCTGTTTAACGGCAAAGGTTACGACTATGGCTGGTGGGCTCCTTCAACTGCACCCGGTACGCCGGCACGGCTGGTGCAGACCTCGCGCATGGACTTGTCCGCCTATGATGGCTTCTCCATTCCATTTGTGGACGAAAAGCAGTTTCAGACCTGGCATCCCTCGTTCGTTCCCGCACGCACCGGCGACCGCATTGCCACCCAGCGCACCCTGCGTATCGGCACCATGCTCTACCTCGTCACCATCACAAACGCGCCGCGTTAGTGTACGCTACAGCTATAGCCATAGCACCCTTACATTCCATCCCTGCCTCATGGCCTCCTCTTCCTCCCTTCCACGCCGGGGCGTCATTATCGGCAAGTTTCTGCCGCCGCATCTGGGGCACTTTCATCTTATCGCCAGTGCGGCGCGGCAGGTGCAGGAGCTTACCGTGCTGGTATGTACGCTGAAGCGGGAGTGCATTCCCGGCAGGCTTCGCTATGAATGGCTGCGCGAAATGTGCGAGGAGCTCGGGCCAGGTGTGCGCGTCCTTCACTCTGACAGCGAGGTACCTCAGGAACCACACGAGGATCCAAATTTTTACGCGATATGGCGCGAGAAGATTTATGCCCAGGCTCCGCCGCCGCTGGATCTGCTTTTCTCCAGCGAGGAATACGGGTGGCCGCTGGCTCGCGCTCTGGGCTGTGAACACCGCCCTGTCGATATCGGCCGCGTTTCCATCCCGGTTTCGGCCACGAAAATTCGCACGGAACCCGCGAAGCACTGGGCCTTTGTGCCCGTACCTGTGCGTCCCTGGATGGTGAAGCGCGTCCTGTTATACGGCCCGGAGTCCACAGGCAAAACGACCATGGCCGCCCGACTGGCTCAGCACTACAACACGGTGTGGGCTCCAGAGTGGGCCCGGCTGCTTCTCGAGAAACGCAATCCGCAGGTCGTTGTTGCTGAAGATCTCCCCGTTATCCCGCGTGAGCACCTGAAGCTGGAGGACTCGCTGGCCCGCCAGTCCGGTCCGGTCATGTTCATCGATTCGGATCCGATTACCACCAGCATTTACGCCAATCACTTTTTCGGCTACTGCCCCGCGCACATTCCGCTGCTTGGCGACAAACGCCACTACCATGCCCGTCTGCTGTTTACGCCCGAGGTTGCATGGGTTCAGGATGGTCAGCGCGACAGTGAAGCGGGTCGCAATCAGCTGTACCGTGCCTTTAAGCAGGAGCTGGAGCGCCGCAATTTCCCCTACACGCTCATCCACGGCAGCGACTACGAGTCGCGCTTTCAGCAGTGCGTCGCCGTGGTGGACAAGCTGCTGCAACAACCCTGGGAGCCGCTGCCGGAAGACGCCTTCCTCACCGCCGACGAAGCGGAAGCGCGTGTGGCGGCCTCCACCTCAACTTAAGCTCAGTCGCAGCCGACAGATTATTCTGTCTGACGCGCAGCGCTCATTGCAGCATCTTTGCTGGTGCCGAGCACGTAGCGTTTGCCGGCCCCGGGCGCGGGGCTTTGCAGAGGCAGCTCGAACACCGACAGGCCCTTGGGTGGCGTAATGGCGGACTGAACATCGCGGTCGGCATCAATAATGAATGCGTCGGCAGACACGCGCTGGATGGAAATGCAGGCAGGCGCCCCCTTATAACCGACGCCCCAGGCGGAGATCTCCGAAACGCGCGAGGCGATCAGGGAATTCCCGGACGTGGACTTTGCACCGTCTTTCGCCTCCCCGCTGCTCTGGCGAACAGCCAGCATTTCCGCCGTGGCGGAGACGGGCGGAGCGCCCGCTTCAGCATCCAGCTTCCAGGCGCGCGGAGCGTCGGCCACAACAATGCGGTCCGTCCATGAGGCTCCGGCGATGGTGATGCGTCGCACGGCTCCATTCTCCTCTGTCTCACATTTCGTCGTCAGAGCGGGCGCGGTGGTCGCAGGTGCTGCGGATGCAGAACTGCCATCAGGCGTGGCTGCCACCGTCTGACCAGATGCCGGCGCCGCACCGCCAGTGCTGGTGCCGCTGCCGGAAGCAAGCGGGAGCGGCTGCAGCAGTACGGCGAAACGGACCTTTGCACCCGTGGCGCTGAGCGAATAGGTGCGGATGCTTTCCTTTGGAAGATCAATATGCTCGGCCGTCGGCTCGCGGCGGGTGAATGATTGCGCGGCGTCCAGCGGAGTGATCAGGAGTTCGCGGTTTTTGGCTTCGCCGCCGCCGGGAATCCGCAGTGTATTGGATGCGAAGCCCGACTCCGCTTTAATGGGCATGGGATCGGCGATGACGTGCGCGAGCCACTCCACTTTAACGGGCTGCGCGGCGTCGGCTGTATTCACGGAGTCAAGCACCAGCGCATACTCGCCGCGACGATGCAACAGGCTGCGGCGGGCTCCACCCGAGGGCGCAACATCATAGCAGGCGGACGTGAGATCGACACTGGCCCATGCCCAGCGCGGCGCGGAAAGAAACTCATCCACGGTGCCGCGCGCTTTGGGATCATGGCGCTGATTCTTGCCGTTGACCAGGAAGGTGGTGTGCGACTCGGTAGCGTTGGAGAAATAGGTCCAGCGCAGCTTGCTGCTGTCCCAGTATCCTTTTTGACTGGAGCCTTTGCCGTAGCCGGGCGCGCGCAGTGACCACTTGCTGCCAAACGCCAGCGCCAGCGCACCCGCATCCAGGTGAGAGTGATTGCGATTCGTAAAGCCGGACTTCAGCGCCACAATAAAGTCATCCGCACTCCAGCCGCTGCTGGTTGTCACACCGTCATTCACGGGAAAGTGAGCATCCAGGCCGGGCACAAATTCGCCGGGGGTCTTCTCCTTTACAGCGAACGCCTTGCGACCGAACAACAGAGTAATGAGCGGTCCATCGCTGCCGCCCTGCGGACGGAAGGGCAGATGCTCCGTCAGCCACAGTCCCGTGGGATCATTGCACGCCGCACCTACCTGAAGCAGCAGAAAGTGCGGGCCGTAGTAATCGCGAGGGGGAGCGTCGCCCCAGGGCAGCGTTCCCGCAAAACCGCATGTGGAGGAGTACAGGCGCCAGCTGATCGCGTTCTTCAGAAACGGATCCTGGTACATGCTGTCAGCTCTTGTAACGGGGCGGGTTCCCTCGATATAATGCACCGTGGCCCAGCGCGCGTAGGACCAGTACGGAATCCCTTCGTCAGAACTGCCATCCGTCTGGGAAAAGCGTGCGATGTTGACATGGGCCAGTCGGGCCGCGGCCATCCATTCCGGCGCTTCGGGAATCTCATCATAAAACACCGTGCCTGCCACACCCAGCCCTGCCACGTCTACCTGCAGGTGGTTATCCTGATAGCCCGTTGCCCAGTAGGCGGCCCCGTACAGACCGGATAGCGTACCTGCCACCTTCTCGCGCATGGCTTTGCGAATCATCGCGCGCTCTGTTTCAGTGAATACCGTGGCGCCGTGAAGATTGTAAGCATAGCTCAGTCCCAGCGACAGGTGTCCGCATGACAGATCCGCATTGTCCGGCATCGGCCGATATCCGCGTCCCCACGTGGGCCAGCTGCATGCCGCCATGGCCAGTTCCTTCATGCGGGTACGGCAGGCGGCCAGGGTGGCATCATTGGCCAGATTCAGCTTAACCGCCAGGCTAAGGGTGATAAGATCTTCCCCCACCTGACGTTGCCACAACTCCTCCATGGCGCTGTAGAGACTGGGCGCTTCCTTGCGCGCCACTTTTTCTTCCGG
The DNA here is from genome assembly GCA_041287705.1 of Methylacidiphilales bacterium. Lineage (GTDB taxonomy): Bacteria > Verrucomicrobiota > Verrucomicrobiia > Methylacidiphilales > UBA1321 > LW23. Next base: position 14,833 of record JBGGNE010000047.1, on the reverse strand, counting down.
CGTATAGTAGGTGGGCACGGGCTTCTCCAGCACCTTCTTCAGCGCGTCGTCCACGTATTTGCGAAACGGATGCTGCGGGTCGATCTTCGCCACTTCGGCAATCACCTGGGGCCACTCGGCATCGGTAAAGAAGACGCGCGATTTGCTGGCGGCGATACGGGTGCGCCACTCGGTGTCATGCGCCTTCTGATCCGCAAGTACCGGCTCACGCTCGACCTTGGGGAACTTCTCGGCGCGGGCAAGGTCGTTCTCAGCGATCAAGAGCAGCGACACCCCGCAGATCATACCGGCAACCAGCTTAAAAGGCGAAGAAAAAGCCATGAATGCGATCCTAGCGTTGGAGATGCGATCGCGGCAATCCCCCTGACTGATCAAACTGTTGACGCAACGCAACTGCAGGCGCCGTTATGCGCTATGCACTTTACTGGCGGCGCACCGTAGTGCCGGCATGCCATACGCCTTCCACCAGAATACGGATCGGAGTCTCCGGAAAACCGCGCTCTCCGCGCTGCAGCATACCTACCAGAAAGTCCACCGCAGTACGCCCAATCACCAGCCCGTTCTCGTAGATACCGGAGAATGCGTCATTCTCGCGCCCTACGCTGAGGCGGACGTACCCCACGTCGCGCGGTACTTCCACGCCGATGTCGAGCAGCCAGTCGACAATACCAATATAGCCGATGGAAACGATGGCATCAGGCTTTACCTTTTTATACCACGCCTTCAGCGCATCCGCGTCATACTCGCCACGCTTTACGAGGTAAGGCTCAACACGTTTAACTTTGGGATCCTTGTTCTTATGAATGAACTGCAGATAACCCATCAGATACGCGTTATCCACTTTATCATCAATTCCTTCATGCGCAAAAAGGCCTATACGCTTATAGCCCAGCCCAGTCAGTTCTTTAAGAGCTAATGCTATAGAGTGGAACTGATGATTCGTTACCAGATGAAAAACGCGCGGCTGCAGGCTGTACCCGAACGTAACGGTAGAGAAATAGTTATAATCCAGCGGAACCTGCGTTCCGCTTTCCATCTGAGGGGCGAGCAGCAGTCCTTTGATACCGCGGCTGCGCAGGATCTTTGAGGCGCGATCGGGCGTCATCCCCTTTTCGCGCAGGCGAAACTCCTCAAGCTCATACCCCAGTTGGCGCGCGCGGTCGGCCGCCCCCTCAAAGTACTCGTTAAACGTATCCTGACTGCGCAGCAGCACCGGCCCGCTCCAGTTATCTATCCACGCCAGAGTGGACTGGTAATGCACGGGCACCTTTGTCTTGCGATACGCATTGAGCGCGGACAAAACCGGATCCGGCGAATACCCCAGGCTGGCCGCGATTTCCTTAATCTTCTGCCGCACAGGCGGCGAAATACGCGGGTGATCCCGCAACGCCAGGCTGACTGTGCTATAGTGCATGCCGGCAGCAGCGGCAATGTCCCGAAGGGTGACGCGGGGGTTCACTTCAACAGTTTGACCAATCGACGCCGCAAAGTCAATTATTGCGCTTCAGAGATGCGGAATTCAGAGTGCCCGGATGCTAGGAAGGTCGCTGAGTGGCCAGCACAACGCCAAGTTCATGCGAAATAGCGGCGTTGCTGATGTCGATAACCCAGCGGTAAGGAACGTCTTTATCCGCACGGATGACGATGGAGGAGACTCCTCTTTGTTTGGGAAGCTCGCGGAAGGCGAGGTCCAGCTCTTCCAGAGTCATCAGGTGATCGTTGAAGAAGATAGAGACATCACGCGGGACGGGCATAATGCGACCAGCGGCGTCGCGGCGCTCGGGCTGAAGCAGCACGGTGACGATGTAGCGATTAGCCTGGGCGCCTGTGCCGAAGATGCTGCGCGGGGGATCGATCGCGATACCCGGCTGCAGGGTAAAGGCGGAGCTAAGCACAAAGAAGAGCAGCAACAGCAGGAAGACATTGACCAGAGCTGTCAGATCCAGCGGTCCGCGCATGGGTTGCAGATTGCGCTTGAGGCGCATCGTGCTGGTGGCGGGATGGGTGGAATGAGCGGGATTCATGCTCTGAAAACGACTGCGTCAACAACAACGAAACGTCGGCTCTCTGTTTTCGTCAACTGCGGGCCACGCGCGAGGCCTGCTCCTGTACCGGCATCTGAATGATGTCCTTGGAGGGCGGCTCCAGCAGAGCGTGGATCGTTTCGATGCCGGCGCGCTCGATATCCTGAATGATGGAATTGGCACGGCTGACGAGATAGTTGTACGCCACAAAAGTGGGAATGGAGAGAGCCAGGCTGGCGCCGGTCGTGACCAGAGCCATCCAGATGCCCGCGGCGATTTCCGCGACAGGCAGGGCACCACTGCTGCTGGTGCTGATATGGATAAACGTTTCCACCATTCCATATACGGTGCCCAGCAGACCCAGCAGAGGAGTAATGGAGGCAATTGTGGAGATGATGGTGAGGTTCGCCTCCAGGCGCGGAACCTGAAGCTGGCCGATTTCCCGCACGATTTCGCGCAACTGATCAGGAGGCAGGTGGCGATGGGCGATAGCGGTCTGGACTATCAACGCGACAGGAAGGCCGTTGCCGTCGTCGCAGCGCTCCAGCGCTTCGCGATATTGCTCGCGCTTCAGCAGATTCTTGATGCCGGAGAGAAACTCGCCGACAGCCAGATGATTGCGATGAAAGTACGTCAGGCGCTCCAGAAAGACCGCGCAGGCAATGAAGCTGCACAGATAGATGGGCCACATCAGCAGGCCGCCCTTCTGCATAACGTCAAAAAGGCCAACGCTTTCGGGCAGCGCGGGCACGGCGCTCTGCGCCAGAATGTCCCACGTCATCGTTTCATCTCCCCTGTAATACCGGCAGCGGGGGTGGAAGCCGAGAAAAGTTGTATGGTCATAAGCATTACCAAACGAAGGACTTTTGTTCGCCTACCACTGCGCCGTCGCGGATAATGCTAAGCCGGTATGAGGTTACGGGGCCGAAGCGGGTGTACGCATTGCCTACCACAGCAAAGATCGAGCGCGTGCCGCCTTTAACATCGGGCTGGTCAATCGTGATTGAGCGCACTTCGCTCTTGCTGTTGCGCTGGCGATATTCAAAGCGCAGCGTGAAGTCGGCCTTGGGGCCCTTGTTGGCCCAGCTAAAGACAAAGATATTACCGCGCTTTTGCGTCAGCTGATCTCCGGTGACTGCACCGTAGTTCCAGTACAGGCGTTCAAAGATAAGGGTTTCGCTCTTGCCGATCGGCTGCATGGTGTCGGTGCAAACCATGTGCACCTTGGTGACCTTGATCGTGGGATCAATGCGGCGCGGCGGCGATAAATCGTTGAGTAGCTTGCGGTTGGGGTCCGGCGTGGGAATCACCGAAAGATCAATGGGCGTAGCGCGGCGCGTTTCAGGATCGCCAGAAGATTGGGCCTGCAGCACGGATGCGCAAAGCATCAGCAATCCGGCGGCCATTAGAAGAGATCGCACCATGCCAACGTTAATACCGCCAAGGGCAGGGATATGTCAAACTTTGACGTAAAAAGGTGTATAAAGCGCCATTGCTATAAAGTGTACAAACAGGCAGCCCCCGAGGGAAATACCCGATACACTTCAGCATCTTTGGAATTACGGTGAAGTAAAATACATTCGGCACCCAGGTCAGGATACGACAACCTCCGGAAAAATAACCTGCGCAACTTAAGCCCTGTCGAATTCATCCGAATGTCCCCTTCCTGCCTTGCGCAGGGAACCTTTTCGCGTCAAAGTTGCCCCAGCCCCCATCAACATGCCAGACGACAAAAACGACGCCACTCCCAAGCCGCAGGAAAAAATTGCCGCCACGGCCCCTGTATCCGCGCCTTCGTCGCCCGCCAGTACGCCTGCTGCTGCTGCCGTCGTTGCCCCATCCGCAGTCAGGCACAGCCCAGGCGCAGGCATTGGAGCCGCTTCGGGCGCGGGAGCAAGCGCAGGGTGGCTTTCCCAAGGCAGCCCTGTGGGGTCGGGCACATCTAATCGGCCCGCCGCTTCTACCGGCGTCACCAATTCCCCGCGCAGCCCCGATGATCTGGAGGAAGTCATCCAGGTCATTCCCCGGCGCGCCTGGTACGCGGGAGTGGGCGCTCTGCTTATCACCATTCTCATCGTAAGCTGGTCCATCTTCGGTGAAGTGCAGACTCTTATTTCGGCCAATGGTATCCTGATTCGTCCCGGCGGCGTGCGCGATGTCTATCCAGATGCGGCCGGCAATGTCCACCAGATCTTTGTTAAGCAGGGCGATAACTTACAGGTTGGCGACCCCATAGCGCGCATTGTTCCCAGCACTCTCTCGCGCGACCGCCAGAACGTTGAAAGCGAAATTGCCACTCTCAACACCCAGGCCCGCATGCTGCGCGGCCAGCTCAGCAGCCTCGGTGTGAAGCCCCAGGCCAGAACCGCGCCCGTCGAGACTCCCGAGACAGATGCTGTGCCGGCGCCTAACGTACCGATCGATGCCACAGGCGCTGATACCTCCACCAACGCTCCCGTCACGGCAAATCCGGATCAGCCATCGGCAGGGACCAGCCTGTCTGATCCGGCCACCATTAAATCCACGCGCAACGCCCTGGCGGAAGTTGAAAAGCGCGCATCCGATCTGGTGCTTCGACTAAGAAAGCTGGATCGGGAAGTCAACGCGATTCCCATGCTGCGCTCGCCTCTGGCCGGCTTTGTGGTCGAGCTCAATATAACTGAGGGCATGGATGTCGATGTGCGCAGCTCCGTTGTTCAGCTTGAGCTCAGCGGAAACGCCGGCACCGATCTGCTCGGCGTGCTTTACGTGGATTCCGCGGACGCCAGCACCATGGTCAAAGTTGGGATGGTGGCCGAGATCCGTCCGCCAGGCCTGAGCAACGAAACGGGGTCGCTCATCGGCGAAGTCTCACGGGTGGCCACCTTCCCCTCCAACAAGAAGCAGATGCTGCGAGTCATTGGACATGAGGAACTGGTCAACCTCTGGCTTAAAGATCGTCTGTTAAAGGAAGTGCACGTTACCCTGCGCCACAAATCCTTCGGCAAAGATGAAAGCGCCTACGAGTGGACCGGCCTGGGGACCAGTGCCATGGAAATCCCGAGCGGTACGATTTGTACGGCTCAGATTGTTGTCAAGAAGACAGCGCCGATCGGCTATATCTTCCCGATTTACCACCGCACTGCCCGCTAACCGCGATATTTCCTGAGAGCTGAACATCGGGAAAACCTGGCGTGGTTTGGATTTTTAGCGTCGTGGATCTTAGCCATCGCTGGAAAATTAGGCTTCCTTAGGAAGCGGCTTGACAGTGTCCCGGCAACGCACATGCTCGCCTTACCTATGCCACAATGCACCAATCGCACTCTGCGGGCACTATACGCGGCGCTGTTTCTCCTCGCCGTTACACCCTCCATCTGCGTCTTCACCAGCGGCGGCACACCTTCCGTCGCCAAGGCAGATGATGATGACGATCTGACACGTGAGAAACTTCCTGATACTGTCAAGCTGATGATCAAAGATCTCTCGGTTGACGCTCCTGATTACAAGAAATTCCTTCAGGACTACGCCTACGAATTCGACAAGACTCCCCCGGAAATCGTGGAGAAAGCGGTCGAATTCTTCAAAGGCAGCATGGGGCCTCTGACTCTGAAGATTCTGAAGGGCATTGATGGCAAGGAGCCGATCAAGGTTTCTGACACAGAAGCCAAGTACGACGTCAAAGACATCGCGAAAGATTCCGGCGTGCCGGATTCCATGGATTTCTTTAAGAAGGACGGCAAGTGGTATCTGAAGTAAGTGCCTGTGGCTAGTGCAGGTGGCAGACCGCAATGCCAATCCTGACGGCCCGCAAGTTTCTGAAGGACGCAACGTGTTGTAACGTTGCGTCCCTCCCGTTCTCCTATAGCCTTTCTGTACCGCATGAATAGATAGTGCGCCACGAGCTGAATGACCTTAGTTCCTGTTGCGCAGATTGTTATGTTGCTGCGACCTTGTAACGCGCATGCTGTTTCCTGTCACTATACGCAGCATCTGTATTTAGTTTATGCAGAAATCTTGTGGTTATCCGGGTATTTTCTGTTGCAAGGTTATGGCTTGTGAGTAGATTGAGCATAGCTTTCCAGCGAAAAAGCAGCCTTCAAGCATCCAGGGCGACTCAGCTCAACCCTAAAAACTGAGCCGCAAATGCTACTGCCGCTGAAAGCCAAAAGCCGGGCAGTCCGTTCATTGAAACGGTACCCCGATTTGCAACATCACTAAAAGAGGGCGATATTCCCCTACTGAAGAAGCCGCAGCCAATTATATCAGCAGCAGCTTGCGCACTTCGCGTCATCACTACCTTTAACGTAACGAAACCGCGAAGCGACCGACGCAGAACCGGCAGATGCTAAACGCAATCGCCACGGGCAATACCACTACAGGTTAGCCCCAGCGTCACGAGCACGAGCTGATCGCCGATGTAAAGAGCGCGTTCAGCGAAAAAAGGCCAGACAACGGGCCACACTAACCCGGCCTCGGCAGTTGTTGGGCAACCATAAAATCAGCACGATGGAGAACGCGATAAACCGCGGCCCCATCGCCCGATTTCAGGTTCCCGCCAGCGCCGCTTCAATACGCTTCCTCAGAAGGCTTTATCCCTTAAACCAATACCCAGCACCTCGCTGACCAACCTCTTTTCTCCGACAACCATGAGCACCGCAACTATGAGCCAGACTTCTTCCCTCCAAGCCCTCGCGAACCAACACGGGTTCTCGCTGGACGCCGTTCAATCCCTCTACAATGCCATCGAACGGGGAGGCGGCAGCATGGCACAATTCAACCATCATGAACTGGGCGGCAACGGCCAGTGGATGAGTGGCGGTATGATGATGATCGGGGACATGTTCAATAATAACCTAAAAAACCGCGTGGCTTCCCTGGCCCAGGATCTGTCGAACGCCTATTATAATCAGCCTCCGCAGCAGGAATCGCAGAACTCCGGCAATCAGGGGAGCTCCAGCTTCTCTACCATGTCATCCAATAATAATAATTGGTGGCCCAGCGAATTCGGCCACCCCGCCAGTTCCGGCGGGCAGAATGATCTCTCTTACGCACACTTCCCCGATCGCGATCGCCTTGCCATCCGCATGGGCAGCAATGTCTCGATCTTTGATACCCAGGGTCTCAACATCGGCGGCTTCAGCCAGCAGCAATCCAATGGACTGCAGGGCCTGTATGTAAGCACCAACCGGGGGCAGATCGCCGTAACCAGCCTGCCGCGCGTTCAGTAATAATCGCACGCAGTACCTCACTTTACACTTTACGGTAAGAGATAAAGAAAAAGATGAGAGAGATGGAGGCTCGCAGCATCACGCTGCGGGCCTTTTTCTTGCCCTGATCCTGTACACCCTCCTTCCCATCCTTTGAAAATACAGTTTGAATCGCTCGGCTTAATCGGGAAAACTATCTCCATCATGTCCTCCGCCGCCGCTACCGCCGAAGCCATCGCGACTGCTCCTGCCGCAACAGCTGCTCCAACCCCGCACGCTCAGCCGCACGGGCATGGACAGCCCGCTGCCGACGCACCTGTCCGCACTCACATTCGTGCAATGGACGGCCACCGCTGGGAGGATCTGCCTGTCCTGCATTATAAGGAAGACGGCGGCACTCATTTCCGCAGTATCACGCGCCAGTTGCTTTGTCCGGGCCAGGGTCTGGGCTGCGAACTCCGCTATTTCGAGATCGAGCCCGGTGGCCATTCCACCCTCGAAATCCACCAGCACATTCACAGCGTCATTATCCTGCGTGGCAAAGGGCAGTGCCTTGTCGGCGACCAGATTTATACCCTGGCAGAGCACGATATCATCTACATCCCCACCGGTACCTGGCACCAGTTCCGGGCCAATCTTGACGATCATCTCGGTTTCCTCTGCATGGTCAACCACGATCGCGACCGCCCCACCCGCCCCAGTGAAGCCGCAGCCGCCAGACTGCGCGAAAACCCGGAAGTCGCCGCATTTATCCGCATGTAGAGCCGCAAAGCATCACGCAGAGTCAACCACTTCCTCTCCTCCGTCTCACGCCCACGCCGCTAATCATGATAAAGTCGCTGATCAAAAATTTCCCGATTATCGCGATCATCGGCATCTTCCCCCTCACCTTCATTTGCGTACTCTGGTGGGCGATCAGTACCGCCAATCGTCTGGTACCTCATCACCCGTTTTACGGGCCGGACCAGACCGCCATTGATAACGCGCCAAAACACATCTTTCAGCAGCCGAGCCACTTCTCCCTGTACCCTCAGCTTCAGGCCGACAGCGCGAAGAAAGAGTTGCTGGAGGCCGAGCTAAAGAAAAAGCTGCCGGAGTCCGAGTACAAGCAGCTCTATTATGTCTCCTCATTCACCACGTCTTCCGGCGACTCCGCACACCTCCCTATGCCGCTGCTGGTGCGTCTGCGCCGCATTGATCCGGAGAAGAAAAGCCTCTTCCTGCTAATCGACCTGCAGATTTACGAAAAACTGCCCTACCTGGAGCGCACAGATGCCGGCGTTATTCGTATGAAATGCCTGTACCCGTTTGCAGCGGACCTGGGTCTGCCGCAAAATACCTCGATGACGCTGGAACTGACGCCTGTTTCCTGACAAGTGCGAAAAGTCAGATATATTGATTCAGACTCATAGGTCTGGAAAAACTCCTGAGGATTCTCCGGAGACTCTTTAGCTTCAGTTAAGTTTTTTCTTTCTCCGCATCGATCGCTTTCTGTTGCAAAGTAATATTTCTGCGCTATAGTCGTTACGGCGCAACACTGCCGGCTCTGCGGTAACCAAGTCGACTGGTTGCGCAATTATACCGAAGTTGTTGGCCTCTATACGTCTATGCCTGCGACCCCCGCTATCGAAACAAATATCTGGTTCTGGATCATCTTCAATGCCGTCGTTCTGGCCCTGCTCGGCTTTGATCTTTTGTCACATCGCAAAGGGCACGTCGTGAAAGGAGGCGAAGCTGTCGCGTGGACCGCCTTCTGGGTTTCTATCTCAGTTCTGTTTGGCGCCGGTATCTGGTGGCATTACGGCCACGACACAGGCATCCTGTTCTTCACCTGCTACCTGATCGAATACTCGTTAAGCATCGATAATATCTTTATCTTTGTCCTTATATTCTCATCATTCCAGGTACCGCGTGATCAGCAGCATCGTGTTCTGTTCTGGGGTATTATAGGCGCCCTTATCCTGCGCGGCATCATGATCGCCATCGGTGCTTATGCTATCAAGCAGTTCAGCTGGATCCTCTACATATTCGGCGGTCTTCTTCTTTATCTTGGCTTCAAGATGATCTTCAAGAAGGAAGAGAATGATGATATGCAGGATAAATGGATCGTCCGCGTCTCAAGGCGCTTCCTGCCCTTTACGGATCAATACCACGGCGAAAAATTCAGCATTATCGAGAACGGCAAGCGCGTTTTTACACCGCTTCTGCTTGTCCTTATCGTTGTCGAGTTTACTGATCTGATCTTTGCAGTGGATTCCATCCCGGCCATCTTCGGCGTGTCGCAGGATACCTTTATCATCTATACGTCCAATGTCGGTGCCATTCTGGGTTTGCGTTCGCTCTACTTCCTGCTGGCGGGTGCCATGGTCTCCTTCCACTTTCTGAAGATAGGCCTGGGCATTATCCTGATGTTTGTGGGCGTGAAGATGTTGTTTGCCAACTGGTTTCATGTTCCACCCATCTACTCCCTCAGTTTCATCATCACGATTTTGCTGGGTTCTATAGCTACCTCGCTATTCTATAAACCCAAGGAGGAAGAGACCATCACGATGGAACCTAAGCATTAAGACGGCTCCGTTCATCTCAGCTCATCCGCTATGCCTGCAGGCGTGGCGGATGAGCTTTCTTTTTTCCGGCAACGCCTTAGATTGGATGACATGAGCAGAGCCCGCTATTACCTGGATCACAACGCCACGACCCCGCTGGATCCGGCGGTGTTTGCCGCGATGGAGCCTTATCTGCGCGGGCCGGTTCTGGGCAACCCCAGCAGTCTCCATACCGAAGGCCGCCGTGCGCGCGGCGCTATGGATGAATCGCGCGACAAACTGGCTCAATGGCTGGGCGTCGGTGCCTCGCAGATCATCTTTACTTCGGGCGGGACGGAGAGTTGCAACCTTGGCGTAACGGGGCTTGCCCTGGCCGCCGTGGAATCTTCTGGTAAATCGCGACATATTGTCACCAGCGCTACAGAGCACTCCGCCGTCCAGCAATCATGCGAGATTCTGGCCAGACGCCACGGCTTTACGATCGATTCGCTGCCAGTCGATTCCCTGGGACGCACAGATCCTGCCGCACTTGCCGCCGCACTGCGTCCTGACACGGCTCTGGTCAGCATTATGTCAGCGAATAACGAGACTGGCGTCAGGCAGCCCATGGCGGATCTGGGTCGGATCTGCGCCGAAAATCGCATTCTCTTTCACAGTGATGTTGTGCAAACCGCCGGCAAAGAACCCCTCCCGTGGAAGGAGTGGAATCTGACTTCGATGAGCTTCACCGCCCATAAATTCGGCGGTCCAACCGGTGCCGGAGCGTTATGGCTTAAGGCCGGCATCCCCGTCCAGCGCCTGCTGGAAGGCGGCTCCCACGAAAATGAGCGCCGACCCGGCACGGAAAATACGGCGGCAATCGTCGGTCTGGCGGAAGCCGCGGTACGCAGTCTTCAGCCGGAAGGCGGCTGGGAAGCGCGCGAATCCAGACGCTTTGCCCTGGTGGAGCTTCTGTGGAGAACCCTCGCCGACGCTCTTCCTGCCGGCCAGATACGCCGCAACGGCCATCCTGTCGAACGCATTTCCAACACGCTTAACATTAGTTTGTTCGGTCTGAACAGCGAGGAGCTCCTCATTGGCCTGGACCTTGCCGGTCTGGCCGTCAGCAGCGGCTCCGCATGTCTTGTAGGCAGCGTACGGCACTCGCATGTACTGGAAGCCATGGGGATATCCGCGACTGAAGATTCGGCGACCGTCCGCTTCTCTCTGGGCAATGACCTGACGGAGGATGACATCCGAGAGATCACGCGGCGCGTGGCTGAAGTTGCGGTCCACCAGCATGGCGTCCGCGCCCGGTTAGCCGCGCGGCGGGCGGCGTTTCAGACGGTCAATGCCTGATCTTTCCATCAGTAGACATCGCACTGCAATCTCGCGGCGAGCGGAAAAAAATTCAGGCTGCGGCTTTTGGGTACAGGTGAGTCAATTGCCCAAAAGCGCGTGGCGATATCCATTTAGGAGTCTCCGGAAAATAACCTGCACAACTTGAGCCGCCGCTTTTGAGCGAGAGCTGCGTTGGAATTCCGGTCAGCGCCTTAGGCTAATGCACTCCCTCCATTCCGCCTTGCTCTCATCTCAAAATCGACGACTTAAGTTGCACAGTTTATTTTCCGGAGACTCCTTAGTCCCGTGCCTTGGCGGGCGCGGTCATCGGGGTGAGTTTGAAGTTATTGGCCTGGCTGCCGGCTTCCGCGGGAACGTTGTTGCTGCCGGTGGATTGACGGCGCGCAATTTCGCGGAAGGTGAGCTGGGCCTGCTGCGGCTTCTGGCCTTCAGCGGGATGCAGACGGATGTAGAGACCGTCCGACTGAAGCTCGCGCGCCTTTACACAATCCTTCAGGAAGGCAGGGATGATTTCGTCGGTAATACGCGTCTTTATCTTCGCATCCAGCACGGGGAAGACAACCTCCACGCGGCGGAAAAGATTGCGAGGCATCCAGTCGGCGCTCCCCAGATAGAGCTGCGATTCGCCGCCATCGTTGCCAAAGAAATAAATGCGGCTGTGCTCCAGGAAACGGCCCACAATGCTGATCACCCGGATGTTCTCGCTGACACCCGGTATACCCGGACGCAGACAGCAGATACCGCGCACCACCAGATCTATCTTTACCCCGGCATTGCTTGCGTCGTACAGAGCCTGAATCAGCTCTTCATCCACCAGGCTGTTGACCTTGACGAAGATACGTCCCTTCTTACCCTCGCGTGCCAGCTGTGCTTCACGCGCGATCAGGGCGTGGAAGCGCTCGGCCAGATTGAACGGCGCCACCAGAACCAGCCCTTCGCCGCCCTGATACTCGGCCAGACCTGTCAGCGTGTTGAAGAGCGAAGCCATCTCATTCGTGATTTCGCGATTGCTCGTCAGCAGACCCAGATCCGTATAAATACGCGCCGTGCTGGGGTGATAATTACCGGTGCCAAGGTGGGCGTACTGGCGCAGCTTGCCTTCATCGCGCCGCACGACCAGAAGCATTTTACAATGCGTCTTAAGTCCCACGATGCCATACACCACATGCACGCCGGAGTCTTCCATCTTGCGCGCCCAGTTGATGTTGTTCACCTCATCAAAGCGGGCCTTCACTTCCACAAGCGCCGTCACCTGCTTACCGTTTTCGGCCGCGTTCATCAGTGCGCGGACGATCGGGGAATCGCCACTGGTGCGGTACAGCGTTATCTTGATGGCCAGCACGTTGGGATCCACCGCCGCGCGTGTCATGAACTCCACTACGGGGTTAAAGCTCTCGTAGGGGTGATGCAGCAGCACGTCCTGGCGCCGGATGATATCAAAGATGTCCGCATCAGGCGGAAGATTGCGGGGTCGCGCAGGCACAAACGGCTTATCCTTCAGCTGCGGCAGCTCAATGCCGGTCAGCGGCATCAGATGCATGAACGTCAGAGGACCGTCGTTCGTGTATACATCCTGCGGGGTCAGGCCAAAATGTTCCGTCAGCAGGTGAACGATTTCCCCCGGGGTGCCAGGCTCCAGTTCCAGACGTACGGCATTGCCTCGGTTACGTTTGCGCAGTTCCTCCATGATGCTGCGCAGCAGGTTTTCCGCTTCCTCATCGTCGATATAAAGATCGCTGTTTCGGGTAATGCGGAACCCATAGGCGTTCTCCACTTCCAGACCAGGGAAAAGCAGATCCACCGAGCGCGATACCAGGCTGCGCAGCGGAATGTAGTGGAACAGCTTGCGCTCCCCTTCCTTCTCCGGGCGGGGCAGACGCACCATGCGGGGCAGCACGCGCGGCATCTGCACAATCGCGTACATCAGTTCGCCGGGACTGTCAGGGCGGCGCAGCAGGACAATCAGGTTATGGCTCTTGTTGAGCAGTTGCGGAAACGGATGGCTGGGGTCGATTGCCAGCGGCGTCAGTACGGGAAAGACTTCCTCCGTAAAGTATTGCGTGGCCCACGCGGCATCTTCTTCGCTCAGTTCATGGCGATTGAAGATGCGGACACCGGCATCAGCCAGTGCGGGTGCGAGCTCGTTATTCCACAGGTCATACTGAATCTTCAGTAACTCCTGGACGCGCTTGCGTACGCAGTCAAAGATTTCCTGGGCGGTGAGGCCATCGGGGGCTACTTCACTCAGCTCATTCTCAATCTGCTGCTTGATACCGCCGACACGGATTTCAAAAAACTCGTCCAGGTTGGACGTAAAGATGCAGGCAAACTTCAGACGCTCCAGCAACGGCTGCAGAGGATCACACGCTTCCTCCAGTACCCGCTTGTTAAATTCCAGCCAGCTTAGCTCGCGATTGATATAATAGTCGGGATTGCTGTAATCGACATCTTCCATAGTTTTGCCTTAACCTCAGTAATTCAAACAACTGCAAGCAGCAAAGCTACAGGAGCGACAGCAACGAGACAACCCGCGATTTTGTCACAAATATGTGGCGCGGACGGAAGAAGCCCTGATTTTAAATGCAAACAAAGAAAACAAGGCATCCATCAATCCATCCGCGCCAGGAAACTAAAATCCATCACTCCTATCTGAAGCGACGGCACAGCCGCAAACCAAAGAGCCCGGCGTCATGCCGGCACGCCGGACTGGAGGCTTAGTAATTCACTTTGTCGGGCTTGGCCTGGTACTGCTTCCAGACTTCCACGGCCTCGGCCTGGCAGATCTGGGTCATCTTGATCGAGCGCTGTTCCTTCGGCAGGGCAAGTTGCTCATAGATGGGGCGGTCATCAAAGTTACCGTATTCAAACGCGTCATCCACGGTGGCGGCGTAGAATACTTCCTTGATATCGGCCCAGTAGCAGGTGGCCATGCACATCGGGCAGGGTTCTGCGGAAGAATACAGGGTGGCGCCCGTCAGCTTGAAGCTCTGAGTGGTGATACATGCGGAACGTATCGCTTCCATTTCGCCATGCCAGGTGGGGTCGTGGCTGGCCACAACGCGATTCATGCCTTCAGAAAGGATTTTGCCATCCTTAACGATGACGCAGCCAAACGCTCCGCCAGTGCTGTACTCCAGCGCGGCACGAGCGGACAGCTCGATGGCACGCTTGATGAATTTCTCATGATCTGCGTTGGAAGTGCTCATTGATGTAAGACTAAAATAACTTGGAATTTGGACTGATTATCCCAACTGCGGGAAATCTGCCATTGATACGAATCAGCCGCGGCTGAATTGCATTTTTGTCTTACTTTCTGAGAATTTCAACAGAAAAGAAACATTGCCTCTCGAGAAATATTATACATCCCATAAGAAATTAAGCGAACCCGGTCATTAACTCGACCCACAATGAGTTACAATCCGCCTGAAGAACGACTGTCTGATCTCATTTCACTGGCTAACAATGTCACGGACAGAAACTTACCAGGCTTCGCCCGCGATTTCCTCAACGCAGGCGGCATCCCAAATTCAAACGGCTTTACAGAGCAAGCGAACGCAGCACGCAGTCCAGAGTCGGCTCGACAGGCAGGAAGGTGGGGGCCTGCTTCAGCGCCATATCGGGATCTTTCAGGCCGTGCCCGGTGAGAGTCGCCGTGACAACACTGCCTTCGGGAATCTTGCCGGCTGCATTTGCCTTGATGAGACCGGCCAGGGAAGCTGCCGAGGCGGGCTCGACA
>JBGGNE010000046.1:0-3691 GCA_041287705.1 Methylacidiphilales bacterium | reverse complement strand
CGACATTCAGAATATGCGCTCAGCGGCCACTGGCAAGACCTCATGTAATAATATGCCCGAATGAAGAAGAATCGCCCGAAGATTGATGTGGATGCCGATAACCAGAGGAAAGGGAAACAAGAGGAACCAGTATTGAGATGTTTTTACCTTCCACCAGGTAGAGACCAGCATGCGGGCGGGCGAATTAACGCCTGTACTTCAGACTCTCTTGCTCTGCTTCCCGTAACTGCACGTCTTCTTCCACGGATAACGGTTCCTGCATCAGGATGTTTTCGAACCAGGGGCGCTTTCTCAGATCGGACTCCTGTTCATCGTCCACAGGCCCGCGCAGAAGCTCCCGGCTATGGTCGTCCGGGAAGACTTCCGTGGGGCTGACGCCAATGAGGCAATCCTCCATGGCGCGGTAAAGAAGGCGCAGCAGCCTGCCTCGGGGATCGTACCGCGTTATTACTGTGATGGAGCCGGGGCCGGAGTTCTGGCCGTTGGGTCTTACCGCGCTGATGTGCGCGCTGGCCCCGGAGAACTGATCACGAAAAGCACAGCCGTAACGCCAGAGTGCCGCTACTTTGGTACCGCGATATCTGGATACGTTCCTGCGAGGCCCTGCCTTGCACAGAAACCGGCGCATGATATCCTCGTGCAGAATCTCGAACTCCAGCCGGAAGGAGAGCTGGTTTTGATCCGGCACGTTCCACGCCTCCAGGATCTCAGCCGGATAATCCTCCCGTAGAGGAAGGAAATCAGGGGCGTAAAACCAGGTCTTCTCTTGGATCCAGGGGTGCGATTAGAAGTAGTCTCATCTCCCTTATTCATGCGTAATTCATAAACCACTCCGCCTTCTCGCACCACTTTTAATCGCACCCCTCTCATCACCGGTCTCCTCAGCGTTTCTTCCTTGCGCAGCGGGCCTAGTCTTGGTTGACTGTACGTTTTCCGTTTTCTCTTTTCCCTCTCTCTTCCCCTTCAGGAGCTCCGATCTGCAATGTCCCTAGAACTTACGCGCAACTTCTGCATTATCGCGCACGTCGACCACGGCAAAACCACCCTCTCCGATCGCCTGCTGCAGGCCACGGGCAGCGTCACCGCCCGGGAGATGACCGACCAGCACCTGGACAGCATGGACATGGAGCGCGAGCGCGGCATCACCATCAAGGCGCACCCTGTCACCATGCCCTACACGGCCAAGAACGGGAAGACCTACACGCTCAACCTGATCGATACCCCAGGGCACGTTGATTTCTCCTACGAAGTTAGCCGCTCCCTCTCCGCATGCGAAGGCGCTTTGCTGGTCATTGATGCCGCGCAGGGTGTGGAAGCACAGACGGTCGCTAACGTGCATCTGGCCAATCGCCAGGGACTGAAGCTCATCCCCGTCATCAACAAGATTGATCTGCCCAACGCCGATCTGCCCAGCGTGCTGCGCCAGCTGGAAGACGTGCTCACCATCCCCGGTGATGAAGCGATCCCCGCCAGCGCCAAGCAGGGCATCGGCATCATCGAGATCCTGGAGGCGATCGTGGAGAAGATTCCGCCGCCGCCCACATTCCCCGACAACAAGCTGCGCGCCCTGGTGTTCGACTCCCTGTTCGACGCGTATCGCGGCGTGGTCACTTACGTGCGCGTGTTTTCCGGTGAGATGCGCAGCGGTACCCCGATCTCCCTGATGCACAGCGGCGGCCGGTACGAAATCAAGGAAGCCGGCATCTTTACGCCCAAGCCCACCAAAGTGGATATTCTGGCGACGGGCGCGGTCGGTTACTTCATTGCCAACATCAAGACGGCGGCTGAAGTCAAAATTGGCGAAACGATCACCTCCACGGGTAACCCGGCGACGGACCGGCTGCCCGGCTTTAAGGAAGTGACGCCGATGGTCTTCAGCGGCATTTATCCGATCAATACTGCGGACTTTGAAGGGCTGCGCGCCGCCATGGGCAAGCTGCAGCTCAACGACGCCGCCTTTACCTACACCACGGAAAGCTCCGTGGCGCTCGGCTTCGGCTTCCGCTGCGGCTTCCTCGGCCTGCTGCACATGGAGATTGTGCAGGAGCGTCTGCGCCGCGAGTACAACATGGATATCATCGCCACCTACCCCAGCGTTGTTTACGAAGTAGTGACGACTGGCGGCGAAAAGACGATGGTGGACAATCCCGTCAAGTTGCCGGATCCCTCGCAGATCGAAACGATTGCCGAGCCGATGGTGAAAGCGTTCATCATGGTGCCGAACGAGTACATCGGCGACATCATGCAGATGGTGCTGGAAAAGCGCGGCGCCTGCCCTCACACGGAAAGCCTGGATCCCAAGCGCGTTCTGATGCACTGCGAGCTGCCGCTGAATGAAATTCTGGTCGACTTTAACGACAAGCTGAAATCCATTACGCGCGGCTACGGCAGCATGGATTATGAGTACGCCCCCTACCGTGTGGGCGATCTGGTAAAGCTGGACATGCTGGTTAACGGCGAAAGCGTCGACGCATTCTCGTGCATCGTGGAGCGCAGCCGCGCCGAAGCGCGTGGCCGCCTGCTGGCAGCCAAGCTTAAGGAAGTGATTCCACCTCACCTGTTCCGCATCGCCATTCAGGCGGCGATCGGCGCCAAGGTCATTGCCCGCGAAGACGTGGGCAGCGTCGGCAAGAACGTGACGGCCAAGTGCTACGGCGGTGATATCTCGCGTAAGCGCAAGCTGCTGGAGAAGCAGAAAGAGGGTAAGAAGCGCATGAAGTCGATCGGCCGCGTCGATATCCCGCAAGAAGCGTTTATCGCGGTGCTAAGGGCGGAGACGAAGTAGTCCGCACGCAGAACCAGCAGGTCGCATCCGACTACTTAGACCACTTAGACCATTTCGCATCGATAGTTGGGAAATGGTCTTACTTTTTGTCAGACTCTGACTTCTCCACACGCATAGTCAGGTACATGCGATTAATGCCTGGCCGGTTCTGTGTCCGGACAACATAGGCGACGGCGTTATCCAGGGCTACCATCCGCAGAGCTACGGGATCTTTATCCTCGCGGGCCGTTTTCTTGCAGCCGGAGTTGTACTTGACGTGCTGCTTCAGCGCTTCGTTGTATTTCTCCTTGAGAGGGCCGGATACAATATCGTCCCCCAGGCTGCCGTGGTTCAGATCGGCAAAACGTTGCAGGTCGGATTCCGAAATTTCCAGACACGCGTAATAGTAGTGTTCCTCTTCCTCCCCTGCCCTCGTGCAGCACAGCAGCTTGGCGGAGCCGAGAATCAGATGCCCTTCCTCCTCCAGCTGTTCACGAACGATGGGGTGCGGCGCAACCTTCTCATATTCTTCGTCCATCGATGAGCCAACAGCTCCCAGCACCATCATCACAAAGAAGACCGCAAAATCCATCAGTATCGGCCATTTGCCCCAGTCATAGGCAAAGTATGCGTAGACACGCCAGACCACATAGGCCAGAACCATAAATGCGACGCTAAACATCCCGACCATTCCAGCCTGTATCATCTGCGGGCTCATTGCCACCATACTCATTGCAGGGATACTGAACGGTAGTCCGCGAGTTTCAAGCATCAAGAGAACAGTAAGGAGTCTCCGGAAAATAAACTGTGCAACTTAAGTCGTCGATTTTGAGATGAGAGCAAGGCGGAATGGAGGGAGTGCATTAGACTAAGGCGCTGACCGGAATTCCAACGCTGCTCTCGCTCAAAAGCGGCGGCTCAAGTTGT
>JBGGNE010000045.1:0-3731 GCA_041287705.1 Methylacidiphilales bacterium | reverse complement strand
TGCAGCGAGTCGCCGGCCAGCGCCGAGCGATAGCCGCCGCCGCAATACAGCAGAATGGTGTCGTCCTTATCAGGGATGCGCGTTTCGATATCGCGCTCGATGACGCCTTTGCTGAGGTGGATTGCGCCAACAGCGTGCTCTTCGTTCCACTCGCTCTCTTCGCGGACATCAACGAGGTGGACGCCGGGTCTGCCGACCTTCGGGGCTGTTTCGTCCACCGTGATCTCGTGGACGCGGCCGAGGGCTTCCTCGACAAGGCGTAAAAATCCAGGGTTATGCTTCATGGGGTTGATAAGAGTAGGGGCGCCGGCGCCCGAGTGCAAGCGCCCGTGCGGGCGATTTTAAGCCACACTCCGCCCACGTCCCTTCCGCCCCCCCATTTCTGATCCTCTCCTGCCCCTTTCCCATCAGGCAATCTTGCCCAGATCAATAGTACTATGCGCCTCGCTGCGTATAAACCACATATGCCACCAGCCCTCGGCTACATAATAAACAACTTCACTAAGAGCCAGAATAATAGCAAACAATGCGAGATAGGGCAAAAACATGATAACCGCCTTTTCAATTGAAGATGCTGACAATAATGATAATGACAAAGCGAAGCCGCCGCTATTACTGACAATTATTATAGTGAAGATAATAAGCTAAACCGTTAACCGCCTGCCACCCCCGATTTACACACCTGCTTATTAGCCCATAATTGCTTAAAGCTAAAACCGTGCCAGCTTTCCATCCACGCACTCGATCACGCATTGACAACACGTTACGTCCATACAAAACGTAATTTGTAAAAAGCGACAGGCGTAATGCCATGCCGCCCCCGCAAAATGCACACGCCCCACAGAAAGCCGCTCAGCGCGCAACGGTGCGGATCAGAGGCGTCAGCAACTCCGCCATCACAAGCAGGCGATAGGCCGAGGCCGCAAAGGCGCTCATGCTCTCCAGCAACCGCTGATCCTCCGCATCAAACTTCTTGTCCACCTCATGAATCACCGCCCAGATGGTGCCCACCGGCTTCTCCTCCATATGAAACGGAATCAGCAGCACCTCCTCCAGCGAGGGCGTAATGGGCGTGAGATAGAGAAAATGCCGCTCCGGATGCTGAAACAGCACCGCCGCGTTGCGATCCAGCACCGTGCCGCACGGCCCGAAATCCCGCGGCGTGCCGGCCCCCAGATAACAGCTCAGCCGCCCCGCTACCGCCGGCCAGATAAACTTCCCCTTCTCCTCATCCAGCAGACTGATCCCCGCTGAATCCGCCCTGGAGAGCGCCAGCACCGCCTCCACCAGCTTCTGAAAAAACGCCTGAGGATCCTTCGTCAGCTCCTTCATCAGCGCCGTATTCGCCTCATCCTCCCGCTTCACATCCGCCACCCGCGTCCCCCGCCGCTGCAGCTCGGCAGTCGCAATAACGGATTCCAGTGCCAAAACGTCATTTACATTCATAAGATAAAGACAAGTAAGACCAACCACCCACCCATCGCTGCTGCTGCCACTAATATTGCTGCCGCTTGCGTCGCCGCCCGTCTTCACCGTTGCAAACCCGCGGCCCCAGAGCAACCACTTTGTGGGGAACAGCGAATGAGGGAAAACATGCAGCTGCTTCATCTTTTCTCCCCCCCGCTTGTGCAATAAGGTAAGAAAGCAGAGGAAGAGTGAAAGGCTTAGGGCTTCATGATTATCTCTTATCCGCTTTTCGTGCTTTTCTCTGCTTTTCGAGCCTTACGTGTAAATAAAACATGCTATGGGCTACGCTCTGTTGGTTAGAGAAGGGCGGCGCGAATTACACGTAAGGCTCGAAAAGCAGAGAAAAGCACGAAAAGGGGGATATGTTGAAATAATGATTAATGATTTAGCTCCACCTTCCATCCATCCTCCTTTCTACTATTCGCTCAATCCATAACATCCCAAAAGCCCATCTCCCTGTTCATTTGCAGATAACTGTTCTCCTTCATCTCTATAGTGGCTTCTCCCTTCGCTGCGTGCTGGATCTCAGACAGAGAAGAAACCAGTCTGGTAAAGCGAACGCGGATATCGGGAACGCAGGGCGGGTTCAGAGCCGGGATGTCATGCTGAAGAGGCACCATGATGATGGTGACGATCCAGTCGTCGCGGTGGTTGTAGTAGTACTGGCGATTGAGATGCGGACTGCAGAAGACGGCGACGCCGTGGCTGGGCCAGTAGAAGTAGGTGTGGCCGCCATTGCCGGTTTTATCCTCAGGGTCGTCATCGGACTGATCGACAACGGATGGCGGACCGAGCGCGGAGATCCAGGTTTTGAGGTCGCTGCCCAGGACGAGCTTTTGGTTGCCCAGTTGCTTAGCTAACAGAACCTCGGCGCGGGTGGGTGCCGTACTGGCGCTGCACATCCACATGCCGCCGAGGCACAGCACAGCGATGAGGGCGATGAACAGATAAGTCACACCCACCAGCGCGACAGCATTTCGAAAGGAGGAGAGCAGAGTGGAGTTCATGTGCGATGTCCTGGAAGCCGGGCTGGAGATCCATGCTCCAGTTTATTCGCAGCGGTGAATGTAGTTGATACAAAATAATCTTGTAGTGAATTTAATTTTATTATATTACACCTCAAAATAGTCTGCTTCAATTACACGGAGATCATGTACCAAAGGGAGACGTTATGAACAGCGAACCCAAAAATCATTACCAGATTCTCGGAGTTTCACATACGGCCAGTCCAGGCCAGATCCGACGTGTATTTGTCGCAAAAGCGGAACAATTCCGTAGTGAACCGGAAGGCGAATACGACTGCACGCTCGCTGAACTGAATAACGCTTTTATCGTGCTTTCCGACGCTGAGCAGCGGAAAGCCTATGACTTAACGTTACAGGGATCGGACAAAGTTCAGGCCCCGCCGGAACTGAAACTGAACCTCGTACATCTGTTACTGCTTGTTGGCGTGCTGGGTCTCTTTCTGGGAGGAACATTCCTATATAACAGACTAACCGCATCGCCTGAAGACCTGCTTACCAGCGAAGAGCGGGCTGCCCTGAACAAAAAGCTGGCTGAAGAAAGAGAGAAATTCATCAGCGAGAAGACATATACCCGCACCGAAAGCGGCATTGTCTCTTCCCCCGGTGACTGGAACGGTGACGGCTCCATTAAGATAAACAACGGCAATAGTTATGACGCCATTGTTACATTAACTCGAGGAACGAAGGACGTGTACACGTGCTTTGTTACCAGAAACTCCACCTTCACCATCAGCGGTATACCTAAAGGCTTCTACTATCTGACGTTTAGCCTGGGAACTCAACTTTATAAAGATAAGATGGAGTTTTTTGATCGACATGAGAGTACCGGCTTTATGGAGCCCTTCAAATTCCCAGGCGAGAAAAATGATGTCGCTATTGCCAATACCAATTACTATGTGACACTGCATAAGATTGCGCATGGTAACGCCAAAACACATACTCAGTATTAATAATACTAATTCGGTTGCAAGCTAAGGGGAATGCCGTTGTCTTTTGGATCAATAGCGGCGTTGCTCTGCTCGTTGGCTGCGGGGTACAAGCTACCAGCTTAGCCTGATCCTGCCCGGTCTCTTCTTATAGACGAAGGGCAGGCGGGCAGGAATGAGTGGACACAACCGCCACCGCAACCATCACCACTTCATCTTGTGCCATTTCCCCCAAAAATCCCCACGTGGTAAATATTGCGCTTTCTTCCTGGCGCAAGGCGTGTCACCATTAACGGTTCTATGCCCTCGGTCT
>JBGGNE010000044.1:0-30154 GCA_041287705.1 Methylacidiphilales bacterium | reverse complement strand
GTTCATCGATGACGACGGCTCCGCCTATCTTATCTTTGAATGTCGTCCGACGAAGGGCTTCTACATCGCGAAGCTCTCCGCCGATTACCTCGATGTGGAAAAGTCGGTCTGCTTCATCAAGTCGCCGCTCGAAGGCGGCTCTCTGGTCCGATACAATGGCCTCTATTACCTGATCGCCTCGCACCTCACCGGCTGGTTCCCCAACCCGAATCGCTATGCCACCGCCGAACACCTCGAAGGCCCTTGGTCGGAGTTCAAACAGATCGCGTCACCGGAGACGAAGACCTACGGGTCGCAATCGAGCTACCTGCTGAAAGTCACCGGATCGAAGAAGACCTCGCTCATCCCCGAGTTTCAGCAGCAGTGGCTTCGCTCCGGGTCGCGTTTACGCCGCGACCTTGTCCTGGAGGTAAATGCAAATTTTCGGGCGAGGCCGAATGCCCACGCCGACTCTACACAACCTCTCATTATTAAACCAACTCCCGTGAACCCGCACCTGGCCAAACTTGGAATCAGTTGCCTCGCCCTCGGCCTTGCCCTCACCCCGCTTCACGCAGCCGAGCCCGCAGTGCCCATGCCGTCGAACTCCCTCCCCACCGTCATCCTGCGCGGAGATTATGCCGACCCCACCATCCTGCGCGATGGTGATGACTACTACATGACGCATTCGCCGTTCCTCTATACGCCGGGCTTCCTCATCTGGCACTCGAAGGACCTCGCGCATTGGAAACCGGTCTGTCGCGCCATGACCAAGGTCGTCGGTTCGGCCATGGCTCCCGACCTGGTCAAATTTAAAGGCAAATTTTACATCTACTTCCCCGCGGCCGGCCGCAACTGGGTGATCTGGGCCACCGATATCCACGGCCCGTGGAGTGATCCCATTCGGCTTAACGTCGACATGATCGACCCCGGCCATGTCGTGGACGAGCAGGGCCGGCGCTGGCTCTTTCTAAATGAAGGCTATCGTATCCGGCTCGCCGACGACGGTCTCTCGGTGATCGGGCAAAAGGAGCAGGTCTATTCCGGCTGGGACCACCCCGCCGACTGGGTGACCGAAGGCAAGCGTCTGTTTCTCGAATCCCCCAAACTGCTCTGGAAAGACGGCTGGTTCCATATGATCTCGGCCGAAGGCGGCACCGCCGGCCCCGCCACCAGCCACATGGTGATTACCGCCCGCTCCAAGAGCCTCGCCGGCCCCTGGGAAAACTCGCCGCACAATCCGATCGTCCGCACTTGGAGCGCCGACGAACGCTGGTGGTCGAAAGGCCACGGCTCCCTCGTCGACGACGGCCATGGCCAGTGGTGGGTCGTTTACCACGGCTACGAAAACGGAGCCTATCCGCTGGGCCGCCAGACGCTCATCGAACCCGTTCAATGGACCGCCGACGGCTGGATCAACGCCGCGCCCGACGCGCCCCGCGTGCCGGAGACCGTTCAGGACATGCCCCTCTCCGATGATTTCTCCGGTCCCGCCCTCGGCCTGCAGTGGACCACGTGGCGCGACTACAAGCCCGCTGACTTCACCCTGAAAAACGGTGGCCTCCACGTGCGCGCCAAAGGCACCACGCCCGCCGACGCCCGCCTGCTTCTCACGACCGCCATGGACTCCGCCTATACGATCCAAGCAGAAGTCACCGTCACGCCCGGCAGCATCGGCGGACTCGTTCTCTTCTACAACGAAAAGGCCTTCGTGGGCATCACCTGCGATGGCAGCAGTTTCACTGTCCACGAAGACGCCAAACGCACAACCCGCCATGACAACTTCCCGGGCAGCCACTGGTTTTTCAAAATCGTGAATGACGGCAAAACTTGCGCCCTGCTCGCCAGTCGCGATAGCAAAGCCTGGGAGACCGTTCGCTCCGGCATAGACGTCTCCGACATGCATCATAACCGCTACAAGGGTTTCTTCGCCCTTCGTCCCGGCTTGATGGCCGCCGGCACCGGCGACGTCCGGTTCGACCACTTCCACTACATTCCCTCGCGCCCCTGAAATATATCCTGGTTTTAGCTGTTCATCCATGAAAAAAACTCATCCTCAGCGCCGCATGAGGATGCCCTGTGCCCTCGCCGACAAGCCCGCCCATTTTCAGAAAAAAGCATTCACTCATTTAGCGTCTTTCGCTGCTGGTGCGGGCTCCTTCGCCTTGCAGTAATGCAGGATAAACGCGTGCATATCCGCATCAAAATTGAGGTATTGGGTGAGATTATGGCCTTTGTCATGGCCACTGGTGGCATCAATGCGGAGGAAAATAGAGGTGGGATCAGACGTGGCCGCACGGAAGCGGGCTGCCATTTTGAGGGATTGCCAGAGATCCACCCGACTGTCATTGGCACCGTGCATGAACAGAATAGCCGGGTACCGTGTGTTATCACGGACATGGTGATAAGTGCTCATGGCCAGCAGGGAGCGAAAACCGGCTTCTGTGGATACAGAGCCAAACTCAGGTACATTGGAAGGTCCGGTAGGGGCGAGTTCCATACGCACAGTATCGTACACTCCCCACATCAAAACGGCGCAGGCGAACAGCTCGGGACGCTCCGTAATGGCGCGGCCAACGGTAATGCCGCCGGCGCTTCGGCCCACCGCGCACAGAGTGTCGGGTGAGCCCAGGCGTGATTCCCCGGTCAGGTATTCAGCGCAGGCGATAAAATCTTTCCAGGAGTTGGGCTTCTTCTCCCCGTGGCCGTCTCTCCACCACTCGGTACCCTTCTGCCCTCCGCCTCGCACGTGGGCTATCGCGTAGATTCCACCTTTTTCCAAAAGGGGTATATTTGCCCGGTAAAAGATGGGCTCAATAACTGTGCCGTATGCTCCATAGCCGCTAAGCAGCACGGGGTTCCGTCCGTCGAGCTTCACGTCGCGCCGACTGATGATGGTGAGCGGCACTTCTGCACCATCGTGGCTTTTCACCAAAACCTGCCGTGCTTCCAGTTCCTTGCAGATCGCTGGTATCTCACCAGTCGTAAATCCCAGGTCCGCAACAGCGCCGGTATCGGCATTATAGCAAAGGTATCGGGAGGGATGCGTCCACCCGTCACAACCAAAGACAAGACCGGGCATCCGAGGATCATCGTTAGTCAGGAGATGGACAGCATTTACGCCCTGCAGCGGGACGGCGTGGGGTGCTCCGAGGCCGGTTTCGGTAAACGGAAGCAGAACCAGGCGGCTTGCCCCTTCTTCGGCCACTTTGACATATAAGCCGTCACGAGCCCACGTAAACGCCGCGACGGCTCCCGTAGGATCTTCGTACACAGCTTGCGCTTCATCCAGCACCGGGTTTTCAATATTCAGCCTGACGACGCATCCGCGATGGTTCTTATCCCCGCGGTAGGAGATCGTATAAAGGTCTTTCCCCCGCACCGCCAGAAACTTGCCGGAGCGGGAGCCAAGTCCGTCCCCCATATTGGCGATGGTGCGCCAGGGAGTCGCAGCACCGTTCAGTTTATCCACCGGGCAGCAGTAGATTGCGAGCATTCCGGATACCCCTTGCTTCACCATGCCGAAGACCCATGGACAATTCTGGTAGGTCAGAATAAACGAAATATCGTCCGGTCTGACGCCAAGGTCGATGTTCAGCCCATAGCCAAGCACTGGCTCGTCACTCACAATCGCGGGATTTGCTGCGGTGGTGGACGATGGGCGGATACGGTGCAGGCAAACCTGGTTGCGCTGAAACATTGCCCGGCGTTCGGCTCCCGGTTCCACGGGCGGAACTCGGGTGTAGAAGAAGCCGGAACTGTCTGGCAGCCACGCGGGTGCAGGGCCTATAACGTCTCGAACAGCGTAAGGCGGAGTCAGAGTCTGAGCATTTTCGCCGACGCTCAGCACATACAGGGTGCAAATCTCACTTCCATCCGTAATCTGGCACGCCAGCCACTTGCCATCTGGTGAAATGCGGTAATATCGAATGCCAAGCGGTTGCTCAGAGTTCCTGCTGCCTTCCGGCGCCGGCAAGAGGCTGGGGTCCAGAATGAGAACCTCTTTGCCCTGCACATCGCGCCTGTACAGACGGGCCGTGGATTGGCCGGGCAGAATCTTCAGGAAGAACCAGCTGCCGTCCGGTACCGGCGTGACTGCGAACGTTTGGTCGTCCTCTCTTGCCTGAAGAAATTGGAACTTCTCGTATAAAGCTGGACGCTCAGACAGCGCGGACAGCCTTGCCACAGATGCGCGCGACTGCTCCTCCGCCCAGTTCCTTACTTCATCGCTTTCCAGCGATTCAAGGTAGCGGTAGGGATCATTCACCTCAGTCCCAAAGTACATGTCCTTGACATCGCGCACCGGCGGCACCGCAGGGAGCACGGTCGACGGCTCTGCTCTGGCCATAAAGCCCTGTGGCGAAACGACTGGCAGGAGCAGGACTGAGGCGAGAAGCAGCACGCATAGAATGGCAACGCCGCGTCTTGAAGAGAAGCGGCGCAGGCCGGGCCAGATGCGCAAAGTATTGTGGGGAGAGAGAGCTTTATTCACACAGTGCAATCTTAATGAGATACCAGCAAGTTGACGTTTTGTCTTCCCTGTAAGGCCGGACGCGGAGAAGCGACCGAAGCTGATCCATGTCCACAGGCCTGATTACGTACTCCGACGCGCCTGCCTGCAGTCCTGTTCCAAAGCAGAAACAGGGATACTCGTGCCATTTCACTCATCTGGCAAGTCCGGTACGCAGTGGCAGACCTTGCGCGCTGGAAAGAAGGTATGACACATCGTTCTCTTTTTGTGGAGAGAACTCGCAGGCAGCAGGACTATAGAAGTTAGGCGAAGAAACCTAAATGCAAGTACGCCCCGCAGTATTCTGTACAGAACGCGGCTTCTTCAGGCCCGAGGTGACGGGGCGAAGCGATTGGCTGAACTTTACTTCGCCGAGAGTGGATTCCCGGACGACAAGCCGGGGCGTAACGACAAGGGATTCGGTCGGCTCGCCGTTTAGTTTCTTCAAGAGCGCGGAAACGGCGAGTTCGGCGCATTGCGGCAGGCAGCTTGTTGTGGTGGTAAGCGGAACAATGCTGTAGCTGTGGGCAATGGGCGAATCGTCAACGCCGGTAATTTTAGGCCACTCACTTTGCGGAAGGCCTATCTCCGACAGATAGCGCATGGCACCCGCGCCCTGCGCGTCGCTCTGGGCGTTAATGGCATCGAACTTGATGCCAGACTCAAGCAGTTTAGCGGTCAGCATGGCACCCGTATCCGCGGTAAAGCCCTTGTCTCGGATGATAAGCTCAGGATCCGGTTCAATGTTAGCTTCGGCAAGTGCCTGCAGGTAACCCGCACGGCGGAGCGGAATCGTATCGAAGTGCGCAATACGCCGGCAACCAGTTTCGATGAGGTGCCGCGTAGTAAGATAATTGTGGCGGGCCTGGTCGGGACGTATTGTAGTGAAGCCCAGAGGCATATCCTCGGTTTCGGAGGTGCAAATGATGGGCATGCCATTCTCCTCAAGCTGAGCCAGAGTTTCGGCCAGTTCGGGATGGCCAATACCGGCGATGATCAGCCCATCGATACTGTGAGTCAGGCGCTGATTGCAGGCGGCCAGGAACTCTTTTTCTGACTTGAAGAACTGTAGCCACAGATTCAGCCGTTCCTTCGCCAGGGCGGAACTGGCGGCCTCCAGGAATCGAAGACTAAGGTCGCTGCCCTCAACACCCACCTGATGAATAAACACACCCACGGCGCCTTTACGCCCCCTCTTCAGGGCAACGGCGAGTGGATTTGGGCGATAGTCCATTTCGCGCGCACGGCGGAGAATTGCCTCGCGGGTTTTGACTCCCACCCGGGCAGTGCCCATCCGGTTGTTCAAGACGCGGGAGACAAGCGTGTGAGATACGCCGAGTTCAGCGGCAAGCTCTTTAAGTGAAGCCATGGCGGGAAGGAAGAAACTGCGGCAGAGCGATCACCGTTAATCTAAAGGGGAAAACGAGCGATGCAATCCATTGAATCTACAAAAAGCCTAAAAAGGCCCAACGTCAAACAAAGTTTAATGAAATCCGCAAGTTTCCTGAATTTCCCGCTAATAGTTCATTTTGGGCTTGTCTGGAGTGTCTGCGGAGTAGCGGACTCTGAGGCGATATTCAAAGTAAGGCAAAAGTTGCGCTGGAATCACATGATTTACTGATTTCTCCCGAGGCAAAATCGAATATTCGTTGACATTGCCTCCATTTCTGTTTTTATTTGATTCAATCCATTGATCATATGCGATCCACTCGATCAATCGACCGCAGGTTTTAGTCCTCCCATCAACGTTAACCTCAGGAACTCTCATGTTGCCTACTGCTTTTGCCTCATTTGCAGGTCTGAACCGTAACGGACGCCGCAAGAAGTCTGGGTTTAGTCTGGTAGAGGTTGCTCTCGCCCTCGGTGTCCTTTCCACAAGCATGCTGGGGATGCTGAGTCTCACGGTTGTGGGACTCAATTCACTGCGCGACGCCATGTCGCAACAGGTGCACACGGAGATTGTCCAGCAGGTGACCACGGAACTCCAGATGACTGGCTTCAATAAGCTGGATTCCTACGTCACTGGCAAAACGCTCTATTTCTCCTCCGAAGCCACACGCCAGGATGAACGTGATTCAGGCACCCGTTTTGTGGTTACGATGGACCGCCAGCAGCCGGTGTTTCCCAATTCCGCCGTCACTGGCAACATGAATCAGAGTCTGACGACCGTGCGCATCTTCGTCACACCTACCGTGGGCCAAACCGTTCCGCCCGAAGCCAAGTCGTCCTGCTACGTGGTCTTCGTGCCAAACTCCGGCGAACTCTGACACAGCGCGTCAGGATTACTGGAAATCCCGCTCCTCCTGTTTTCCAGATTCTCTGATCAGTAGCGTATCGCGATTTCAGATTTCAGGCGCAGAATCTTAACGATTCCTGCTCCGGCCAGGGCGAACGGGCCAGGTGCCGGACGACCGATATTCCGTATCCCTTCAAGCGTTTATGACTTTGTCTCCACAGATTCGCCGGCGCAGCACCGGTGGCGTAATATTTCGGCGCAGGGGAAATACGTACAAGGCTGCCTTTCGTCGCTTCGGCCTGCTATCGGCCGGTTTTACACTGATAGAGGTGATGGTGGCGACGGCCATCGTGGCTATCATGCTCTCGCTGCTGATCATGACGATGGGGCAGTTGTCCGATGTCTGGCGCAAGTCATCCGCCAAGATTGAATCGTTCCAGAGCGCACGGCTCGCGTTTGATCTGATCACCCGGAATATGTCGCAGGCTACGCTGAATACCTATCTGGATTACGACGACCGCACCCGCCCGACCCGGTATCTGAGACGATCGGAGCTTCAGTTTGTGTGCCTGAAAGCATCTTCTTCACTTCCTTCGGGCGGTAAAGCACCCGGCGTTGAATACTCCGGCACATCGGTCTTTTTCCAGGCGCCGTGCGCGTACACGGCCAAACCCGCAGACTACGGCGGCATGGATCAAGGCCTGAATGCATGCGGCTATTTTATCGACTTTGGGCCGGATGTAACGAAGCCGAGCCATGCCACAGGGCCGGACCGCTATCGCTATCGTCTGATGCAACTGCTTGTGCCTGTGGAGAAGAACAAGATCTATTCGCTCTACCCGCCCACTGCTGCCGGTCTGGCAAACTCCACCCAGTACGCATGGTTCCAGGACTTTGTGAACCTTACTGCGCCGACCGACCGTTGCGCTCATCCGGTCAGCGACAATATCATCCTGCTTCTGGTGCAGCCAATGGATCCTGCGCAGCCTGCCCTTTTCCAGTCGAGCTACGAGTATAACTCCCGTGCGGATGCCACCAGCAACCCGCAAAGTGTGAAAGCCAATCAGCTAGCGCCGATTATGGGTGTGACTTTGGTGGCAATAGATGAAACATCCGCCGGACGTATGACAAACGGTTCTACCGTACCGGAAATCATCGGGGATGCTCTCGATACCCGCTTTATCAACCCCGCCCAGCTTGAAACCGACCTGAAGGACATGGAAACGTTCCTCATCAAGAAGAATGTGAACTACCGGATTTTCAGGACGTTTATTCCGATGCGCGAATCCAAATGGACCAAGTAATGGCCTTCGTCTTCACCTCATTTTCACGGGACGGCACTTCCAGACACCGCCGTGTACACGCTTCAGCAGGAGCATATACTCTGATTGAGCTGCTGGCCGTCATGACTCTGATTGCGGCGCTTGTGGCATTGGCGGTGCCGACCACGCTGCGCGTGCAGCAGAGCGCCAATCTCAACAGCGCGGGCCAGACTTTGAATGACATGCTCTACCTCGCCCGTCAGGAAGCCGTGAGCAAGAGCCATGAAGTCCAGGTGCTGTTTCTCAAGTCCACGAATATCAACCAGTGGCGGGCCATTCAGATTCGTCGCATGGATGAAACCACAACCGGCCCCACCCCTGCACCAGTTTCGCGGATTACCTGGCTGCCGGAAGGCGTCATTATTGAAGAAGGTGCCCGGTCTCCGTTGCTTACAGCAGATGCTCTGATAACGGGAACCATCACCCTGCCGAACGGCAAAACGATGGACTACCGCGGCTTTCGCTATCGCGCCAACGGTTCAACGGATAATTCGATCACGTCGGCCAATAATTACCTCACGCTGCGCCATGCGGCCTCGGGTGCCACAGCGGTGAACTATTACACTGTGCAGGTTAACCCCATTACAGGAAAACCAACCACTTACCGTCCATGAGCCTTCCTCCCGTTTTTCCGTGTCGGAGCAAAGTCAGCGGTCTTTCGCTGCTGTCCCGAGTTTTGCATCATGTCCGGGACCGCCGAAGTAAACGCGGTTACGCGCTCATTCTGGTTCTCAGTGTCGTTGTGCTCTGTGTCGTGATGGTGACGGCATTCCTTTCGCGCAGCACGCAGGAGCGTTCCGCTGCTGCGGGCAACAAAGCATCGGCCGATGCGCGGCGGCTGGCAGATATTGCGGTAAGCCTGGTGCAGGGACAGATCAATCACGCCACAACGCAGGGGAGCGATATTGCCTGGGTTTCCCAGCCCGGCATGGTGCGCACGTTTACCAGCACGGGCGACCTGCGCAACGCCTATAAGCTCTTCTCAGCGCCCAACATGGTGAGCAGCAACGTTTCGCTTACCGACGATCTTCCTCCTGCGGACTGGCCAACCAGCTCAGCGGTGTGGGTGGACCTCAATGCCCCTGTTACATCGGGCGGTGTAAAGAATTTCCCCATTCTCTCACTGTCCAAAACGCAGTCGGACGCGGATCCCACTCCCGACAAACCGATGACGGTTTCTGCTGGCACGATCAATCCGGTTGAAGGGTTCGGCCTTACCACTACGCCCCCTGGAGCCACGGACTATCAGCCCGCGCCCATGCCTGTACGCTGGCTCTATGTGCTGGAGGACGGCCAACTGGTAGCTCCGCCGGCCGGTGCTACGGGAAAGACGGTAACCATCTCAGGCGCCACCGCGACCAACCCGATTGTCGGTCGCATCGCTTTCTGGACAGACGATGAGAGTGCCAAGGTCAATATCAATACGGCGGGCGAAGGCACCTTCTGGGATGTCCCGCGCGGCTATACCGAGCAGGAGGTCTTTGGCTATGCCTACCGGCAGCCGGCCAATGGAGAATACCAGCGTTACCCCGGCCACCCGGCGATGGTGTCCCTGTCGTCTATTTTCCCCTTCACTGATCCGGCAACAGACAGCGATCCGTCGCGCCATGTAGAAGATTATCTCAAGCTGACTCCCCGTTACACCTACGCCGGATCCAAAGCGGGAACGGTGTCGATCACCGCAATCAAGGCCGATCCCACTAACAGCATCAAGGCCAAAGATGACGAACGCCTCTATACGTCGCTGGACGAAATGCTCTTCACCCCTGCCCGCGGCAACAACAGCTTCCTTACCAGGCCTCTTCTCGACTCGCGCAAATTCTTCCTCACCGCCAACAGCCGTGCACCAGAGACAAATCTCTTCAATCTGCCGAGAATCGCCGTCTGGCCAATCTGGGAAATCTCTGCCGCCGACTGGATGACCCGCACGACACCGTATGATCGCACCATGCTGTTCTGCAGTTCCACCGGCCCATCAGCTTCAACGCAACACCCCTATATCTTCCAACGCAAGGTCGCCCTGGACCCGGATTATGACATGGCGAATATTCCGCGCAACGGAGAGCTCTTCAGCTACATGCAGTATTTGACGTCGCACGCCATTCCGGGCGTGCAGACGGGGGGCGCCACATTCGCAAGCAAGTATCCTCAGGATCGCGATAATATTCTGACGCAGATGTTCGACTATGTGCGCTGCACGAATCTGAATGACTCCAATCTTTCCAGCACCGCCATGCACTTTGCCAAGTATGACGCCAACGCGGCAGGTGGCGTAAGCGGTGCGGGGGCGGTGGCTCCCATTCATGGGCCGAATGGTTCCCAGGGCCTTGGCCGCTGGCACACGCTTCGGCAGTTGTCGCTCATTTTTACCGCCTGTGCGGACTTTGCAAATACCAGCAGCAATATTGCCGACAATAAGATGCTCTGCGAGCCCTTCCCTGGCGGGGCGTTCGTTCCGCTGACTAACGGACAACGCCGCGTCCAGATGATGATTCTTCCCGAACTCTTCTGCGTAATGACCGGATGGCGCACTGTAATCCCGGAGTTGACGATGGAAATCAAGGGACTCGATCAGTTCCGCATCAATGGCACACCGCTTCAGATGCCCGCCACTTCGTACACCGTCATCAATCGGCCAACCCAGGCTATCTCGGGTGACGATCTGGGCATGGACATGGTAGCGCACGGTGCGGTTTCCAACAAACTCAAGACATTCCGCTCACTGTTTCCCTTTCAGCCGGCTGCCGGCGAAACCGCATATGGTCCTGGCGGCACCGAGCTTTATCCCTGGCTGAGCTGCCCCGTGACAGTGAGCGGCACCACACTCAATTTTACCGGCGGCGATATCGTCGTTAACCTCTATGCTGGTCTTACCAGTTCCCGCAAGCTGGTTCAGACGCTGCGCATCAAGATTCAGGATGGAACTTTTCCGGTTCCGACTCTGGGCACCGACAAGCGCCAGTGGAGCTGCTTCTCTGACGGTGGCGGCATTCCCGGAATGCCTTACGGACGCACCTATGTAAACCGCGCGGGCAGCGATTCCAACGGCATTAGTCTGGGCGGCAGTATCTCCAATCTGGTTAACACTGCCACGGATGTCATCCGTGCTTACGTGCCGAAGTATTCGGACTACCGATATACCACAACTCTGCGTGACGACGATAAGATGTTTGTTCCTCACAACAGTTACTCCAGCAGTACGCTGTTGACCGCCTGGCTGGTTGCCGGAGGCAAGCTTTTCAGCAATCAGCTAACAGGCGTTGGTCACGTGCCCAACTCAGCAGCTCAGCTCACCAGCGGGGTCACTTTGAATCCCTGCGAAGCAACGGGCGACTTTGATCTGGGCCCGGGCATTGCGGAAGAAGGCGCATGCGGCAATAAACCAGACGACGGCGATCTCTTCCAGGAATCTGCGGGCAATATGCTGGGCAATACTCTTCCGGAGCAGCTCACGATTCCCTACTACCGCCGTAACCGCACGGGCAACAACATCGCCAGCTACTTCTCACCCAACCGTATCATTCCTTCTGCGATCATGTTTGGCTCGCTGGTCACCGGAGCGCGTTCGGATAAGCCCTGGCGCACGCTGCTTTTCCGCCCGGTAAGCGTTCCGGAAGAAAACGCGCACTACGGCCTGAACTCGCCGCGCGATCATTATCTGCTGGACATGTTCTGGATGCCCGTAGTTACGCCCTATGCCATTTCAGACCGCTTCTCCACCTCAGGTAAGATCAACATGAACTATCAGATCCTGCCGTTCACCTACATTGAGCGCTCCACAGGATTGCATGCGGTGCTTAAGGCGGAACGTGTTATGCAGATTCCGGTAAACGTTTCGATTCATCCGAACCTGAACTCCGGCGGCTACCCCGCAGTGCCCACACGCAAGGACCGCAAAGTCATTGACGTAAACGCCACGCTCCAGCAGTTCCGGGATCGCTTCAGCCAGGCGGATGTGAACCGCAATGTCTTCATCACTCCCTCGGAAGTCTGCGACATCCGCCTTGTGCCCGAAGGTCAGACTCTCGCCCAGGCCGCAGCCTGGAAGACCTGCCGCCAGACCGCCGACAATGTGCGTGAGAAACCTTACTCCACGATCTATCCCAAACTGACCACGAAATCGAACACCTTCCTTGTCCACTTCCGCGCTCAGTCCCTCAAGAAAGCAATCGGCACCTCACCCAACACGTGGACGGAAGGGCGCGACGTTGAAACAAGCGAGTACCGTGGCTCCACGGCGATAGAACGCTTCATCAACCCCGATGCCGATATCCCCGACTACGCAGCTCTCTCCACCGCGGGGGACATCACAGCACCCACTCTGGATA
The DNA here is from genome assembly GCA_041287705.1 of Methylacidiphilales bacterium. Lineage (GTDB taxonomy): Bacteria > Verrucomicrobiota > Verrucomicrobiia > Methylacidiphilales > UBA1321 > LW23. The sequence goes on along the minus strand of JBGGNE010000044.1, from coordinate 17,779 downwards.
CCTTCTATAAGTGGCGCATCATCCGCAACACGCAGTTCGCTCCCTGATATTCAGTAACAGACCAGATTTCCAGACTTCAGACCCGATATACTATGAAGAGCCTTCGCCCTTTGTTACTTCTCTCCCTGTGTTTCCGCTTTGGGCTTGTCGCCGGGTGCGCCGGCATCGCATGGGCACAGAATGGTCAGGTGCCGGAAGCTCCTCCTATACTGCCGGCGAACATTGCGCCTACCCCGGGCACAAGTCCACACGGTAAAGTGAAGGTGTACGGCAGCCCGCGGGATCTGAAGTCGCACCCCTGCACGCTCTGGGATCAGGAGGATATCAAGGCTCTTAAGGATCGGCTTCAGACTGATGAGGAACTCCGCACCAGGTTTGAGGCGTTGAAGGCGCGAATGGATAAGCGTATAAGCCAGCCTTTGGGCGTGCCCCAGCCGGACGGCAAGCCGCCGGGCAAGACCGAGTATCGTGCGCACTCCGATAATGCTAAGACGATATGCAATCTGGGTATCGTCTACGCACTTACGGGTGACACCAAATACGGAGACTTCGGCAAAGCAATGTTGATCGAATACGCTCGCGTTTTTCCTGACCTGCCGCATCCCGAAGGCTGGACCGAGAAGCGATACCGTAGTGCGCAGGACTCCCGCATCACCGGGCAATTCCTGGAAGATGGATTCTGGATCGCCACTGTCGCGTTCGGAGCGGATCTCCTTCACGACGTGCCGGGCTGGAGAGACGATGAGCGCAAAGCTGTAAAGGAGAAACTTTTCGAGGAATATTGCTCCATCTTTTATCACCCCATCATCAAGGACGGTTATTACGTTAACCAAACGCACAACCGCGCCGCTGTCTGCGCTTCCGCCGTGCTGATGGCCGGGTACGCGACAGAGAGCCAGAAACTGATCGATACAGGTCTGTATGGAACGGGCGGCACTAAAGAGAAGCCGATCGGCGGCCTCTTCGGTGTCATGTTCTCCAAGGATTGCATTTTTGCCGACGGACTGTGGAACGAAGGCGCTCCGGCCTACCAACTGGGCATTGCCTCCAACGCCCTGGTTAATGCGACTGAAACGCTGTGGCGTCACAATATTGACATGTACAGCTACGGTGACGGCATCTTCAAGCGCCTGCTGGATTCCTCCATCGGACTGGCCTACCCGGACGAAAAGATGACAATTCCCGCTCTGCACGACTCGGGCGTGTGCGCGTTGCTTGATGACCGCAACTGGTTCTCGCAGGAGCTGGGTGTGCCGTACCAGGCCGGGTATCTGCGCTATCGCGATCCCGCCTATATCCCTATCATCCGAAACTCGTACCGGGATATATCCATGAACGTGCATGCCGGGCCCCCGAGTCTGTTCTTCGATACGCCGGGCGAGAAAGAGCTGGTGCCGCGCAGAATTACGAGTGAGAACTACCACTCCGTCGGCTATGGCGTGCTGCGTTTGCCGGCCGGTGCAAGTCATAACCAGTTGCTGATGGAGTACGGCCCGTCCGGCAGTCACGGACATCCTTCCAAGCTCGCCATCGATTTCTACGCACTGGGCCAGGCCGTTATGCCCCTGCCGGGCGTCATTTTCCCGTATAACCATCCGCTGGATCCCGCCTGGTACTGGACGACGATGGCCAACTGCGCCCTGACGGTCGACCAGAACAAGCAGATTACCTGGGGTGAACGCTACAAGTACCCGAGAGGAACGCCGAATCCGGAAGCAAAACAGATTCTCTTCGCGCCCGGTACTGCCATGGGGATGCAGCGGGCCTGCGCGGATAATCTCTACGTCGAGAAAATCTATCAGGACCGCAGCCTGTTCCTCACCCCGAATTACATGGCCGACATCTATGCTGTTGCCGCTGCCAATACGCATCTCTACGACCTGGCATGGCATGTCCGCGGCAAGCTGGCGGATAAACCGGAACTGGTGGCATATGAATTCCCGCAGCCAGTTGCCAACGGCTACAACAGCCTGGAAAACGTGCGGCACCATGCTACGGATAGCCTCTGGACCATCGCAATTGAATCGCCCAATAAGGCACCCATCCGCCTCCTTTTTGCTCCCGGTGGCAGCGGTGCAGGAACGGAAATCATCACCGGCAACGGCCATTTCTTCACCAAACGCATTGAAGATGACGAGAAGCCACCGACGATCATCCAGCGTCGCAAAGACCAGAAAGCAACCATATTCGGCACCGTTGCCGACGTCTCGGGTGCCGCAGAGCCCTACATCAAAAGCATTTCACAGGAAGGCGGATTCGATGCGGGCTATGCGTTACTCCGGGTAACTACGGCGCAGGGCATCGACTTCTGCTACACATCGTTCAAGAAAGATCAGATGACCAAAGTTGATGCCCTGGAAACCGATGCCCAGCAGGGGCTTGTGGTAAACAACGGAGCCTCCGTTGAAGGCCTGTACCTGGGCGGCGGCAAGTTGCTCAGGTACAAAGCCGCCTCCATCTCCCGCAGTGCCCCCGGCCTGGCCTGCCTGGAAAAGACTCCAGAAGGAGCTTTCGTCATCTCCAATCCCTCCCCCGAAGCCGCCACAATCTCCGTTACTCTCCCCGGCCTTCCCCATGGCGCTGCCTACCTTCTGGATGTCGATGGTAAACGCCAGGATAAAATTCCCCTGACAACGGGTACATCCCCGGATTCTGTATCGGTTGAACTCAAAGCCGGAGCGCGAGTTGAGCTCACAGCTTCATCGAGTTAAACAACTCCGCCGTCTGGAGCGCGGGGTGTATATCTACAAGCCAGTCAATGTGCGCAATCTGACGGCCTGTAAGTGATGTTCACCAGCGGGGAAACGCCTGTAGATGACACGGGCGAATCTTTCTATGCTCGACTGTCATCTTTCTCAGGCTTTGCCCCACCGCGCCTCAGCATGACTATCTTCCTGCCGAGGCGTTTTCCTCCGGCACGGGCGAACTCGCCTTTACTTCATCCAGGCAGTTGCGGATGACACGAGCGAGCTTTTGGGGAGAATAAGGCTTCTGCAGAAAGTTAACGCCCTCCTTAAGATCCGCCGCGCCGGTGAATTCTGCGTGGTAGCCGCTTGTAAAAATCACAGGAAGGGCCGGATGGGTTGTCTCCAGGTGTCGCGCCAGATCGCGACCGGTCATACCGTCGGGCATCACCATATCGGTCACGACAAGATCCAGCTTGTGATTACCTGTCTGAAGCATATTTGCCGCTTCCTGGCCAGAGCCTGCCTCGATGATATTATAGCCAATGCGACTGAGGGCCATCCGTATAATCAGCCGCAGCGGAGCCTCATCCTCCACCAGCATGATCGTCTCTTTGCCTCCAATCGGGGCAATAGCACCGGACTTACGTGCGGCGGCGGGCGTTGTCGTGGTGACGGCAGTCGGGAGGAGAATCTGTATTGATGTACCTGCTCCTACTTCGCTGAACACGCGGATAGAGCCATGGTGCTGACGCACAATTCCATCAACATTCGGCAATCCCAGGCCGGTGCCTTTGGATACATCTTTCGTCGTAAAAAACGGCTCGAAGATACGCTGCAGATTCTCGGGCGGAATACCGCAGCCCGTGTCGCGAACTGTCAGACATACTGCCGGGCCCGGTCGTGCATCGGGATAACCGCGCACTTCGGTGGGATTGATATTGCCGGCGGAGGTGGTGATTGTCAGGATCCCCCCTTCCGGCATTGAATCGCGGGCATTCAGCGCCAGGTTCATCAGAATCTGTTCCATCATGCTCTTATCCGCCCGGATAAGCGGCAGACCCGGTGTAATACGCACGGATAATTTGATACTCTCCGTAAGCGTACGCTGGAGCATCTTGGTGATGTCCGCGACAATGGTATTTAGTTCGATATCGAGCTGTTGCATGACTTGTTTTCTACTAAAGGTCAACAATTGCCGGGTCAGCCCCGAAGCGCGCTCCACAGCCAGCGAGATCTCCTGTGCGGCTTCCACTGGATCGATCGCCCGCTGAAGCAGCAATGCCGTGTATCCCTGTACTATCGTCAATAAATTGTTAAAATCATGGGCTACTCCACCAGCAAGTTGGCCCAAAGCTTCCATTTTTTGAGCCTGGCGTAGTTGCTCCTCCAGTTCCCAGCGTTCCGTGATGTCCGTTGCCACCCCTACCACACGATGTAACTCACCGAAATCATCGTATACGGGGAATGCCCTGGCCAGAATACGACGCACTGTTCCGTCCGGCCTCACGATCCGGTATTCCTCACTTAGGGCACCTGCACGCAGCTTCAGCAACATGGCCCGCTGAATCCGTTCGCGGTCGTCTGGATGAACACTGCGCACCCACACTTCGGGGTCGGCATAGAGATCAGCCCGTTTGCGGCCCCATACCCGTTCATATACGCTGCTGATAAAGAGCAGCTTTCCCGTGGCAGGATCTGTCATCCAGAACACTTCCTGGATATTTTCCACGACCTGGCGGAAACGTTCCTCGCTTTCCCGAAGAGCAGACTCGGCCTGTGCCTTGCGGCTTCTCATCTGGCAACGCTCTATTGCCTGTCGCACTGCCGTGCCCAGACGTCCCAGCCGGTCCTTTAATAAGTAATCCTCAGCGCCCTCCCGTATGGCGGCCACCGCCATTTCTTCACCTACGACACCAGAGATGAGCACAAAAGGAATATCAAGCCGGCGCTCTTCCAGAATTCTCAGTCCCCGGGTGACATCAAATTTTGGCAGGTTGTAGTCTGAAAGGATAATGTCCGGCTTCTCATAAATCGCCTCACAAAAATCGTCTTCGGTCTCCACACAACGCCAGTGAACATCATATCCCGCACGCCTTAACCCCCGCACCACAAGTTCTGCGTCTTCCGGATTGTCTTCCACTATCAGGGCAAAAAGCGGAGGCGGGGTTGTAGACATGGAAAGAGTTGAGAAGGGCCAGCTTGTTTGAGCTGAACCATATTGCTGCCAACTTGCGTCGTCTTCTCTGTACGTGAATGTGCCGGAAGCCCTCGACGCTCCTGTAATCTTCCAGATTTAGCAGCATTAATGGCTTTTACAACATCACTTCCAATAACGAACTCATTCCAGTGTGCCCCAATATAGTTAAAGGTCAATATCGGACGTACGCTGAACTCCTTAAGGTGGATCACACGTCAATTTTGCTTCTTTATATGAGACAACGAAAGAAAACACAGCACCGCAGAGCGGAAGCCCATAAGCCCAGATCTGCCCATGATGGCGCTGGATCACTCGGCGCGCTATCGCCAGACCGACTCCTGTGCCTTCATATTCTTTATCGCGATGCAACCGCTGGAACACTCCAAAGAGAGCATCCACATACCGCATGTCAAAGCCCGTGCCGTTATCTACGATGTAATACACGCAGGTTTCTGGACCAAGGGCATTTATGCTCGATGATGCACCTGAAAAATCCCGCCTTTCTGACTCGGCGGAATAGCCTGCGAGAGGCTTGTCGCACTTCGCCATCTTCCTGGCTTCAACCGATGCCCGTGCCCATAATGGAAGATCATCCGGAAAATCAGTACCTCTATAGCTGCCAATGTGTATAGTCGCGTGTTCTTTATTGCGTGCATACTTCAGTGAGTTCGATATCAGGTTGGCCCATACCTGTCGTAAAAGCGTGGGATCACCCAGACAGTTCGGCATGTCTTCCTGTACATGAATTTCCACACTGCGATTTCTTTTCACCGCTTCCATTTCCTCCAGAGTATCGTTAACCGTACGCGACATATTTACGGTCTGGAAATTAAGTTCCTGACGACTGAAGCGGGAAAAGCGCAGCAAGTCATCAATCAGCTCGCCCATGCGATGGGCTCCACGAGTGACAATTCCTAAAAAACGCCGGCCATCAGATGGCAAAAGATCTTCGTAGTCTTCGATAACCGCGCGGACATAGCCGTTAATGGCTCGCAACGGCGTGCGCAGGTCATGTGATACCGTATAGGAAAATGCCTCCAGCTCTAGATTGGCCGCTTCCAGCTCGCGGGTGCGCTCCATTACACGCTGTTCCAACAATGCATTTAGTTCGCGATACGATGCCTCGCTGGCTCTGAGAGCGGTTTCGGCTTCCCGACGCTTGGTAATATCACGACTGTACGTCCGGATTCGCCGGGTCTCCCGAATGTAAATCAGTCGCTGCGAGTAACAACGCCCCCCTGCCTCCACCTCCCGAAAGTCCGGACCTTCCACTCCCCGCAGCCACGTCCTCTGCGCGATATTGACAAGCCCATCCAGAAGGCCATGGTTGACGCCTTCCGCGTCCAGCCCAGGAATACGCCGGGCGGTCGGGTTAGCGTAAATCACCCGGCCGCTGCCGCTCACATCCAGTTCTACTACAGGATCCGGGTTGCATTCTGGAAAGGTAGCCAGCCACTGGACGCGCTCCTGGGAGAGTTTGCGCTCAAGGATCTCCCGATCCAGACGGCGTGCAACGAGAGCCAGCGCCGCGGTACGCTGCCGTACTCTCGCTTCCAGTTCAACGTTCCGCTGACGCATCAGAGTGTCCTGCTTCACTGGCTCTGCAGAAATGGCGGAGTGCGCCTGAACGGCGAGTGCATCGCGTCGCCCGGTAACAGGGAGATCTGTAGCGGAGTTCAACAATTCCTCAAAAACTTTGACCTCACGGGAAATCCAATCCTGATTTTCCCGCGCCTCCAGTCCGTACAGGGAGTAGGATGCAGCACTGCCCTCCCTAAAATCTCCTTCCTGTAGGAAATGTGATCCACTTCGTTCCTCTGACAAATATTCCCGCCGGTTTGCATGAAGATCTTCCGCGCTGGAGATCATTAGGGTGGAAAGTACATCCAGGAATGCAAGATACGCCTCATTCAGAGGCAGACGTGCACTTGTTCCTGCAATGAGCACAGCGACGGGCTCCACAAGCGAAGGGTGAGAGAGATCTGGCTGTAGCGCAACAGGCAGAGCGACAGCATGGCGTGGTGCCTCTGGATAAGGTTCTCCTCCTGGTATAAGGCCAAAGCGTCCTTCAAGATCATCCACAACCACATGGTGACGTTTGCTCCGTACTTCCTCAATCAACGAGGCCAGTGCAGAATCTTCGACGTTATCAGAACCTTGCGCAGCATCTGGATTATGCCCCAGGACAACCTGGGCTCGAAAGAGTGCCGGCGGCACAGGGCCCTGACTCTGCACTCTGACGGCCTTCCTGTGTTCACCATCCAGGATGTAAATAACCGCAAACGGTATATCCAGCGCATGCTGCGCAAGCACTCCAACAGCCAGTTCCATCGCCTGCCGGGATGAATGCGCCCGTGTAGACATGACCATGACATCGCGCAAAGTATGGGCACGGCGCTCGGACAGAACCTGCGCCGTCATCTCGGTCACAGGATGAAATACTCCTTCCACGCTGCCCGATTCCCCGTGCACTGGAGTAAATGAGTAAGAAAAAAAGGTCTCCTCCAGAAACCCGTTGCGGTGCATAAAGATGCGCTGAAGTTCTGGTCCCGAGGCCGTGCCTGACAGCGCTCTCTCAAATGCGGCACCGATTACCGGCCACGCCAAAACCCAGGACTCACGGAAGTTGCTGCCGATCGCCTCCCGGTGTTTCTTGCCACAGATTTGCCTGTAGCCGTCGTTGTACACCTGTACCAGTCCCTTCCCCCAGATAAGTGAAGCAGGATAATTCGAGGCGAGACACATGGACGCCATAGTCCGCAAACTTTGCGGCCAGCTTTCAATCGGCCCCAGCGCCGTGCGCGACCAGTCCATGCCGCGCACCTCATCCCCCATTTGCCCGCCGTCTCTCAGCCAGCACGTAACGGGTCGAGAGTCATTCTCGGGAGTTATCGTCATGCTATCGGTCATATGAGTTTCCGTCATTTCAGGAACATGAACGCTGCCAACCCCATTTACCCCCCAGAGAGCTTTTCTCAACAGGTAAAGACTTCCTAAATGCCAATCATAGTAATATGTATGGCCAAAATCAATGCCTATGTGATGCACATTGCAACAATAGCTTTGCACCCAGGAAAGATTTCAGGGCAATATTGATGAACTTCTTCCGTCGGGAATCCCTGATATAGAGCCATTGTCTTTCATGAAACGTCTTTCACTGTTTCTCCTGGCCACGCTGGCCTGCGGTCTCCTCTTCCAGATCATGCCTTCCACATCGATCGCTGCCGATGCAGCCAGCCCCATTACCATCATGCCCATCGGCGATTCCATTACGCAGGGCAGCGGCGGCTTCTTTGTCTATCGCTACCCGCTGATGCAAAAGCTTCTGGATGCCGGCTACAATGTTAAGTACGTCGGGACTCAGACGACAGGCGCCACTAAGGATTCCCCTCTCGGAGTCCTCCCTCACGAAGGTCGCGGCGGCAACAGCGTTCACGATATCCTTGTCAAATTCGAAGCCGGTTACCGCGAATTTCCAGCCGACATCGTGTTGATCCACACCGGCCACAATCAGGATTCCGCCAACAGCCCCGTACCGCGCATGATCAAAAGCACTCGCACCATAATCGAGAAGGTCCGCGAAATCAATCCGAAGGTAACTGTGCTTGTCGCTCAGGTTATCACCAGCGGCAAGCTGCCCAAATACAACTACATCCCTGACTATAACAAAGAAGTAGAGAAGCTTGCGACCGAGTTGAACACAAAGGAGCAACCCGTTATCTGCGTCAATATGGCTGAAGGCTGGAACGTGGAAACGGACACCGTTGGAGATAAAGTTCACCCCAGCAAAGCCGGTGGAGAAAAGATGGCCCAGAAGTGGTTCGACGCGCTGGTCAGGATTCTGCCACCGCCTGCAGCCAGACCGGCGCCAGTCAGTAAATGACAACCGCACGTTAGCCCATTGTCCGTTGCCTCTACACAATCGCTTGCCCATTGACAGATTCCAGCCATAGTGCCCTTTCCTTCCACATCTATCGCCATGATCAAAGCTCTCGCCCACGCCTGCATTTTTTCTGCCGATCTTCAGCGCACCCTTCACTTCTATGTCGAGACACTCGGCCTGAAGAAAAAGTTCGATTTCATCAAAGACGGTCAGCTCTTCGGTTTCTACCTGGAGATCGCGCCGGGTCAGTTCATTGAGTTCTTTCACAAGCCCGCGGAGCAGTCCGTCGCACCGCGCATCACTCACCTTTGCCTGGAAACGGATAACATCGACGAAGTGAGCAATAAACTGGCGGCTGCCGGGTACGAAATCCGTGTCTCCAAGAAGAAGGGCGCCGATAACAGCTGGCAGATCTGGACCAGCGATCCCGACGGGGTTGCGATCGAATTTCACCAGTACACGGAAACGAGCTCCCAGTACACTGGCAAAGATTGCATCGTCAACTGGTGACGCCCAGAGTGTTGGCGCATGATGCCACTTGGCTAATGCCATAAATGGCGATATACTTTGCGTTTTTACACGCATTGCCGCGCAAATATCAGCGTTATTTGACACGATCGTCACGTCATAACGCTGTCGCGCGGGCGCAACACCATATCCATGAGTCCGGCCACCAGGGTACATCGCTTCGATTTCCTCATCATCGGCAGCGGAATCGCGGGCCTCAGCTTTGCGCTGAAGGCCGCAGACGTCGGAACCGTCGCCATTCTGACCAAGAAGAATCGCGCGGAATCCAACACCAACTACGCCCAGGGCGGCATTGCGTGCGTCACCTCCAACGAGGATTCCTACGACTACCACGTTCGCGATACCCTGGAAGCCGGCGCGGGGCTCTGCAAAGAAGACGCTGTGCGTCGCATTGTGGAGGAAGGTCCGCCCCGCATCCGTGAGCTCATTGAGCTGGGCATGAGTTTTGCCGAGCGCGAGAATGGCGACGGACTGGACCTTGGCAAAGAGGGCGGCCACTCCAAGCGCCGTATTCTTCACGCGAAAGACGTTACGGGCCGCGAAATCGAACGTGCTCTGCTGGGCGCGGTGGCTTCATCGCCCAATATTCGTGTATTCGAAAACCACGTGTGCGTGGATCTTATCACCAAGCACAAGATGGGCTACAGCACTGGGGACCGCTGCCTGGGCCTGTACGCTCTCGACCGGAAGTCCGGGCAGGTCGAGACCTTTGCCGCGCCTGTAACTCTTCTCGCCAGTGGCGGTTGCGGAAAAGTATACCTTTACACGACCAACCCCGATATCGCGACTGGTGACGGTGTTGCAATGGCATGGCGCGCGGGCGTCAGCGTGGCCAACATGGAGTTCATCCAGTTCCACCCCACGGCGCTCTTCCATCCGGATGCCAAATCATTCCTTGTCAGCGAAGCCGTTCGCGGCGAGGGCGCCATTCTGAAGAACCGCGACGGCGTGGCCTTCATGGATAAAGTGCACCCGCTTAAGTCGCTGGCTCCGAGGGATATTGTAGCGCGCGCTATCGATGCGGAAATGAAGCGTACGGGCGCACCCTGCGTTTACCTCGATATCACCCACGAGCCAGCCGATTTCATCCGTGAACGCTTCCCTACCATTTACGAGAAGTGCCTGTCACACGGCATCGACATGGCCACGCAGCCCATCCCCGTTGTGCCGGCAGCACACTATCAGTGCGGCGGGGTGGTAACGGATATCGATGGGCGTACCTCCCTGCCCGGTCTGTGGGCAGTCGGAGAAGTGGCCTGCACGGGTCTGCATGGAGCAAACCGCCTTGCCAGCAACAGCCTGCTGGAAGCCCTGGTAGTCGCCCACCGCGCGTTTGTGGCCATTCAATCGGCACAGGCCACACCGGCATGGACCAGCGTTCTGCCTGGCTGGGAACCCGGCTCGGCAAGTGATCCGGACGAACTGGTTGTCATTTACCACAATTGGAGAGAGATACGTCAGCTGATGTGGGACTATGTGGGCATCGTGCGCACCACAAAGCGCCTTAAACGGGCCGCCACGCGTCTGCGCAATCTCGAAGCCGAAGTGCAGGACTTCTACTGGAATCATAAGCTGACGGCGGATCTTCTTGAGCTGCGCAACCTCGTTGTCATTGCCTCCCTGATTGTGGATTCCGCTCTCAGCCGCCGCGAAAGCCGGGGCCTGCATTACACGCTGGATTTTCCCAATACCGACAACAGCCACCCGCCGCGGGATACAATACTGTCTCCGCAGTTATAAGCTGCGCGAATTTGCACGATCTGGTTCTTATGCTACATTACCATGTTTGCAAAGGGACCGGATTCGGCGCACGGGAACTTATGCCGAATATAACCAGATACATTCGGAGAGGAACTTGATGACGCCCACCATGCCGCTGAAACCCAAACTCATCAAAACGGAGTCCGACTACAAGGAAGCACTTGCTCGCCTCGAGCAGATCTTTCTTGCCCCGCCGGACACCGAAGAGGGGGATGAAGCAGAGTTGCTCACCCTGCTGATTGAGCACTACGAAACCAAGCATCACACGCTTCCGCCCCCCAGCCCCGTCGCGGTCATTCGATTTAAAATGGAGCAGATGGGCCTCTCCCGCATGGATCTGGTGCCGCACATCGGCAGCGTCCACAAAGTCAACGAAGTGCTGGAAGGATCGCGTCATCTCACTCTCAGCATGATCCAGAAGCTGGCGCCCGTCCTGCAGATTCCCCCGGAACTACTTCTGCCGCGGGAAGAAGCCCAGGCGATCATGAAATCGGTAAACCCATCTCCCGCAAGCTTCAGCAACAAAAAAGATCCACAGGCCGCATAGTTGCAGCCTGGGATCCCGGGTTCCTTCGCAATTCCGCAGATTCCCAAACGAAAAAGCCGGCTCTGTTACGAAACAGAGCCGGTTTTCAGAAAAGCTATCGACTAAACCAGCTGCCAACCGCACTGCGCCACGCCGTCCCCTCCTCCGCGGCGACGGCCCCAAAAGGGCCGTCAGCAAAAGGGTCCAGCGTCACGCTGGTTAGTAGGCGGCCTGGGCGCCTTTGATGTTGCGCTTGGAGAGCCAGGGCATGAGGCTGCGGAGGTGCGCGCCGACCTTTTCGATCGGGTGTTCAGCGCCTTCGTTCAGCAGCTTCGTGTAGTTCGGCTTGCCGGCTTTAGTCTCCGCGATCCATTCCCTGGCAAATTTGCCGTCCTGGATTTCCTTCAGAACCTTGCCCATCTCGGCCTTCACGCTGTCATTAATGATGCGCGGCCCAATGAGGACATCTCCCCACTTGGCGGTCTCAGAGATCGAGAAACGCATGCCGGAGATACCGGACTCATTGATCATATCCACAATGAGCTTCAGCTCGTGCAGGCACTCGAAGTAAGCCATCTCGGGCTGATAACCAGCTTCCACCAGCGTTTCGAAGCCGGCCTGGATCAGGCGCGCGGTACCGCCGCAAAGCACAACCTGCTCGCCGAACAGATCGGTTTCCGTCTCTTCCTTGAAGTCGGTCTGGAACACACCTGCGCGCGTGCCGCCGATGCCCTTGGCCCAGGCCAGTGCGATATCCTTCGCGGTGCCGGTCGCATCCTGGTGGATGGCGATCAGCGTAGGTACGCCTTTGCCTTCGACATACTGGCTGCGAACCGTGTGACCCGGGCCCTTGGGGGCGACCATGATAACGTTGATGTTATCGGGAGTGACGATAGTCTTGAAATGGATGGCGAAGCCGTGGGAGAACAGCAGTGTCTTGCCGGAAGTCAGGTTGGGGGCGATATCCTTCTCGTACACGCCTGCGGAGGCGATGTCGGGCACGGCTACCATGATGACGTCCGCTTTCTTGACGGCTTCTGCTGTATCGTACACTTCGAAGCCGCGTTCCTTAGCTACTTCTACCGACTTGCTGCCCGGATAGAGGCCGATAATGACGTTTACGCCGCTGTCTTTCAGGTTGAGGGCGTGGGCGTGGCCCTGAGATCCAAAGCCAATCACGGCCATGGTTTTGTCGGTGAGAATGCTCAGATCGGCATCACTGTCAGTATAGATTTTCGCGGGCATGAGGTAAGTACGTTGACGTCTGGAATCGGGGACAATGTCGCATTTTTGCGAAGGGTGAGGCATGCCACAAACACCGATATTTGGCAATCAAAAAGCGCCCGACGTGGCGCTGAACCCTCTTTTTCCAGGATGGCATATCGGCTCTCTACCAGTCACTTGTGTACTGCAAAACCTTCCCGCTTTCGCTGGGGTCCTGGGGAAGCGTGTCGATATCAATGCGCGTTCCCCGACCAAAAAGCCCCTGAAGCGCCCTCTCAATCAAATAGTTTGGCGCACCAGATCCTGAGCCGACGCCTGTCCCTCCCATGCTGGTGCCAATCCCATCGCGGCGAGACATTCGCAATGAACCATCCCTGCTTTGATGCAAAGTGTATTGCGGCAAAGCGAAAGGCCGCAGCACGTGCGTTACGTCAACGTTGTTAACCAGGGCGCCACTCTCATCGCGAAAGACGGTCGGCGCTCGACCTTCCATCTGGGTAATGCGCGGAATTTTCCCGGAAACGTCCAGCGTTCCCCAGTCGCCTGTCCGATATCGAATAAGCGGCAGATACGGATTGCGACCTCCCGTGATGGTAATTTCTCCACGCACTCCGGGCGGACATGGATTGTCCTCCTCATCCAGAATCTCCACGTAGGTATCGTGCGATAAAATCTCAAAGCCTGCGAAATCGCCTGTCTCGGAATAAACCTCGACACCGATCGGGCCTGTCTCCGTCATGCTGTAGACGTTCAACACCGGAGCCCCCACACGCGCCTCGATCTGCAAACGGAATGCCGGGGAAAGCGCCATGCTTGTCGAAACCAATGCCTTGGGTCGAAATGCCAGCGGCACGTCGCACAGTGCCAGGAAGGAAAGCGGATCCCCCGTAATAATCTCGGGACGGCAGGCATTGATATACGCTGCCACATCCCCTGGCTCTCGCCAGTCCTGATCCGTTGCCCTTAAGTTAATCTTGCTGAATCCCGCCTGATTCAGATACGTGGCAATCGTTGCGGTCGTCACTGTACGGCGCTGCGCGCAGGCCAGCAGGATGGCGACCTTGCCCGGTTCGCCTTCCAGCACCACGCCATGCTTCCGCAGTGTGCGCTTCAGCAGCGGCAGATACTTGGCGGCATGCAGCGGATGGCCGGGGATTCGGATAGGGTGGCCCGTGCGGCCCGAGCTGTCGTAGCGGATCAGATCCTGAAGCGATGCGGAATCCGGAACGAATGCCCAGAATTCACGTGTCAGTTCTTGCCGCCCAAACGAAGGCAGATCATGAAATGACACTCCGGCGCCATGAGGCAGCACGCGGCGATAATACGGAACATCCAGCCGGCACGCCTCCACGTACGACTCAACCCAGCCGGGGAGATCGGTGCCCTGCTGCCTGCGATCGTCCGTCGCAGATTCCGAAGCCCGGAGATCGTCCTCAAAGCCCCTCACCTCACGCATGCGCTCCGCGGTCAGGCGGTCGCCACAAAAGTGATTATATTTCGGCGCATTTTCATGCTCGTGCATCCATTTCAGCAATTCCTCCCCCTGTGGGGTGAGCAGCGGGAAGCGCTCGTGCTGAGTCAGCTTGCGATCTTCGTCCATGGGCGTGACTGTAAGTCTAGCCGCGCACTCCGCGCAGCATCAAGCTTATGGCTGCAAGTTTCCTGACGAAGAATGTTCTATCCACAAGCCTGAGACGTCTCTTCCGGACCAGGCTGCTTAAAGTCATTTTTATTCATTTAATTATAGCATAAACATTAGTACCATGTTATGAGATTTTTTACGCAAAACACTTTCACAAATTGAAGCCAGCTTCACAGCTCCCCACCGTCAAGATCCGCAAAATACAGAATCGCATGATGTTCAGTCTTGTTTTTCCTGGTACGCCATCTATTAAAGCCTATTCACCCATCGTCAGCCGCATTCATGTATGAACAAACTCGTTGAGATCAAGGAGGCCAGCAAAAACGGCCTGACTTTCTGTTTCGCGGGTGTTGGTTCGGCGTTTGCCAAGAAAAACGATCAGACCTCCCTGATCATCGCCAAAAACGGCGTTACCATTCTGGTGGACATTGGCACCACCATTCCACAGGCCATGGCGCGTCATGGCATCAAGCTGACGGAGTTTGATTACTATCACATCACGCACAGCCACGCCGACCACATCGGCGGCGTCGAGGAGCTGCTGCTGACGTTCCGCTATTTCCTGCGCCAGAAGCCCAATTTCATCATCACCAGCGCCTACCAGGATATCCTGTGGGAAAAGAGCCTGAAGGGCGGCTGCGAGTACAATGAGGCCGGTCTGCTCCGTTTCTCCGATCTGATGACGCCCTGTCGTCCGGAATGGTACAAGAGCCAGCCACGCGAAGTCTTCCAGATCGAAGTGGGCGGTATTCACCTCCAGATTTTCCGAACGATCCATATTCCCGGTCAGGTCACTCAGTGGGACCAGGCATTCTGGTCCACCGGACTTGTAGTCGATCGCCGCGCGCTTTTCACCGCGGATACGCGTTTTGATCCGCAGATGTTCGAGGACATGGATATGGACTCGATCGAAACAGTCTTTCACGACTGCCAGCTTTTTGGTCCCGGCACCGTTCATGCCAGCTATGAGGAACTGAAAACGCTTCCCAAAAACATCCGTAAAAAGATGTGGCTGACCCACTACGGCGACAATTACGACCAGTTTGTGCCTGAAAAAGACGGCTTTCTTGGCTTTACCAAAGCGTGGGAAATCTTTACATGGCCCGACAGACCCGCCAAAAAAGCCGAGACAGCCGCCAGGAAGAAATAGCCGGCCCAGGCATCATTTCAGCATGTAAATCAGCCAGCCCGTGCCCCAGGAAGCCCCGTTAGCCGCAAATGAGATGATGAGTGCCTGCGACCAGCCCAGCGGCACTCCTGTGCGCAGCATAGCTGCCTCAACAAGCATCACGAGTATTTCCATCAGTACGACACCAGTCGTGTAGTCCCAGCCCCTGTCGATCCACCACAGCACCCCGTTCCACAAAAACGGGTGCGTGACGAAGGACATTAGTGAGGCTGTGAACAGAAGCTTCCAAAAGCGCCGCCGCAACTCCCCCTTCACCGCGTCATAAACTTTCACCCTCTCCTCGGAGCCCGGTTCCGAGTCCAGATCGGCCATGGCCGCAGGTGGCGCAAAAACTCCCATACCCAGGGCAAACACCAGCGCTACTGGCACTTCAACAGCTGTGGTAAGAAAGAGCGCGGAAAACTGCGTCATGGTGCTCGTCTTAAGCTTTCTGGCGCTGCATTGCAAAAGATTGTCGCGAAAATGCGCATCCCGATTTGACACGAACGCAAATCCCCATAATCTCTGGGGGGTTGATAGATCAAGTCTCCTTAAGCACGCTTGCCGGTTCCCTCATAGGGGAAAACCCAGCCGGTACAAAATTCATCCAGATCCAATTTTTTTCTGCGAAAGTTCCATTTTCCAGTATTATAAAACTTTAAGCGCTTCACAACCGCGCTGGACAAGTACATCCCCTCAATCTCTACATACTTCAGCCACAGCAAGTTCCATAGCTTAAAATTTTACAAGCATGCGCCGCCTACCCCCTACCCGGCGCCGTCCGTCTAGGTAAACAAAGTGAAAACGAACGAACCCGACTCTGTAGCCCGTGCTGAATCTTTCCGCGCCTTTACGTCGCCCGGACAGGGCCACTGGGCGCATGTGTCACCCCAGGACTGGAATGATGGCAACTGGCAACAGCGTAACCGCATCACCAACATGGCGGGTCTGGCCGGTAAAATCCGCCTGACCTCCCGCGAAGAAGGCGGCGTTCTGCTCAGCAGCACCAAGCTGGCTATGGGCATTACCCCTTACTTCTTCAATCTGGTGGACGGTAATGACCCGGATTGCCCCATCCGGCAGCAGGTCATTCCCAAAACTGATGAAGTGCACTACGTCTCCGGCGACATGGCAGATCCATGCGGCGAGGACAAGAGCATGCCCGTCCCCGGCCTCGTCCACCGCTACCCCGATCGCGTTCTGTTTCTCGTTACCGACCGCTGCGCAAGCTACTGCCGCTACTGCACCCGCAGTCGCGTCGTCAGCGGCGTAGGAGATCAGGAGCTGGAAACCGACTTCGAGGCAGCCTTTAAGTATCTTGAAGAGCACACCGAAATCCGCGACGTTCTTCTGAGCGGTGGCGATCCCCTGCTCTTTTCCGACAGCAAGCTGCAGAAGATTCTGCGCCGGCTTCGCGCCATCCCGCATATCGAGTTCATTCGTATCGGCAGCCGTGTCCCCATCTTCCTGCCCCAGCGTATTACGCCGCAGTTCTGCGAAATGCTGCGCGAATTCCATCCGCTCTGGATGAGTGTTCACGTCAACCATCCCAAAGAGCTCACTGTAGAAGTGCGCGATGCCCTGGGACGCCTTGCTGACGCCGGTGTTCCTCTGGGAAACCAGAGCGTGCTTCTGAAGGGCGTGAACGATGATCCCGAAATCATGAAAGTGCTGGTGCAAAAGCTCCTGCGCTGCCGCGTGCGCCCCTACTATCTCTACCAGGCCGACCTGATTCAGGGAACTTCCCACCTGCGCGTCCCCGTGCGTCGCGGCCTGGAAATCATTGAGAGTCTGCGTGGCCATACCACCGGCTATGCCATTCCGCAGTACGTCATCGACGGTCCCGGCGGCGGCGGAAAGATTCCCGTCAATCCCGAGTACGTGGTCGCTCGCCTGCCGGATCGCATCATCCTGCGCAACTACAAGGGCGAGATGTATGAGTACCCGGATGAAAGTCTTTCCGAGGAAGTCGAGCGTCCCCTGCCTTCCTACAATACGGAAGTCATGTCCCAAAGCGTCGGTTAGGAGTCTCCGGAAAATAAAGTGTGCAACTTAAGTCGTCGATTTTGAGATGAGAGCAAGGCGGAATGGAGGGAGTGCATTAGACTAATGCTCGACCGGAATTCCAACGCTGCTCTCGCTCAAAAGCGGCGGCTCAAGTTG
>JBGGNE010000043.1:0-35013 GCA_041287705.1 Methylacidiphilales bacterium | reverse complement strand
CTGCTTCCGCCGTTAGGTCCAGTGGTCGTTGTCGTCCTGGTTGCGGTATCTCCATCCCGCGTTACGTCAACAGTTTTGCTGGCGGTTTTACCGCCGGAGCCGGTGACTGAACTATCGCGGGAATACCCGCTGTCCGTCTTCGTTGTACTGGAATCGTAGGAGCCTGATTTGCCGGTGCTTGTAGTGTAGCTTCCAGAGCTTGCCCGTCCGGTATCCGTTTTTGCGGAAGTTCCTGAAGTGCTGGCGGTGTTTCCCTTTGGCCCTGTCGAAGTGCCCTGGCTTGAAATGGTTCCGTTGCCATCTGCAGAATAGGTCTTCTCGCTGCTGGCTGTCTTTCCTCCCGCCGTTGTGGTCGTGCTGTTCCGGGTGGCTGTGCCGTTTGCGGGATCTGTTGTCCAGCTGGAATTCCGGGAACCAGTTCCGCGCTTATTATCCCATGTCGTAGCGCTGGATCTTTGTCTGTCCCCCGCATCAACATTACGCTGCCAGTTTCCTGATCGACCGCCGGAACCATTGTAAGTTCCTCCGCGCGAGTGGGATCTCGCGGCGTGGGAGTCCGTCGAGTTTGACAGCAGGAGAAGCGCAACCATGGAGAGCGCCGTTGCAGACTTAAGCGAGGAGAAGCATATATGCATGCTTCGAGAAGACGTTGGACAGCTGATCAAGGTTACAGCGAGGCATACCTAGGATAATCTGATCCTTCGGCATAAGATGGCGCGCAAATGGTATGAAAACTGCACTCAAACTTCACGTGGTTAAGTAACTGGCTTTTGTGTCGAGACCTTGACACTTGAAAAGCTGCAATTTTAACCAGCTACATTTTCGCCTTGCAACTCAATGGCGAAAGCGATATTTTACAAAATAACTGGAAAAAGCCATGGCCTCTTCAAATCTCTCCACAATTTCCCGCTGTAAAAAGCGGCGCTCCGGACAAACGCTCGTGGAGTATAGCCTGGTGCTGTTCATGATTTCCATTTACATAACGGCTGCGCTCTACGGCGTAAAGCTCCCTAACGGGACTCGCGTACCTGGTGTGTATCAGATGTGTATTTTTGTCTTTGATAAGGTGAATAAAGTAATTTATGCTCCTTACGGCGGGGATTATAAGAGCGTGGATGATTAATTAATTAACCCTGCTCACCATATTTGATGCGAGCAGGTTACTGATATCTGCTCGCGCCGGGCCGCATCCTTACCGATGCGGCTTTTTTGCGGACTACTGATGTGAGGCTATGTGAGGCTGTTTGGAAGGAGCTTTTCTTCCATCAAAGCTGAATCACTTCGGGCAGTGTGGAAGCATCGTTTCCACCATCTGCCATTTCACGTTCTGCAAGTACATCCTCAGGCCTGCGGAGTTTTCCGCCCGTTAACTGGATGATCTTTTCGACCTGCACGTTCTGGTGGATTAGTTCCTGGATCAGTGAAATCTTGTCTCTGTCGCCAACTTCTGTCTTTACCTGCATGTGATTGATTGCACTTGCAATCGCATATATATCATATTTTGAGGATATAATCGGCAGGGAACACCGCTGTTCCAGCATATCCAGCAGGCTTTGTGGCAGGCTTAAATCTCCAGTGAGTACGACACCGGAAAGCGAGCCTGGCTGACTTGTTTCCACCTGAAGGAGTGCGTGCACCAGATCATCACGATCGCCGGGAGTAATGACTACTGCGCCGGGTTGCAGATGGCGTACCACGCGTGCGGGGGCCATGGCGCCTATAATTACTTTCGATACGCGGCGGCGCTTGAGATCTGCACCTGCGAGAAATTCACCGCGAATCTGGTGGCAAACCTGGTTGAGTGTCGGTTTACGCAACTCCTGGTGTAAAGGAACGACGCCCAGCAGGGGCAAACCCATGCGTTCGAGTCCACGGGCCGCGAACTCAGTATGCGCTTCCATCTTTTCCGGGATCACCTTATTGAGAATGGCGCCAATAACTTCGACCCCATGTTTCTCAAACAGTGCGAGATTCAGTGCTATTTCATCGATCGGTTTGCCGATGCCACCCTGGCTGACAATCACGACCTTGCTGTGCAACAGCTTGGCTACCAGAGCGTTGGACAGATCGAAGACACTGCCTACGCCGGCGTGCCCTGTGCCTTCGATAATGATGTAATCCTTTTCCCAGCTGGCTTCGTCAAATGCGAACTGAACGCGACGGTGCAGGTCATCGCGGTTGCCGCCAGCCAGATACTTGCGGGTAAAATCCGGTTCCACCGCAATAGGGCTCATTGCCTTCAGGGGGGAGCGGACGCGATACGTCTCGTTGATCAGGACGCTGTCTTCGTCAATCTTCTCGCCTTCCACGTGTACAAAGCGCTGACCCACGGGCTTAATGTAGCCGATATTGGTAAAGTAGCGTTGCAGGGCCGCGAAGAGACCTACGCATGTGGTCGTCTTGCCATCGTCCATGCGTGTGGCTGCGACGAAGATGCGGGGCGTAATAAAATTGCGCAGATCGTGCACGCCGACTTCCGTGGGCCCTGCCGGTTTTGCCTTCGCACCGCCGCCGTTGCTGACACCTTCATTGCTGCCGGGATTGGATTCCGCGGCTGTTTCGGCCGTGGGGTCAACAGGATTGTCGGGGGTGACGGGCGTCTCGTTCATGTGTGGGCGTGAAAGCCTGCGTGATGCTGGGCTCTGGTAGGGAGAAGAACGGAAATCGTTGATCGGATCAAGAGCGAAATAATAGCCAGGGGCATATCTTTTACCCGTGTGTTGCTATGTCTTCAGGTAGCGGGCGCCTTGTTCGGGGTATAATTGGCGGTAATGGACGGCGCGCATGCCGATGATTGCCGCGATACCTACGATTTCATCCACTGATGCGCCGCGGGAAAGATCGGCCGCGGGACGGTCCAGACCCAGAAGGATCTGTCCGAAGGCCTTGGCGTTCGTCAGGCGATGCACCAGCTTCATGGCGATGTTGCCCGAGTTCAGATCAGGGAAGATCAAAACATTGGCGCGGCCGGCGACCGGGCTGTCCTTGGCTTTGATATCAGCCACTTCCCTTACCAGAGCGGCGTCGACCTGCAGTTCGCCATCAATTTCAACGTCGAGATCGTGGTCGATAAAATACTGCCTGGCCAGGGAGGTGGCCGCCGCGATCTTTTCCGTATCCTGAGTCTTGGCGCTGCCTTTGGTTGAGTAGGAAAGCATGGCGACGCGTGGCGCTTCGCCGGTCAACTGACGATTGAGCTTGGCGGTTTCCACAGCAATGTTGGCGAGCTGTTCAACGGTCGGGTTAGGAATAACGCCGCAGTCCGCAAAGTAGAACAGACCCTGATCGCCCAGCTCACATGCCGGAACCTGTAGAATCATGCAGCTGGAAATTGTTTTAACACCCGGCAGGGGCTTAATGATCTGGAAGAGGGGGCGCAGAATGCTGCCCGAGGCGGAGGTGTAACCGCCTACCAGTCCGTCTACCTGGCCGCCATGCAACATCATGCTGGCAAAGTAGTTAGGGTGGGTGACGATCTTCAGGGCGTCAGCTTCGTTAATGCCCTTGTACCTTGGCATCGCCTCCAGCTTCTTCATGAAAAGCTGGAGATCGTCGGCCTTGGCGGGCTCGATAATGTGAATCCTGTTGAGCGGGATGCCTTTATCGGAAGCCACTTTCTCGATCGCGGCTTTTTCACCCAGAACGATGGCGACACCCAGTTTGCACTGCACATATTCTGATGCCGCCATCAGGATCATGGGCTCCGTGCCTTCCGGAAAAATAATGCGCTTCGGGTATTGCTGTAACTTTTCGAAAAGATGACGGATGAATTTCATGAGAAACCAGTCAGAACAGGGGTGAAAAAGGGTGTGAGCTCGTGCGCGCAGGCCGGCGAAACTGTGGGCTTAAAAAAGTTTTTAAATGCGGATGATGTACGGCCTGAGTATGTTCATCGCCTTGGGCAATTCATTTCTTTCTCGGTCGCATTGCGTTCTAATAGCGAGCGACTTTTGGGTCCACCTGCTGGGACCATGCGTCGATGCCGCCCGTCAGGTTCAAGACGTTCTTGTAACCGCGCTCCTGCAAAAAACGCTGCGCCCGGGCCGAGCGCATGCCATGATGGCAGTAGAGCACGATGGCTTCGTCTTCTTCCAGCTTTTCGGGCGCCTGTTGCGCAAATTCTTGTAGCGGAATTAGTTCCGCGCCGGGAATGCGGCAGATCTGCCACTCATCCGGCTCGCGCACATCCACCAGGCGGAGCTTTTCGCCCCGTGCCTGTTTCTGTGCCAGCTCCTGAACCGATAATGTCATAAGGAGGTCCAGTATTACCTTTTTCTGGCGGAGGGCAAGCCGTATCCAAGCCGTTTTCGCTCTAAACATTGGTTTTGCTACATATGTCACGGGGAAGTGCAGAATGAAAAGAGATGCAGCACATGAAACAAGAACAACTTCGAAAGAGACGCCTCCTTAAGGGATGAGGACACTGTTTCCTTTGTTACCCTTGCCATTAGCGATTGGTTGCACTATAGGTAAGTGCTCGTTTTAACGCCTGCGATTGGTCCGAATCCTTTTCCCGACCAATTCCCCAGAACCGGGGCGGCGCCACGCTGGTAAATTATTGTCATGCAAATGTTTCTACGCGTCTGGGTTTATGCCCGTCGCTATCCTCTTTATGCCGCCGGCACCCTGGCCTGCGCAATCCTGACGACTCTGGCCGGCATGGTCTTTCCCAAGGCAACAGGTCTGCTGCTGGATGCCGCCACCAAGCCGGATTCAGCTTCCCGGCTGCTGCCCTACGTCATGGCGGTCGGCGGGGCGTTCCTGCTTCGCGATTTGTTCAACAGTCTGCGCATTTATCTGAATAATACGTTTGAGCAGAATGTGATTGTCGATTTGCGTCAGGATATCTACGAAAGCCTGCAGCGCCTGCCTCTGAACTGGTACGATAACCGCGCGACGGGCGATCTGATGACGCGCGTGACGGACGACGTGACCGCTCTGGAGCGGATGCTGATTGACGGTATCGAAGGCGGTGTCGTGGCCACGTTGCAGATTGTCGGCGTCGGCGTTGTCCTGTGCTGGCTGAGCCCCGGACTGTTTGCGTGGATGCTGCTGCCTATCGTTCTGATGATCATCGGCGCGTGGCTTTTTACCACGACAGCTCATACCCGATATAAAGCAGCTCGAACAGCCGCGTCCGCCATGAATTCGCTGCTGCATGACAATTTGCAGGGCATTCGTCAGATTAAATCTTACGCGCGTGAAGGGCAGGAGGCAGCGCGTTTCGCAGCGCAGTCCGACGAAGTGCGGCGCACCACTCTTGGCGTCATGCGTGCGTGGGCCATTTATTCGCCCAGTATGACTTTTATTGGCTCGCTGGGCTTTCTGCTGGTGCTGTTGATAGGTGGATATGATGTGGCCGCGGGCCGATTCTCGCCGGGTAATCTGGTGACGTTTCTTCTCTACACACACATGTTTTATGATCCGATCAACCGGCTGCATCAGCTGAACCAGCTGTTTCAGGCGGGACGCGCGGCCGGTGGTCGCGTGTTTGAAATCATGGATGCGCAGCGTGAGCGTTACGAGCCGATGCCTGTTGCGGAAGGCACGACTTCCAGCCAGCAGCTTACCCATGTGCGTGGGGAGCTGGAGTATCGCGATATCGCTTTTGCGTATCGTCCGGACCAGCCTATTCTGCACAACATCAATTTCCGAATTCCCGCGGGGACTTCGTTAGCGCTTGTGGGGCCGTCTGGTGCCGGCAAAACAACTATTGCATCGCTGCTCCCACGTTTCTATGAGCTGACGGGAGGCTCGATTCTGCTGGATGGTAGAGATATTCGAGAACCGGGGCTGGAAGATCTGCGCAGCCAGGTTGGGGTTGTTACTCAGGAGAGCTTCCTGTTCAATGGCACGATTATGGAGAACCTGCGCTTTGGCAAGCCCGATGCGACGCTGGCGGAGATCGAGGCTGCGGCGCGTGCTGCCCATGCGCATGATTTTATCTCCACCTGGCCTGATCTCTATAATACCAAGGTGGGCGAGCGCGGAGTAAAGCTTTCCATTGGCGAGAAGCAGCGCGTTTCCATTGCCCGTGCATTGCTGAAGAATCCCCCGGTGCTTATACTGGATGAAGCGACGGCCAGTGTTGATACAGCCACGGAACGCAAAATTCAGGATGCGCTGGATCATTTGCTGGCAGGGCGCACCTCGCTTATTATTGCGCACCGGCTTTCGACGATTCGCAACGCGGATCAGATCGCCGTTATTAAAGGCGGAGCGGTCATCGAGCACGGCACGCATGATGAGCTGCTGGCGATCAACGGGTTATATGCCAAGCTGTGTCGCATTCAACAGGGCGATGTCATTCGCGACGAACAGTTAGAAAAGGTGTTTGACGAAAGATAGCGCATATACTTTTTGTGTTGTATTTGGAGCGGCGATGAGGCAGTCTGCCGACATGTCTGGCGTTCGCCTCATCAATGTTCTTTATCTGTTGGTGCTGGCGACGCTGGCGGGCATCTCCGCCTATGCATATAACGCGCTTCAGACCGGCAATAATGATGATCTGAAGGGACTGTGGGACCTTGTTCAGAGCTGCATGTCGATGCCAACATGCGGCGCCGGCAATAGTAATAACGGTAACGGCGATAGCGAAGGTTCGTTTGGTGGTTTTGAGAAGCAGACGGACCAGGGTTGTCTGCAAAGCAACTTTGCGAGTTGCTACAAGATGGAAGTACCACCCAAAATCAAGCTGGTTTCCTGTCACTACCAGCATATCAGCTGCCAGGTTCACCTTTACATGTATAAGGTGGAAGGTAGTTATAAAGAACTGAAGATGCTGGCCGGCAATATGGGCTGCGCGCGTGTTAACTCAACGGATAAAACTGTAGATAAAGCGGCAGCTGCTTTTACGAATATTCTACCTTCAGGATGGCGCGAAATGCGAATGTACCGAGGCGTTATCCATCATAACGGTTATGATCTTCGCATCTACCTGGATGAAGCAAACGGCTGCGCCTATATTGCTGAACAGCAGATGAGCAATATTATGTAGAGTAATGCGGCGATCAGTGTTTCTCAGTTACCAGCTTTACATTTACGGCGCATGATTTGTAGGAAGGCTGGCGCGAGTGAGGATCGAAAGACGGGAAGGTAAGCTGGTTTGTGGTCGCCTCATGCATCGGAACAAAAACCTGGCCCGGCTGCACAATCGCGGTGATGTGTGCTGTCGCCAGCAACTGTCCACGGCGTGAACTCACCTCGACCACTGTATTGGGTTTGATTCCCAGACGGGCGGCGTCTTCCGGGTTGATTTCGACGCGGTTACCCTGCGGGTAGAGTTGTCGCAATACGGCCGACTTTGATGTGCGCGTCTGGGTATGCCATTGCGAGGAGCTGCCACGGCCCGTCAACAGGACGAAGGGATAGGCTTCATCTACAGGCTCCGCCACATCGCGCGGTTCGTCGAAAAGGAAGCGCGCTTTGCCGTCGGGATGATAGTAGCGGCCATCCTCAAACAGGCGGCGTTGCTGAGCTATAGGCTGGGTAGCTCCTTCCGGCACCGGCCATTGCAGGCCGCCGTTTGCATCCAGCATGTTGTAGTCTTCAATCCCACTGATGTCGCAGGGCTGGCCCCGGCTTATCTGTTTCAGGATTTGAAAGACGGCTTCGGGTGTGGCCCATTTGCGAAACATCTCGCCGCATCCCCATTGCTCCGCGATCAGTCGCAGGATGTTGAAATCGGAAAGTGCCTGACCGGGTGCTTTGGAGACCTTTTTGGCCAGTCCAATCCGGCGTTCGGAATTGATGAAAGTACCGTCCTTCTCCCCCCAGGCCGCGGCGGGCAGAATCAGATTCGCCATCTGAGCCGTTTCGGTCGTGTGGTACATGTCCTGCACTACCAGGAATTCCAGCTTTTTGGCAAGCTCTTTGAATCGATTCTGATGAATCCACGAGTGCGCCGTATTGGTGGCAATGATCCAGAGGCCGCGAATGGAACCGCTGTCGATTCCTTCGATAATCTGATCGTAGGCGAGACTGTTCTGGGTGGGAATGCGCTCGATCGGAATGCCGAGAATGTCTGAGATTTTTTCCCGATGCGCGGCTTTCAGAAAGTCATGCCCGCCGATGAGGTTCGTGGTGTTGCTGAAGAGTCGCGACCCCATGGCGTTGCACTGGCCGGTAATCGAGTTGGCGCCTGTACCGGGACGGCCTATGTTGCCGGTCATCAGGCAGATATTGATAATGGCCTGAGCGGTACGTGTGGCTTCGTGGCCCTGATTGACGCCCATGGTCCACCAGAACGAAACCCGTTTGCCATTCCGGATTGTATCGACCAGACGCTGAAGCTGGGCGACAGGCAGACCTGTGTCGCGCGAAGTTCGCTCGGGCGTGAATGCGGAGACGAATGCTTCAAACTCGGCGTAACCTGTTGTGCTGGCTTCCACATAATCCCGCTTTACGGCACCGCTGGAGATCAGCATCTGGGCTATGCCGTACAGAAGCGTCAGGTCGGACTTTGGCCTCAGGGCGTAGTGCTGCGTGGCCGCCATCGCGGTTTCTGTCTTGCGGGGATCCAGAACAATGATTTCCGGCTTGTTTGGATTGCGGCACACGCGCTGCCACATGATGGGATGGGCAATGCAGAGATTGGAGCCGACGAAGACAAGAACGTCGGAATCCTCGAAATCCTGGTAGGTAAAGGGCGGCGCATCGAAGCCGAACGACTGCTTGTATGCAGTGGCGGCGGTGGCCATGCATTGCCTTGTGTTGCCGTCGCCATGAAGCAGGCCCATACCAAACTTGGCCACGGCGCCCAGCAGCGCCATTTCCTCACAGACAATCTGGCCCGTGCTGATATACGCAACTGATGCTGCCCCGTGCCGTTCCTGCACGCCTTTAAACTCGCGCACAAAAGTATCCAGCGCTACGGGCCACGTGGTCGGATGAAGCTTGCCTCTGCGATCTCGCAACCACGGGGTCGTTGCGCGATCCGCCGCTGCCAGAGGCGTCAGCGCTTCCCAGCCCTTGGGGCACGCCATACCCATATTAACCGGGTAGTCAGTCGCCGCGCTGAGATTCACTGCCTGACCATCCTTCAGGTGGATATTGAGGCCGCAACCCGTTGAGCAAAAGCCGCAAACCATCGTGGTAGTGGCGTTTGGCACCAGACGCGAAGGAACGCGTCCCAGTCCAAACTTGCCGGGAGTCTGAACAAGATCCCTCGTAAGCGGGCCATCCCATGCGCGGATGAGTTCCGCGGCTTTGCTGAGTAAAGATTGGCTCATAACGGTGGACGCTTTCAGGGTTAATGGCCATGCACTGCCGGGGCCAGGGCGGGGGCAGGTGCTAAAGTTCCTGGCATTTTGGGCGCCTGCACGCACCGAAAGAACAGCATGCGCTCTGTAACTTCGGACAGCAGGCTGAGAAGAAAACCGATTGCCAGCAACGTGAAGACAACGGCATGAAGTCCGGTTGCCCAGGCCGCCAGCCCTAGTATCGGCATGGCGATGCCGCCGACGGCACCCAGCCAGAACCGCGTCCGGACAACTTCGGCCTGCAAAACGGTGTGGAGCTGCATGGAACGCTTATCCACAGGCGCATCATTTTGTTTGCGAGAAGTGAGAGCCTGGAGCCACTTCACCTCGGACCGCATCTTAAGAGTGGCAATCAGCAGGGTAACAGCGATGGAGAACAGAAGGCCGGATTCCAGCGTATGAGACTGGCTGCCAAACGCAATGGAACCGGCGCACAGCGAAGCGCTTGCAGCGGCGCCAATCCACAGCAGTGTGCCGAAGAACTTCGGGAATGACAATGAAGCGCGCCAGAAAGGGCGGTGCGTATCAACATAGATCATTGTTGAGCATGCGACACCTGCCAGCCCAAACATAGCCGTTGTTGCCGAAAGTATCGTGAGAAGGGCAGGGGAGTAGAGGATATTGACCGCCCACTCAGGGGCCAGACTCAGACCCAATTGCAGCAGCCACTGAACCTTCAGTAATACCCAGGGTAGAACGTCTGCTTTAGCCAGCGCTGCGGAGAATTCGGGTGTCCCTGCGGTCAGCTTCTGGAGACCAAAGACGCTGAGCAACTCTCGATGAAAATGCAGCATTGCCAGGCCAGTTGCCGCGGCGCCCAGGCCGGCAAAAGGGCCGAACGCCAGGATCTCGCGGCTCATCCAGGAGGTGCGCCAGCCCAGAAAAGCACGCCATGCTTTCAGCGGTTTGCCCAGATGAAAGACGCTGACGCCCAGACCGATCTGCAGCAGCATAAATGCCCCGAGCGTGAGCCACGGTCCGGGCTGTGCCGTGTCGGCCCCCATCAGAGCCGCTCCGCGCACCATGGCATCAAAAAGGAATAGGCCGGCACCTGCCTGAGTGAAGATCAACATTCCTACCAGAGGCCAGTGTGTGTGCTCCAGGCGCAATGCGTCCGCATCGGCGGGGCGCGCATTCGCCGGCACAGGGCCGCGCTTCGAAGTATAGCGGGTCGTGGGGTAGGTATAGGTCGAATCAAAGGCACCAGGCAGAAGGCTATCGCCGGGTTTGGTCACTGCCTTTACATCCGCCTTGCGCACCAGGGTAATGCGAATCGCTTCATTGGGACATGCCTGCACGCACGCGGGTGCTTCCCCGGCGCTGAGTCGGGAATGGCACATATCGCATTTACGGACTATCCCTTTCTTGGCGTGATATTTAGGGACATCGTACGGGCACTTCAGCACACAGTACTGGCAGCCGATGCACTGGTCGTCGAGGTGTCGCACCAGACCTGTTGCGGCGTCCTTCTCATAGGCAAGAACGGGGCACCCTTCCAGGCATCCTGGCTCCACGCAGTGGTGGCATGCGGTGGTTACAGTCTGCTGGTAGCTAATATTTTGTGATAATGAAGGGACATGGCAAGTCCCCGCACCGGTCACCATTTCATCCAGACGAGCCACAATCTCCACTTTGGGCGGAGCGCTCTCGATCAATCCGACGTTACGCCAGATCTCACCGTCATCCAGGCCATTGAGATTGTGGCAGGCGCTTACACAGCCTTTGCAGCCGGTGCACGCATCCAGATCTACCGAGAAGGCGTACTGCTCGCCCGCGGCGGGCTTCGTCAGTGGGATAAGATCCTGATAATACTGTTGTTGCGCGGGAAGCTCGGCGTTCGAATGCTTCTGGGAAAAGCGCTCCACCGCCGTCAGAGTCTGTTGTTCTTTGAGAAGCGTATCCAGCAGCGTAGTTCCCGCCGTCAGGACATGCTCCGGCTCTGGCGTACGACGTTTGGAGAGAACGTGACGTACGACGGGCGCTCTGCGTGGGGCTTGGAGTTGTCCGGCCATGAAGGTGGTAAGAGGGAAATCGAGATGAGTTTTGCTGAGAAGCTATTCGTTGTTGGTGAACCAGGCCTGAAGCGTTCCGACATCGTGGCGATTGGTAAAAGACTGGAACGTTTCGCCCTCGGTACGATGGCGCAGGTAGCCTTTAAGAATCTTCTCCAGCATTTCCGAAAGTTCTTCTGCCGCAATGCCCTGGAAGATCTGCCGACCCACTGCCTTATTGTCGCCAAAGCCGCCGCCGAGGAAGATGTGGTAACCTTCACCGCTGACCGAGTTCTTCACCTTCGTACCCAACAGGCCGATATCGCCCATAAAATGCTGAGCGCAGGAATTGGGGCAGCCGGTCAGGTGGATGTTAACGGGGTGATCCAGCGTAATCCGCCGCTCCAGATACTTGATGGCTGCCAGCGCGTGGCCCTTGGTATTGCTGGAGGAGAATTTGCAGTACGCATTGCCCGTGCAGGCTATGAAACCGCTGCTAAGATTCGACTGTTTCCAGTGCAGGCCGATGCTGACGAGGCGCTTTTTCACCGTCTCCACATAGGCGTCGGGGATGCCGGGCAGAATCAGGTTTTGCCACACGGTAAGGCGCAGTTCTCCGCAGCCATAATTATCCGCAATGTCCGCCAGTTGCGTCATTTGTTTGGGCGTGATCTGGCCGACAGGAATGGTGACGCCGATGTAGTTGAACCCCTTCTGTTTCTGGGGGAAGACACCGACGTGCGAGTGAGCAGTCGGGGGCAGCTCGGACGGCTGGGCGATGGGTGACTTTCCATTGGCATCCAGAGAATCGCGAATCAGTGGCTGAGGCAGCAGCTTTTCGGTTTCCTTCAGATACTGGTCCAGAGTCCATTTATCCAGCAAGTGCTTGAGCCGGGCCTTCTTACGGTCGCCGCGATTTCCGTTGGCAATGAACACACGCACCAGAGCGATCGCCACCTGAACAGCGCGGTCCGGCGGCACGAGTACGCCCAGATCCCGGGCAAACGACTTGTGGCCCGTGGCACCACCCAGCGCAACGCGGAAGTAGACGCCCGGCGCGATGCCTGCAGCCTGTGCCTCCGCACCTTCTTTCACGAGTACAGCGCGGAAACCGATGTCGTTCGTGTCTTCTACTGTGCCGATGAGGCCGCCGCCATCAAAAGCGATGTTGAACTTACGGGGCAGATCGTAGAATTCACGATGCGCCAGGATAAATTCGCCGAGCTCGTGGCAGTAGGGCAGCGTATCAATGAGCTCGTAGGGATCGACGCCGGCAGTGGGATTTGCGGTGAGATTGCGGATATTGTCCGCACCTGCTCCGCGAGTGTGCAGGCCAACGCTTTGCACACGACGCAAAAAGGCAGGCATGTCCTTCGGCTGAATCAGACGCAGCTGAAAGTTGGCCCGAGTGGTGATCTGCACGTAGCCGCTGGTGAGTTCACGGGCAATATTGGCAAGTTCGCGAAGCTGAAAGGTGCGAAGCTGGCCGCCTGGGATGCGAAGGCGCGCCATGAAGGCATCCTTTACCGGCGTCAGATAGAACAGTCCATTCCACTTGAATCGGAAGGTATCTTCCTTATCGGGCGCCTTGTTCAGCCGCGCGTGCTCCACAATGCGGTAGTAGGAATCGAGCGGATGCTCTTCCCGCTTGTATCGCTCTTCGACTATTAAAGGCGTATCATCCTGTGGCGCTGCAGGATGCGTGGAAGTAGCAGAGCCGGATGACGCGCCGTTGATGTCGATAAAGTCACCAAACGTGATGCCACGGGCGCTGATACCGGCAAAGAATCCCTGGAGATAATTCTTTTGGACCGGATTAAGTGGTTCGCCCTGAATGTGTTCGATGGAAGGTGTGGCGGCGTTGGACATAAGAGTGGGAAAGTTTGTGTGAGAGACAAGACGTGTCACTGCAGCTTAATAAACGTCACGTTGATAGCGCTTTGCAGTCTTCAGACTTTGAATGTAGGCTTTTGCATCCGCTTCAGAGAGACCTCCGACAGTTTGGGCTATCTGGTGCAGGGCGTTATCAACATCCTTGGCCATGCGGCTTGCGTCTCCGCAGACATAGAAGTGGGCGCCTGCCTGCAGCCAGGCCCAGAGCTCGGATGCTTCTTCCAACATGCGGTTTTGCACGTAGATCTTTGCTTCCTGATCGCGAGAAAAAGCGGTCGTGAGCTTGTGCAGGTAGCCATCCTGAGCCAGGGATTCCAGTTCGTCGCGGTAGTAGAAATCATTGGCCATCTTCTGTTCACCAAAGATCAGCCAGTTGCGACCTTTGGAAGCAGTGGCGCGGCGTTCCTGGAGAAAGGCGCGGAACGGTGCGACGCCTGTACCCGGGCCCACCATAATGACGGGCGTTTCGGGATTCGGCGGCAGACGAAATCCGTGCGAAACCTGGATGAAAACCGGCAAAGTGGCAGGAGCATCGGCGCGGTCCGCAAGATGCGTGGAGCACACGCCTTTATGCTCGCGGCCGTTCGTCTGATAGCGCACGACGGAAACGGTAAGGTGCACCTGCTCGGGATTTGCCTTGATGCTGCTGCTGATGGAGTAAAGGCGTGGAGCGATCTTCTTGAGTTGAGCTGCGAAGCCCTGTGCCGTCCAGGTCAGCGAAGGAAAGGCGAGCAGGAGATCCAGAATATCTTTGCCGTAGAGGTATTTACGCAGATCTTCCGCTTTTCCTGGTTGAAGCAGGGCGTTTAGTTCCGCGTCTCCTGTCTCTTTAGCCAGGTATTTGATATAGTCGCCAGACGGTTTTGTGATATCGTAGCTATTGATTAGCGCGTCGCGCAACGTGGCTTCTCCGGCGCCTGCCGGAAGAGTGACAGTTTCTTCGCCAGTACACTTAATCGCCTTAAGGATATCATCTGCCAGAGCTGGACAGTTGGACGGAACCACACCAAGAGCGTCACCCACCTCGTAGGAAAGACCGCTACCTGCCAGGGAAATCTCAAAGTGCCGCGTTTCCTTGATCGCGTTTGGCCCGGAGAGCAGTTTATTGGTGATGAGACGTGCCGGGAAAGGATTCGTCTTTGACCAGGGTTTGGCAACAACCTCCGCCTGTGTATCAGCTGCGGGAGCGACCACTTCCGGGCTGATCGCGACAGCTTCCGGGGCGGTATCGTCATTTCCAGTCAGGGCGCTTAACGCTCCATCCAGCCAGGTTTGCGCCGCGGCTTCGTAATCCACATCGCAGTCGGTGCGGGGATGCGCGCGAGTCGCGCCAAGTTGCTCCAGGCGCGTATCGATATCTTTGCCTGCCTTACAGAATTCAGGATAGTTCGTATCGCCCAGCGCAAGGACAGAGAATGTCACTCCATCCAGTTTGGGAGCAGACTCTGTTTTAAAGTGATTCCAGAAGCCCTGTGCGTTATCGGGCATTTCGCCGTCGCCATAGGTGCTGGTAATGACGGCGATACGTTTCTCTGCCGACCAGTCAATTTTGTCGTAGGACTCCAGGCTTTTCACTTCCGGGGCGAATCCTCGCTGCCCGGCGATCTTGGAAAACTTGTGGGCCAATGTCTCTGATGTGCCAGTCTGCGTGCCGTACAGGAACAGAAGGCGTTTCTTTGGCGCAACCGCAGGAGCCGGCGTATGGCCGTTCTGACCGGCCGCGCCAGGCGCTGTGCCATTGGACGCAGCGGCAAGAATGCCTGCGAGATAGCCGTTCAGCCACGCGCGTTGCTCGGTGGTGAAGGGAGCGGAATCTGGAAGTGTGGGAATCTGGATGCTCATGTGCGGAACAAAAAGTTGGCGAGTGTAACAGGGCGCTTTTGTGATATGGGCTGTGTGTGGACTACCTGTTAGGACGCCTTCCTGGTTTTCGTTCAGGTGTTGGCGTGTAATCTCTGTTCGGTTAGTGCGTAGAGACTTCCAACGGCTTGGCGACACCGGCGTTGGTGCCGCCCGCTGGATTGGCTGGTGGCACGGCGGGGCGGTCGTGTTTCTTGTGCGCGCGGTCTTCAAGGAAGGAGATGAGCTCGGCCCGGAGTCTGTAGTACTCAGGATCTTCCATGATCTGCTTGCGGTTGCGGGGGCGGGGGAAATGCACTTCCACAATTTCACCAACATCAGCTTCCGGTCCGTCTGTCATCATGACAACGCGGTCGGAAAGAAAGAGCGCTTCATCCACATCGTGCGTGACCATGAGCGCGGTTTTGCGATCCTTGCGCCATAGTTCCAGCAGCACTTCCTGAAGCTCGAATTTGGTCAGCGAATCCAGCATGCCGAAGGGTTCATCCAGCAGCAGCATCTTGGGACTCAGTGCGAAGGCTCGTGCAATACCGCAACGCTGACGCATGCCCTGAGAGAGCTCGGTGGGGTATTTGTCCATGGCATCGGCCAGACCAACAACGGAGAGGAAGTACTCGGCAATCTGGCGGCGCTCAGTTGCAGAAGCGGTGTAGAAAACCTGATCCACGCCCAGCATAACGTTCTGCATGGCGGTCATCCATGGCAGCAGACAGGGCGCCTGAAACACAACGCCGCGATCCGGGCCCGCTCCGCTGACTTCGCGGCCGCTCATAATGATGTTGCCTTCAGAAGGTTCGCTGAGCCCGGCGACCATGGCGAGCACCGTGCTTTTACCGCAGCCGGAGTGTCCGATTAGGGTGATGAACTCGCCCTTTTTAATCGAAAGATTGAAGTTCTTCACCACCGAGACGGGTCCTCTGGGTGACTGGAATGTCTTGGTGAGATCGGAGATGATAAGAAAGTCGCTCATAATAGGAAAATGAAAGTGTGTTGTATCAGGGGCAGGGGATGTAATGGGACATCCCATGTCCCTGAGGTGCCGCGATGCTTAGATTTCGATCTTTGTCTCCTGCACTTCCTTGCGTCGTTTAGGCTGGCTGTTGATGCTCCAGTTAACCGGCTGGTGAGTGATGTCTTCAGGCTCGATGTCCGGCAAAACGAGATTGCGCGTCAGCGTTGTTTTCTTGCGAGCGCCGGCCCCAAGCAGGAAATCCAGAACCTTCAGTTTGATATCCTTGAAGCGCGGATCGTGATTTAGAGCTTTGCGGTCCCGTGGTCGTTCGATATCCACCTTTACGGCTGGTCCCAGCGTGGCTTCGGGGCCGGCGCTTAGCGGGATGATGCGATCCGCAAGCAGGATGCCTTCGTCCACGTCATTGGTGATAAGCACCACCGTCTTTTTGTTCTTCTCCCAGATCTGTTCGATTTCGCTTTGCAGGACCCCGCGTGTCAGGGCATCCAGCGCGCCCAGCGGTTCGTCCATCAGCAGCACCTGCGGATCCATCGCCAGGGCGCGGGCTACAGAGACGCGCTGGCGCATGCCTCCGGATAGTTCGCCGGGCTTTTTGTCGTGCGCCTTCGTCAGATTTACCAGGGCGATATTCCGCTCTGTTTCGGTCTTTTTGCGTTCAGTAGTCCAGTTAGGGAAGATCTGATCCACGGCCAGGTAGATGTTCTCGTATACCGTCATCCAGGGCAGCAGCGAGTAGTTCTGGAAAATAACGCCGCGGTCAGGACCGGGCTCGGTGATTTCAGCGCCGTTAAGCGTGACGCTGCCGCTGTCGGGCCGGTTTAGGCCGGCCAGCATGTTGATCAGCGTTGTTTTACCCGCGCCGGAGTATCCGACAATCGCCACAAACTCGCCCTTCTCGACGCTAAGGTTGATATCGCGCAAAACAGTGTGACGTTTAGCGCCTGCTCCGAAGCTTTTAGAGGCATGCTGGATTTGAAGGAAGGACATAGCGTTGGTGATGAAAGAGTTACGCGACGCGGTGAGAGATTGCTATGCAGTGCAGGTTAGGCCGTCTTGAATTGTGCCTCGACAAAGCCCATGATCTTATCCAGCACAAAGCCGACCAGTCCGATGGCCAGGATGCAGAGAATGATGCGTGCATTGTTACCGGCGTTGTATTCGGCCCAGAGGAAGCCGCCGACGCCGGCAGTACCCGTCAGCATTTCGGCTGCGACAATTACCAGCCATGCGATACCAAGGCTGAGTCGGAAACCGGTGAACATGTAGGGCAGGGTGGCAGGTACCAGGATCTTCCAGAGCGTCTTCCATTTGCTTAGTTTCAGCACCCGCGCCACGTTCAGGTAATCCTGGGGAATAGCCCGTACGCCGACCGCGGTATTGAGCACAGTGGGCCACATGGCGCAAAGTGCGATGGTAAAGAGCGCACCCCAGGAGTTGGCCTCGCCGGTCTTAAAGAACAGGATGATGCCCAGAGGCAGCCATGCCAGAGGAGACACCGGGCGCAGAATCTGAAAGATGGGATCGAACGTCTTGGCGAAAGCATCTGACAGGCCCAGCATGAAGCCGAGCGGTACTCCTACCAGAAGTGCCAGCACATAGCCCTTTGCCACGGTGATCAGAGAGAGGCCGAGGAGCGTCATGATGCCTTTGTCCTGCTCCCCACGGTCGGCGAAGGGATCGAGAATGTAGAGTTTGCTGTCCTGCCAAGTTTTGCCAGGTGTGGGCAAATCCGCCGCAACAGTGGCGGAGAGGAGCATCCAGAGAATGAGGATGACGGTGGCGCCGATTATAGGCAGCACGATCCAGTCGTACGGGAAGAGAGGTTGCTTTTTCATGGCAGGGCGGGGGATGTGTGCGGGAAAGCGTGTGAAAGAAACGGGGGATGAGGCAGGCGTTGGTCGGCGCCTGCCCCGGGCTGCGTTGCGTTGGGTTTGGTTGGTAATCTTCTCGTGTATGAAGTGCCGAAAAGTAAGAGTGTCTGAGTTCTGGCCGGTGGAATTTCAGTTGGGCCTGAGTTAGCCCTTCAGGTTTTTGATTTCGAAGCTGGTGGCATACTCTTCGGGTTTGGCTGGATCAAAAGTTTTGCCGTCAAACAGTGTCTCGGACTTTTCGTCCAGACCGCCGTGGGCATATCCCACTTCCTTCATGGCTTCCTCGTAAATATCGGGGCGCATAACCTGTTTCACGACGCCTTCATAGTCGGGCGCGCCTTCCACCATGCCCCAGCGGCGGAACTGCGAGAGCCACCATTTGCCATACTTGGGCTGCGGGTAGTTGCAGTTGCGATCGTGGAAGATCATGTAGTTGGGATCGAAGCCACTGCGACCATCGCCGTACTCGTAGTTGCCCAGCAGGCGACCCTCAATCAGCTCCTTGGTACAGCTGATGTAGGTGGTGGCGGAGACAATGGCGGCCTGCTCGGGGCGATTCTTCAGATCATCCAGCCAGATGCTGGCTTCGTTCAGCGCCTTCAGCACGGCCTTGACGGTCTTGGGATTCTTGTCCGCGAACTCCGCCATAAAGGCGCACACCTTTTCGGGGTGATCTTTCCAGAGCTCCTGAGTCGTAATGGCGGTGAAACCGAACTTCTCGTTTACGGCGCGCGCGTTCCAGGGTTCGCCCACGCAGAAGCCGTCCATCTTGCCCACTTTCATGTTGGCTACCATCTGCGCGGGGGGGATGGTGATGAGGTTGATGTCCTTATCCGGATCAACGCCGCCTGCGGCGAGGTAGTAGCGCATCCACATGGCGTGGGTGCCGGGCGGGAAGGTCATGGCGAAGGTCAGCTGCTTGCCGGCAGCCTTGGCTTCTTCAACATAGGGTTTGAGCGCTTTGGGATCTTTGCTGACTTTACCGGCCCACTCCGCTTTCAGTGTAATGGCCTGGCCGTTACGATTCAGCATCCAGGGGATGATCATAGGGCGCTTGGGCGAGCCCAGCAGACCCATGGTGCTGGCGAAAGGCATGCCGGTCAGCATGTGCGTCGCCTGAAGATCACCTGTCTGCAGTGAGTCGCGAATGGCCGCCCAGCTGGCGCCCTTGGCCACGGTCGACTCAATGCCGTACTTCTTGAACATACCCTTCTCATGCGCAATGACGATCGGCGAGCAATCCGTCAGCGCAATCATACCGAACTTCATCTTCGCGGTTTCGGGCGCGTCACTGGCATAGGCAGAGCCCATCCAGCCCTTGGGCAACCCCGCGAAAAGCAGGCCGGCCGTAAGCGCTCCAGTTCTTTGGATAAACTGGCGGCGAGTATGGCCGGAGCCAACCGCAGGGATTGACGAGGTCGCTGGAGTAACGGAGGTGGCAGCCGAGGGAGTGAAGGAAGGGCTTTTCATGTACTTTGTGGCGATAGCGGGGAAGGTGGTGGGGCGGAATCAGCTTGGGCAGATCTTTGAATCAGGGGCCGGTGAACTTTTGGCGGCGGCTTCAACTGTCGCGTTCTATGCACCTGCTTATATAGGCAGCGATCATGCCATCCTTAGATAGCGTACCGATTACAAGGCCGCATTCTTCTCATAAGTTTCATGAGGTTTGCTCATGATGTGCGCTCTCTGCTCCGATACCGATTGGTAAAATCACCCCGATTGCATTTGAAAAAGCGTGCCAGTTTCGAAAATAAGTTGAGATGGGTATCAAAAATTTTGATAATCGTAACGAATCCCTGGAGTTTTTACATGTAATGCTTTAACTTTAGCTGGCTAAATTTGATCATTCTGTATCGGCTAACGTTGAGGTCGGCAGAGTCGCCATACTGGCGAACAGAGTTGAAGTGCGTTATACTCTCTTCTTTCTCCTAACCCTCTGCAGTCTTTCGGACTCGTTGATGGATAAGGAATTAGAACCAGCATCATATGGAACTAGATCTTGTATTTTATTCCATTTCCCGCTGCTTTTGACTTGAGACAAGCGCTTCCGGGCAGCAATGTAGAGGCAAGGCGCATTCCGGCCCGCCGGGCTCTCAATGCGTCACGGCCAAATTCACCTTTTACCCACGCCTTAACCCCAACTTCTCCTCTCTGCGGATTCCCTGCGGACGTAACCGTATGCTCGACTCCGAGTTAATCCGTCGCCATACCAGCCAGCTTATCCGTGGCCGTTACTGGGCGCGCGAGCCGCTGGGCCACGGCGGCCTGGGCATCGTGTACTCCGGCTGGGATGAAGAACTGCAGCGCCCTGTAGCGGTAAAGCGCCTGCTGCCCGAGGTAAGCTATAATAAGAAGCACGGCGAAGCGGCCTGGAACGAAGCGCAGGCGCTGGCCAAGGTGTCCCACTCCAATATCGTCACGCTTTACGACTTTGGCCGGGACGAAGAAGGCGTGTTCTTCATCATGGAGCTGGTGCAGGGACAGGAGTTGGAGGAATGGCTTGTCGGCGGTCCTCTAACTGTGGAGGACTTCTACCAGATGGCCCAGCAGGCTCTTGCCGGCATGGCTACGGCGCATATTCATGGCATCCTGCATCTGGATCTCAAGTCGAGCAACCTGATGGTGTCGCGCGGCGTGGCCAACATGCTGCAGCTTAAGATTCTGGATTTCGGCCTAAGCAAGTTCCAGCCGAACACGGATTACAGCGAGGTGATTCAGGAGAGCGCCAACATGGGCTCTATCTACTACTCCGCGCCGGAGCTGATCCAGATGCAGCGCATTGATCACCGCGCAGATCTCTATTCGCTGGGCCACGTCTTTTATCATGCGTTGACTGCCGCGCCTGCATTTGCCTCTCTGCCGATGGAAGAAGTGCTGGTGGCGCATCTTTATCACGATCCGCCACCACTTCGCACACTGCGTCCGGATCTTGATCCGGCAGTGTGCAACTGGGTGCACCGCTTTCTGCATAAAGATCCCAACCTGCGCCCGGAAACCGCCGAGGCCGCGTTGCGGGATCTGATGCTGATCCGCACCCATCTCTTCCGACCGGAGAGCAGCACGTTTGCTTCACCTCTTTGCATTGTGGTGAGCAAGGACTGGAATCTTGTGCCCAGCGACCTGCTTCCTTTCATCGATAAGCGCGTGACCTTTACCGGCAAGCTCGAGCATCAGGACGGCGTTGTGCGACTGGTGGTCAGCGGTATCGAGCGCGCGAAAGAGCTGACACTGCCCATAGCTCCTGATACGGATCTGTTCTCCACGTATATCCAGTAAGGAGTCTCCGGAAAATAACCTGCATAACTTGAGCCGCCGCTTTTGAGCGAGAGCAGCGTTGGAATTCCGGTCAGCGCCTTAGTCTAATGCACTCCCTCCATTCCGCCTTGCTCTCATCTCAAAATCGACGACTTAAGTTGCACAGTTTATTTTCCGGAGACTCCTATGTTATGATTAACACGATCCCGGGCTTGTTGAATAGATCTGGGGGAAGATGATGGCAATAACAATTTCGAGGCATTCCAGTTTCTCTTCGCCGCCTCCCGTTTCGTTGCTGTCACAACCGATTCGAACTTTTTTCGAGACCCCGTATCATGATGATATTAAAGCCTTTAAATCTCTGTGTAATGGCTGCCGGACTTTGCGTTTCGTTTTCCGGGCTGCAATGCGCTTCTGTCCGCGCGCAGGAAGCAACCCCAGCTAAAACCTCCCCGGCCACTGCGTTAACGCAAACTGCGGAGGCACCCGGCGTTTTTGTCTTTGAGGATACGCTAATGCCGGACTCTGCTCGCAATGCCGGTACGGAGCTGAATGGTACGGGCCTGACTCGTGGCGACGCAAAGTGGATTGGCAGCAGGAGTGTTACCCTTGGTGAGAATGGAGTGACGACCAGCACACCCGCAGGCGCCCATCATGAAATTCCTGCTGTAGCAGGGATTATCAAGGTGAAGGCGGAGGTAAGTGCGGACGGAAGCGGTTTTGCGGGTGTTGCGCTGGGGAAGGGCAATCTCAGCAGCAGCTTCTGGGCGAATCTCTCCATGGTGTTTTACATTAATGGCAACCGCTACAACCTGACAGTGGGCGGCAAGAATCTGGTGACTACCCCGGATCTTTCCGCCATGAAGCAAGACGGCCTTAATGAGCTGGAGCTGGAGGTAAACACGATAGCCCGCACGGTGACCGCACGGCTGAATGGAAAGACCGTGGTAGATGCCTCGCCGCTTCCTGCTTCCGTCAACCCGGGCGCGATTACCGCCGCCGGCTTTCGATTCAACGAGCCGCTGAAGTCGGGAGTGCCCTATCTGCGCAATTACCGCGCAGAGGTGACTAACAAGGCCACGACTGGCCTGGAGGCGACCGATGTGGGCATGTGCTTTGTGGCTCCGGATAAGGAAGCGACGCTGCGCTGGAAGGTGAAGAGCCCCGGTCCAAGTGCGCAGGTGCCCTACACCGTGGCCGACTTTGAAGGACGCCAGGTGGCGGCGGGCAACGCTGCCCTGGGTACAGACCGAACAGTGACTATCAGCAGGGCCTTTCCCCGGGGGTACAGCGAAGTGCGTTTTCCAGAAGCCGGCCAGACTTTTGGCATCGTATCGCTGGAGCCCACAGCAGCGGGTCCTGCCGATCCGTTCTTCGGTATGGATGCGGGGCTGTCATGGCTGGAGCTGGATCCCGCCAGGCGTGCTTCGCTGGTCAGGATTCTGGCGCGTTCCGGCATTACGATGGCGCGTGAGCGTCTTGGTCTGGGTAGCGTTAATCCGGCCAAAGGAACTTACAACTGGGACACAAGGCGGCAGTTCGACGCCGTGCGAGCCAACTACGCCGAAAGCAAAGTGCAGGTCCTGGAAATCCTGGATGGTGGCGGCAGGCATCACGATTTGCAAAAAGAGACGTGGTATGCCAATAACCTCCCGGAGCTGGCCGAGACCACTGCGGAAGTGACCCGGCACTGGCCCGTGTGGGGCGCTGCTGAAGTCTGCAATGAGCCCGACCTGAAAGGCACGCCTGCCGATCAGTACATCCCCATTGTTAAGGCCATGAGTTACGGCCTGAAGCAGGCACCTACTTCCATACCGCTGGTAACTGGTGTATTTGCCAATATTCCGCCCGGACCGTACTTTGATACGTCGGCTGCCAATGGTTTGCTGGATGACTCGAATGCGATCAGTTTCCACTCCTACGATCGGGCGCCCGCAGTCGAGGGAATGGTGGCCCGCTATCGCACCTGGCTGAAGAGCACCGGCAAGGAGGCGATGCCCATGTGGCATACCGAATGCGGCTGGGCATGGGGTGTCGGCCCGGATCGCCCTCCCGTTGAGCAGGATACGATAAGCGCTCTTGAGATCTCCGCAAAAGCCATGGAATCTAAAGTCTGCGGCGTGGCTCGCTTCTTCCCGTTCGTCTATGTCTATTATGAGGAAGGGCACAAGAATTTCGGCATGATGGGCCGTGAGGCAACTCCGCTGAGGAGTATGGCAGGTTATGCCACGACGGTGCAGATGCTGAGTGGAAAATCCTATCTTGGCGATCTGACCGGAGATGGCGTGGATAAGAAGATCACGCTGGCGCGAGTATTTGGCCGCCCAGCAAAGGAAGGGGAAGGGGAGGCTGTTGTGGTTATCTATACGGGCTCAGTGAAACCGAACGCGACGGTATCGCTTCCCGTTAAGGTAAAGCGTGTTCAGGGTGCGGATGGCCGTACGCTCACCGTCCAGAACGCTCAGTCCGACCAGAGCATTGGCGTGGTAGCCTCGCAGGTCCCCGTTCCCGATGGCATTGCGTATATTACTGTGGACAGGGCTGGGCTTGGTGCGTTTCTAAAGACGGATACATCCGCGCGGCGCCTGTATGAAATCGGGCAGCAGCCTCTGGTGCAGCAGCGCCTTGCATCCCCGCTTGTACTGCAGTTCCTGTGGGGAAAGACGCCGTCCCGGGCTTCGGCGAGGCGGTATCTGGTTTCGCGTGAAACGGCGAAGGCGCTGCCGCTGAATGTGCGCATTCACAACATGTCTCAGGCCCCCATCATGTTCACACCCGAACTGATACTGCCTGGCGGAAAGCTGGAAAAGGGTTCTCCCGTTTCAGTGCCGGCAATGGGCTTCAGCGATATTCAGTGGCAGCCTGATGTAACCGGTGAGCTGGATATTGCCCGTACAAAGTTAATCACCGTGGGCGGCAAAGCGGAGAGCGGCATTTCGCCCTCGCCGCTGGCGATTCCGCTGATGATGGAAGGGACTCTTGAGCAACATCTTTCCAAACACCCCAGGCAGGCCGTCATGCCGATTTCCGATGTCAGCCGCTGGAAAGTCAATATATCCGAGCATGGCAAATCGATCTTCTCGGCTACGGCGGGTGGCGGCTGGAAGATGGATGCGACTTTCCCCGGAAAGACCGGAAGCTGGACCTATCCCAAGTTTACCTTGTCGGAAAAAGCGGATCCCAGCCTGTACTCCGGATTGCTGGTGCGGGCTCGTCTGGCAAATCCTGCAAGTGGCGTGGCGATTATTGCCGGAACGAGCGATGAATCTCCAAGCTTCTGGGTGACGGATCTGTTCCCTGCGGATGGGGAGTGGCACGTGGTCTATGTGCCTTTTGCGGAGTTCAAACCGGGCCCAAACGGTGTGGGAAATCAGAATACGCGCCTCAACACCATGGTGTGGAAGGATCTGGGCATCGGCATGGGCAGCCGCACTGCGGAGAACACGCTCGAGGTCAGCCACCTGCTGCTTGTCGGCGGCAGTGGAGAGTAGGCCCGGATAATGTCGCCCAGCCAAATCGCCGTACCCATTTCCATGAAGATAGAATCAGGACTCGCCCACGGACAATTCCTGCAGCGCCGACCCGAAGGTGCCCGGGCGCTGATCGCCGGCACGTGTTCGGCGAAAGGCAAGTTGCCTGTGACAGCGATGGTTCATTGTGGGGACATCGCCCTCTGGAAAAGCGCAGAGGAATCGGGCTGCGGCCGGGACAGCGTTCCCGACCCGGGGCGTGTCATTGGCTGTGCCGAGGA
This sequence comes from Methylacidiphilales bacterium, assembly GCA_041287705.1. Classification (GTDB taxonomy): domain Bacteria; phylum Verrucomicrobiota; class Verrucomicrobiia; order Methylacidiphilales; family UBA1321; genus LW23. Next base: position 10,159 of record JBGGNE010000043.1, on the reverse strand, counting down.
TGGGCGTTTCAGTGCAACACTGGATGAAATCCCCTCGGGCGGGCCCTATTTTATTACGCTGTTTTGCGGCCGGGAACACCTGCAGATCACGGACGTGTACGTGGGAGATCTGTGGCTGATGGCTGGGCAAAGCAATATGGAGGGATGCGGCCTGATGTCTGGCGCTGCCGAGCCGATTCCCCAGGCGCGCTGCTTTACCATGGCGCGTCGCTGGGAGATGGCTTGTGAGCCGCTGCATCTTCGGGCTGAATCGCCGGATGCTGTCCACAACCCCAGGGCAAATGCAGCGGGCGTCGTGTTGCCTGACCGCAGGGCATCCGCAAGAATGCGACGTCAGGCAACGTGCGGCGCTGGTGTCGGGCTGCATTTTGCGCGGCTGATGTATGAGCGTACGGAGGTGCCGCAGGGGCTTATCGCTACAGCCCATGGCGGCACCAGCATGCTTCAATGGGATCCCTCTCTTGGCAGGCAAGGCGGCAGGTCACTTTACGGATCCATGCTGCTGAGTCTGCGCGCTGCGGCTCAACCGCTGGCGGGCGTGCTCTGGTATCAGGGGGAAAGTGAAGCCTTGCCACACCTGGCTCGCGAGTACGTTCCTGCGATGCGGCGGTTGATTGCCGCCGTTCGCCGGGACACCGCACAGCCGAATCTGCCGTGGCTGATGGTGCAGATTGGGCGCTTTATCCGGCACAGCGCTTTTCCCCAGAATGCCTGGCCACAGGAGGCCGCGTGGAACGAAATCCAGGAGAAACAGCGCCTGCTGCCTCGCTCAGTTCCATACTGCGCCATCGTTCCCAGCATAGATCTTGAGCTGGATGACTGTGCCCACATTGGGGCCGATTCCTTCCCCGTGCTGGCCTGGCGCCTGGCGGTGCGCGCCGCGGATCTTGTTCTGGGCGATAAGAGTGGGGGAGGGGAGATTAATCCGATCTCCATACGCTATAAATGCAGCCATATGCGCTCCCCACGCGGGGCGGTTCCCAGGGTGAACCATTGCATAATAGTGGAGTTTACAGGCGTACTGGGCATCCTCCAGTGTCCCGGCAGGGTCCACGGTTTTTCGTTGAGCAATCCCGATGGTCGGACGACACCGACTGTCTATCGCATTGAGGCTGATAAGGAGCTGGCAGATGCAGATATAGCCAGCGCACGTATTACTCTCTTCATTACCGATGTTCCACCGGCAGGCGCACTCCTAAGCTATGGCCAGGGGCTCGATCCGCACTGCTCTTTGACAGATTCTCGTGGCATGCCAGTGCCGGTATTCGGGCCGCTTCCTGTCAGCAGAATTCCCGCCGCAACGGAAGAATGGGTAGTGCGCAAAAAGCAGAAAGAACGCGTGGAAGCCTCAACCTGCTGATGCGAAATGGTCTGACTCATGTTTGTTGTAGGCACTCTGTTCTCCGCTACTGCATTTGCCGCGCCTAAAGGATATTGGTTTGACCGCTGGATTTCCTTTGGCGAATTGGCGAAGGCTCTATCGGAAAGCGAATTCAATAATCCCTCGCTGCAGTTCCCGATACCTGACGCTCCCGTGCTCCTTGTTGCAGGCTATGTCCGTGTCTGTACATCGGGTGTATAATTTACCTGATAAATATTGCATTCTCTCCATAGCTTTAATGGTGAAGCGCCCGGTCAATCCTTCTTGCTTAGGTTATACGGTTGAGGTATACTGAGCGAATCATGGACGATGGAAAAAACAAAGCTGCGGCCAATAATCAGGTTCAGCTAAAAGTCAAGTACGATGACCTCTCTGCGAAATACGCGAGCCAGGTGATTATCAATGCCTCAGCCGAAGAAGTGTTTCTCGACTTCTCCTCTGGTGTTCTGCGCGATCCCAACTCCTCCGAAGGCGTTCTCTCTGTGCATACCCGCATCGCGATGACCCCCGCCGCGGCGCGTCGCTTCCTCCAGGCTCTGGATCAGTCGCTGTCACGCACTACGGCCACTCATCGTGCTTCCTCTTCTCCCGGCTCCGGCCCCTCGGCCACCCTGCCGCGTCTGTAAAGCTGAAGCGAACGTGTCCATTTAATTCTCTGTTCCCATTGCCCGTTTCCAGGGATATATTTTCTCTGGCAGCGGGCTTTGTCTGTCGGGATTGTGAGATGCAAGTATAAGATAAGGATGTATGCCCACTTCGCCGCCTAACACGGAGCTCAAAAAGTCGATCGGCCCCGGTTCCGCCGCGCCCGACCCTGACAACGCGTCACCCGCCACGCAGGAGCCGGAGCCGCTCAATATACTGCGTATAGAGCCCCAGCTTGTCCGCATCTCCCGCTCCCGCGATGAAGTGCTGGTCCGCATCCGCGAACTGCTGATTTATCTTACTGAACTTACCAGCGCGCACTCCTCGTACCTGATCGATCCCAACGCGCCGGAAAATTCCCGGTTGCTTGGCCGCATCTGGAAGGATTCATCCCCTCCCACCCAGGAGGCGATTGCCGAGATGATGCGCTACGTCTCGCCGTCTTCCACGCCGACTCCCGGACCTGCCGCGTCCGTTTCCATATCCGTGGCCGCCACGAATGCCAATGGCGCTCTGCAACCCTATACTGACGGACGGGAATCACCCAACGCTGTGGTGAAGGAACTGCAGTCAATGCCCGGTCTTTATCTGGTGGCGTCGCCCATCAGCCGGCCCGGCAAGAGTCCGTATTTTGTCTGCCTGCTGCTCAACGCGACTCGCACCAGTCAGCTTGAGCCCTTCCTTATCATCCTGCAGACCTCCACCGGCTTTATCCATTCGGTGCTGGGTGAAGGCGAGGAAAAAGTACGTGCGGACTGGGCTTTAAAACAGGCCGCCGCACTGGTGGAACTTGGCGCTCTGGCGGCAAAGGCAGACGGCTTTTATCTGGCCCTGAACGTTCTGGCTGATCGGCTGCGCACGCACCTGGGCTGCGCTCTGGTGGCTGTTGGCGTGGCCAAATCGACTCGCCGTGTCAAAGTCGCTTCGATTTCCGGCGCGGGAAATTTCGATAAACTGGGCGCCTCAGCATCACTGCTGCAGGGCGCTATGCGCGAGTCACTTGCTCGCGGCGAATCTATTGTGCGGCATCTGTCCGCCGTTGATGGCGTATCATCCAAAGGTCTGGGTGAAGTGGCGCATCAGGAACTGCTGCGTGCGCTGGACTGGGCAACGGTGGTCAGTATTCCTCTCTATCGGCGTCCCGAAGCAGACGCTTCCGAGCCGACGGAAGAGGTGGAGAAAGGCGAGCCACTGGCCGTCTTCCTGTTCGCCTGGGAGAAGCCGCAGGGCTACAACGATCAGGCCCGACAATTTTTGGTAGCTGCACAACCTTATCTGGAATCGCAGCTGATATTGCTGAAGAAGGCGGATCCCGTAGCGCCGCTGCGCTGGATAGGACGTGCGTGGGAGAATGCCGGTCGCGTCCTTCGACTGCTGATTGTTCTGCTGCTGGGCGGTCTGGCCATCCTGCTTGCCACACCTTTCCCTCACTACATGTGGGTTTCCTGTCGCGTTCAGCCGGAGCTAAAGCGAGTCGTCGCAGCGCCCTTCGAGGGCCGATTGAAGGAAGCCAGGGTAGAGCCTGGTGATCTGGTTCAGGCTGGTGACGTACTGGCTGTGATGGATGACAAGGAACTGCGCTGGAAGGAAGCGGAAAGCATTGCTGCACGTGATCGCTCGCTGACCTTGCGTGATAAAAATATGGCGGACCGGGAAGCGACCCATGCGGCAGCGGTTATGGCCGGCCTGGAAGCAGAGCAGCACAAGGTGGATCTCAGCGTTACCCAGTACAAAATCGCGAACCTGGAGCTGAAGTCTCCTGTTGCGGGCGTCGTGCTGGCGGGTGATCTGAAGCGCGCCGAGGGTGTGCCGCTGTCGAAAGGACAAGTCATGTTTGAGGTTGCGCCGCTGGACAAGCTTGTTCTGGAGCTGGATATCCCTGACTCGGATATTCCCTATACCTCGCACGACATGCCGATCACGGCGCGGCTGGAGGCTTTTCCTGGCGATACCTGGACGCTGAAGCTTCATAAAGTAAATCCACAGGCGGAAGTACGTGATGGCGAACATGTTTTTGTGTCCGAAGCCAATCTGCCGGAAGGCGAAATAAGCAAGAAACTGCGACCCGGTATGAAAGGCTGGGCCGTTCTGGAGGGCGCACCGCAGCCGCTCTGGTGGCAGCTTACCCACAAGGCGTGGGATTACATTCGGCTGACGTTCTTCTGGTAGACCATGAATACCGCTCTTCTCGACGCCCCTCTGCATACTCCCGGGCTCGACTCCACCGTGCGGGAGCTGCGCGCCACAAAGCCGCGCCTGCGGCGTGGTCTGCGCTTCACTTTTCAGGAGTATACCGGCGGCCGCTATGCGTTGATCGAAGACGCCCTGCACTCCAAGTTCCATCGGGTGGGATTGCCTGAATACCTCTTTCTCACCTACCTGGATGGTCGCCGCACGCTTTCCGAAGCATTTGCAAGGGCATCTCTGGCGGCTGGTCCGGAGGCGATAACGGAAAACGAGGCGCTGTCCCTGACTCAATGGCTCGTGGACAATCATCTGGTGGATTTCGATGCGACCAGCAACGAAATCGCCGCGGAGCATCAGGATAAGCAGCATCAGAAACGCGCGATGGAGCTTGTCAACTTCATGTTCCTGAAGATGCCGGTGGGAAGCCCGGACGCCTTCTTCACGGGATTGCATCGTGTGGCGGGCTGGCTTTGCCATCCGATCATATGGCTCCTGTGGGTGGTAGTGGTGGTGGTGGCAATTGGTCTTGTGATATACGACTGGCGGCGCTTCAGCGATATGGCGGGTGGCATCTTTTCCGCCACCGACGCCGTGGTCATGTTGATTATCTGGGCGGGGCTCAAGGTTGTGCATGAGCTGGGCCACGGCATGGTATGCAAATACTACGGCTGCCGTGTGCGCGAGGCGGGAGTTACGCTGATTCTCTTCATGCCCATCACCTACGTTGATGCCACGTCCAGCTGGGCATTGCCAAGCAAATGGCAGCGCATGCATGTCAGCTTCGGGGGGCTTTGGGTAGAGCTTTTCATTGCGTCAGCAGCCGCAATTTACTGGAGCTACAGTGCCGAAGGTTACTGGAATACGATAGCGTACAAGCTGATGATCATCGCGGGATCCACGACGCTTTTGTTCAATATCAACCCACTTATGCGGTTTGATGGCTACTACCTCCTTTCGGATTACCTGGGGATGCCCAATCTGTACCAGCGTGCCCAGCTCTCCCTGATGCGGTTTTGCAATCGCTACCTGGTAGGCAAGGAAGTGCAGGAACAGACCGGGGTTCCGCTATGGGAGCGCGCGACGCTCTTCAGCTATGGGGTTGCCTCGCTGGTCTGGCGTGTGGTCACCATGGGAGTGCTGATCATCGCGGCCTCCACCATGTGGAAGGGCGGCGGTCTTATCCTGGGTATTTTCTGCGGGGTGCTTTGGGTGGTGCCGGGTCTGTACAGCTTTATAAACACGCTTGCCACGGGGGAGGGTGTGGGTGCAGCTTCTCGTATGCGGTTAATCTTTCGCCTGGCCCTCTTTGCGGCGGTAGTGGCGGTAGTATGTTACATTCCCATTTACCCGACAGTGACTTCCCCGGCAGTGGTGCAGGTGAAAGACATGGTGGTGCTTCGTGCCGAATGCCCCGGCTTTATCAATCGAGTTCTGGTGAAGGAAGGCGACAGCGTGAAGCAAGGCCAACTGCTCGTCGAAGTCCGCAATCTTGAGGAAACCAAAGACGTCGAAGTTCTGGCTCTGAAGCTCAAGTATCAGGAAGCCAAGACCTCAATGGCGATGGGTGAAAAAGAGACGCAGACAGGGGAACTCGATCTTCCCTCCTTCCAGGCTGAGCAGGCCTCTCTTGATGGCATGCGGAAGCAATATGCCGAGAAGGCCAAACGGCTGGCTTCGCTCAATATCATTGCTCCCAGTGATGGCACTGTGCTGGTGTGGAAACTTCCTCAACGCGTGGGCACCTTTCTGCAACCCGGCGACGAAGTTCTGCGCATGGGCGTGCTGCCGGCCAATGAACTCAAGCTTTCGATTCCCGAGCATGCCGTTGACGCGTTTCGCGCCCATATTGGCGAAAGGATAGAGGTTCTGCTGCCTGGCCGCGTCGAAACAGAAGCTATTCTGGATCGCGTTACTTCACGCGGTAATCGCGACGTTGTGTATCCGGAAATCACCACGCTGGCAGGCGGTCCTCTGTCCGTTGCTCGCCGCAAGCAGGATTCTTCGCATCAGAAAGACGATAAGAATCCGTACAGCGGATACGAACTCGTGGCCCCCACATTTGAGGCGGTTGCCCACTTTGCAGGTACTCCTCCGACTGATATCCGCAGTGGCGAGGTGGCGCGCACCCGTTTCCGCACCGGCGCTCCGATCCCGCTCTGGAAGCAGGCTTACGCCTGGACTGAAGGCGCCGTAAAATGGCTCTTCCACCGTGCCAAACATGAGGCAGACCAGAGTTAACGCGGCAATATAATCAGCCCGGCTTCTCCCGCCACCGTCCGTTGACGTTCGTCAAACGACGCGAACTCCTGGCACTGGATCTCTAATGCAGCCGCGACATGCAGGACATCAAGGCTGCGGCATTTGGATCGCACCGCGTGATGCCGCGAAAGGACTTCGGCGCGGCGAAATATGTTTTCCAGTCGATAGGCCGGCCGATGATAACGGCCAATGTCGATATCGGACTGGAAATCCGCAAGTGCGGAATTCATGCCCGCCAGCGTCAGTTCGCCTCGAGCACATTTGAGGCGCAGCGCATTGCGGATTTCGAGCTCCAGCAAATGAGTAAGCGGTATCGAATCACTCAGGCCCAGCACCATTGCATCGGCCACTTGTGAATTCGATTCACCCACGTAGAGCTTCACGAGTATTCCGCTGTCAAAATAGATGCCAGTGTTCGCTGAGGGCATCTCAATATTCTCCGCGACCTTCGCTTATGATTTCTGAAAGCGGTTTTCCAGGCGGCGGACCGTCAGGGAAGATGCGGTTCCGACGCGCGGCAAAGTCCGGCCAGGTGATTTTTTCCGCCTTCTGCTCTCTCGTCGTCTGAATAAACTTTTCCAGTTCATCCAGCTCAGGTGCGGTCAGAGAGGAAATGGCGGCCTCAATTTCCAGCAGTGTCATATGTTACGTTATATCACATATGACCTGAGGTGGAAAGTCAAATTGATCAGACCAACAAAGCGCACGATACGGGGAAAGGGCAGAAATCCATCAGGGTTTCGGCGCAGGGGCTGTGGGCAGGAAGCCCAGTTCAGACAGCCATTCCAGAGAGCCTGATTTCCATGCTTCCCATGATGGTCCTTTGTAGCCACTGAGACCATGGCCGCCATTGGGCAGCTCCAGATATTTTGCCTTAACACCTTTAGCCTGAAGCGCATCCGTAAAAGCTTTGCTGTGCTCGGAGGAAACGACCTTATCGTCCACAGCATGGGCCATGAATGCGGGTGGTGTTTCGCTTGTGACCTGATCCTGGTTGGAGAAAAAGCCGGCGAGTTCGTCCGACGCATCGGGGCCAAGGAGGTTGTTGCGTGAACCCTGGTGATTCAGCTTTCCGCCCATCCCAATCACCGGATAGATGAGAATCATAAAGTCTGGGCGCGCATCCAGCCCCTTCCTTTTGTCTCCTTTGCCTGCGGTGTCTCCGGGAGCGAAAGCGTAGTGAACTCCCGCGCTGGACGCCAGATGGCCACCCGCGGAAAAGCCGATGACCCCAATGCGTTGCGCGTTCAGTTTCCACTCCTGGGCATGGCCGCGCGTGAGACGGATCGCCTGCTGCACATCCAGCAAAGGAACGTAGGCGCGATGCTTCGGCAGGCGATACTTCAACACCACACCTGTGATGCCATGCTCGCCAAGCCACTTTGCGATGCCCGTGCCTTCAGCGCCCATAACCTGAGTGGCATAGCCGCCGCCGGGGCATATTATCATGGCCGTACCGTTAGGATTGGCCGGATGATATACCGCTATCGATGCGTCGCTTTTCTCAAACTTGCCGTCTCCCGTAGGAGCCTGATCCGGCCACAATACGATATGCTCGGCTTCACTGGCCGTATTCATTTTTGTGGCTTCCTCCGCAAACAAGGCATCGGGCTGTGAACTCATAGCAATGATGAAGGCAAACAGGATAGCATAAGCAGATTTTTGTAGAGACATACACATGAAGGGCGGCGACTAATCCTACGATATCAGCAGTAGAGCGCTCACTCTTATTTGGTTTCCGCTTTGGGACCTGGACCGGTAAAGCCGGATTCCGGTGCGGGCGGTTTTCCGCCGGTTTCAAACGCCTTCTTCCATGCGTTGTAACGGTTCCAGTAGATCGCCTGGCTTTTCAGGCGGCCATGGTGATCGGAACCTGGCATGACCACGAGTTCCTTGGTAGCCTTAACGGCATTGTATGTCGCCGTTACGCCTGTCGGGCGCGATGTTTCATCGATAAGACCCACGGCGATGAGGCAGGGCACTTTGACTCGTGCGGCAAAGTTCATGCCGTCAAAATAGCCCGCCGCTACCTTCACTTTTTCAATATCGTGATCCTTGGGTGCCCAGGGAGCCAGCCAGTACGGGTAACTGAACGCGCGCGGCGGCGTGGCCATGGGAGCTCTGAAGTCGCTGCCCGCCGGAACCAGTGTCATAAGACCTGTTACTTTGGGATAAAGCGCCGCGGTGGCGAACGACTGCATGCCGCCCTGGGAATCACCTGTGACAACAAGCACCTGGCCGTTCCAGTCGGGACGCGAAGTCAGGTATTCCGCCGCTCGTACACAACCCAGGTACATGCGCAGGAAGTAGCTGGTATCCCGGCTTTCATTGCCCTTGAAGATATAGCCTTTGAGGTCGCCGTTGCCCTTTTCCGTGTAGTACTCTTTGGGCTCATCGATGGGAATATCGTGCGCCTGAATGTTAAAGACCAGCCAGCCTGAGGCGGCCTGCCCTACTACCTTGCCTTTGTCCAGCGGGTATACACCCGCATATTGCAGAATAAGCAGAGCCGGAAACTTCTCGCCTTTCTTAGGGCGCGCCAACTGGCCCTGGACCTTGGTGCCATTGATGTTATCCAGAGTTACTTTGTAGAAATCCAGAGTCTCCGCGCCTTTCAGACCTTCCAGCCTGGCGGCTTCTACAGGCTGCACGACCGGATTTGCCGGCACGGCGGCCAGATCCTTCAGTTTGGCCTGCCAGAATTCATCGAAATCCGCAGGAGCGGGCAGGGAAGGCCCGATCTCTTTGGGAGCCACCAGCGCACCGCCTATGCTCAGCTTGTTCTTGCCCAGTTCCGCATTATTGTTTCCATCCGGAACCGTCACGAGAGTGAGAACGCAAGGCTGGTCAAACGTGGTGCTGACTTCCTGCGGACCTTTGGAGAGATCAAGGGTGCCTTTGCCGTACTCGCCCATTCCGTCGCGCTCAATGATGTAGTTAACCGCCGTCAGCCTGGTTCTGTCACCCGTGGCTACATCTACGGTCCACGTTATTTTATCGCCTTTACCATATATCGCCTCAGCACGATCGGGCGTAGCGGTTATCACGGTGGCGGGAGCTGCGTCTTTGGCCGGCATGGTGCCCACAAAGGGCAGGCAAAGCGCGAGAGACGCGATCAGAACGCGGCAGGAGCGATTCATCAGATTCATAGAAAAGACGTCCGAAGGGAAACGGAGTTGTCCTGCATATAACAGAATCAACGCGCGAAAAGCGATCGTTTTGTGTCGCCAACCGCTACTTTACAGCAATGCGATCTGTCGCTCAGCCTCTGGCGTTCCGGCGGTGTTCCGTATGTATGCCTGATACAAAGCGGCATATGGGCCATCGGCACCGATGAGGTCTGCATGCTTTCCGGTTTCCACCACGCGCCCCGACCGAATAACAGCAATCCGGTCCGCATCGCGAATTGTCGCCAGACGGTGCGCGATAATGATGGCGGTGCGTCCATGACAAAGTCGCCGCAGGGCGCGCTGAATACGTCGTTCTGTCTGTACGTCGACTGCTGAGGTCGCTTCGTCCAGCACAAGAACCGCAGGATTCGCCACATAAGCGCGGACAAGGCAGACAAGCTGGCGCTGGCCCAGGCTGAGGTGTACGCCCAGCGGCCCTACATCCGTAAGATACTGCAGGGGAAGCGCCTCCAGAACTTCATCCGACCCGAGTTCCCGTGCGCAGGCGATAAGCTCC